>CAZOHN010000101.1:0-12882 GCA_964579325.1 uncultured Rhodobacterales bacterium
GACAGGAAGCCGATGTTGACGGTCTGGTAGTCGGCCTTCCAGCCCTCCGCGAGCGCCGGCAGGGCCAGCATCATTGCGAGCGCCGATGTCGTCCAAAGCTTCATGACAGTTCTCCCCTTGGTTTGGTTCGTTGGGCTGTGTTCAGGCCGGAACCGGCGTCCGCATTGCGGTCGAGGTCACGGCTTCGTTGAACTCGGCGAGGCCATCGCTGCCGTAGATGTCGCGCACGACATCGTCGGTCAGTTGCCGGGCGGTGCCGTCGAACATCACCCGGCCCGCGCGCATCGCGACGATGCGGTCGCAGTAGGCCCGTGCGGTGTCGAGGGTGTGGAGGTTGACGAGGACAGTGAGGCCGTCGTCCTGGTTGATGGCGCGGAGCGCCTCCATCACACGGGTCGCATTGCCGGGGTCGAGCGAGGCGATGGGTTCGTCGGCAAGCATGATGCGGGGCCGCTGCACCAGCGCCCGGGCAATCGCGACGCGCTGCTGCTGGCCGCCCGAAAGGGTGCCCGCGCGCTGCAGCGCCTGCGGCACGAGGTCGAGCCGGTCGAGCGCCTCGATCGCCATCGCGCGTTCGGCATCGGAAAACTGCATCGCCATCGAGGAGAGGAAGCCGCGTCCGGACAGTCGCCCGACGAGGACGTTGGTCAGCACGTCCAGTCGCTCGACCAGATTGAACTGCTGGAAGATCATCGCGCAGTCGCGCCGCCACTCGCGGAGCTCCCGTCCACGCAAGGCGGTCACGTCGGTCTCGCCGAAGGTGATCCGCCCCTCGGTGGGGTCGATCAGCCGGTTGACGAGGCGCAAGAGCGTCGACTTGCCCGCACCCGACCGACCGATCACGCCGACGAACTGACCCGGCTGGATGTCCAGCGTGACATTGTCGACGGCGCGTGTCGCGCCGAAGGTGCGGGTCAGGCCGGAGAATGTAAGGTTTGGTGTGCGCATGACCGTAACGGTCGCCCGCGTCTGTGTAGCGCGCACGTCATCCGGATGAATTCTGCGCGATATGGTCGTGACACCCAGATGACAGGTCCGGCGTGCCGCGGCACGTTTCGTGCTGGCGTTTCGATGGTTCGCGCCGGCCTGCCAACCCAATGAACACTGGTCCGCGCAACAGCTGCACCCCTCCGGGCAGGCCATCGGCGCCCCAGGACATGACCGTCACAGAACTGCGGAAAAAGCGTCATCGAACCGAAAAGCCCCGGTCATGTTGACGGCGTAACTCGTCCGGACGTTTTGCAGTCTGCGAGGAACCACTCCGATGACTCTCAAATCCCTTCTGCTCGCCGCCTCCGTCGCCGCCATGGGCGCGGCGCCGGCTCTTGCCGAGACCTGGCGGCTTGCCGTCACCGACGTCGAGGGGCTCGAACGGCTCCAGACCGAGTGGGGGCCGTTCAAGGCCGCCATCGAAAGCGCCACCGGCGAGACCTTCGAGTTCTTCCCGGTCACCTCCCGGACCGCGGCGGCCGAGGCACTGCGCGGGCAGTCGGTCGACTTCGTCATCACCGGGCCGGCCGAATACATCGTGATCAACACGCTGACAGACTCGGCGCCCCTCGTCGGCCTAGGCCGGCCGGACTATCACTGCGCCATCGTCGTTCGGGCCGACAGCGGCATCAGCGCGATGGACGATCTCAAGGGCAAGACCGTCGCGCTCGGCGATATCGGGTCGACCTCGAACATGCTCTGCCCGATGCAGCTGATGGCCGACTATGGCGTCGACCCGGTCACCGACATCGAGCGCGTGCACACCTCGTCGAACATCGCCCACGAGTCGCTGCGCAACGGCGACGTGGCCGCGATCGGCATCAACTCGACCAGCTGGATGAACGGCCCGCGCGCCAAGGACACCTCGGTGCCCTACGGCTTCTTCAAGATGATCGCGCGCTCGGGCGACATGCCCAACGACATGATCATGGTGGGAAGCCACGTTCCGGCAGAAGCGGCGGCGAAGGTGCGTGACGGCATCCTGACCAACAAGGAGGCGATCATCGAGGCGATCCTCCAGCACGACGAGAACCAGAAGTATCGTGGCATGGACCTCGTCGCGATCGAGGACGGGGCCTACGACATCGTCCGCTCGATGTATCGCAACGCCGGCTACCCGCAGTTCGACAAGTTCATCGGCGACTGACCGTGGCGCTTGACCGGGCCGGGGCTGCCGTAACCGCGCTTGCGCCCGCGGACCTTCGGGTTCGCGGGCTTACAAAGACGTATGGCCGCTCCGTCCCGGTCTTCGCCGATCTTGACTTCGATATCACGCCGGGAGCGTCGGTCGCCCTCGTTGGCGCGAACGGCACCGGCAAGTCCACGCTGCTGCGGTGTTGTCTCGGGCTCATCCCGCCGGACCGTGGTTCGGTGGAACTCCTGGGGCGCGATACGGCCGCAGTGGGCGCGGCCGCGCGGCGCGCGATCCGCGCGAGAACCGGGCTCGTGGGACAGAAACACAACCTCGTTCCGCGCCTGACGGCCCTGTCGAACGTGGTGCATGGTCTTCTCGGGCAGGCATCGGGGCCGCGATACTGGTCACACGTCCTGGCACCGCGCGCGGCCCGGAAGGCGGCAATGGCGGCCTTGGACCGGGTCGGCCTCGCGGCGCTGGCGCTGCGCCGCGCCGACGCACTCTCCGGCGGCCAGAGCCAGCGCGTGGCCATTGCCCGGGCGCTGGTGTGCCGGCCAAGGTTCCTCGTCGCGGATGAACCCACCGCCTCGCTCGATCCGGCAGCCGGTGAGGAAGTTATGGAGCTTTTCTTCCGCCTTGTCCGTTCGGAAGGAGTCACGGTCATCTTCACGTCGCACAACATCGATCACGCGCTGCGCTTCGGCGACCGGGTTCTTGGCCTTGCCGGTGGCCGCATCGAGATCGACGCGCCGGCGCGGGACCTGTCGCGGTCGGCCCTGAGTGCGCTCTATGCCTGACGCCGCATCACACCATGCCACGCGGTTCGAGCGGCCGTCGGTGCTGGCCTTCATCGGCTATGCGGTCGGCGCGGCGATCCTGGTCTGGTCGCTCGACGGAGCGGGTTGGTCAGCCGAGAAGATCGCCGCATCGACACCGCGCCTCGCCGACTTTTTCAGCCGCGCCTGGCCGCCCTCCACCGACGCGCTCGGCCGCCTGTCCTGGAAGATGGTGGAGACGATCCAGATCGCGGTCGCCGGAACCGCGATCGGTATCCTTCTGTCCCTGCCCTTCGCGCTTCTTGCCGCGCGCGGCGTGATTGCCGGGCCTGCGGTCAACTGGGTGGTGCGCACGATCCTGGGCTTCATCCGCGCCGTTCCCGACCTTGCCTGGGCGCTGGTCTTCGTGGTTGCCGTGGGGCTCGGTCCGTTCGCGGGTATGCTCGCCATCGTCATGGACACGCTGGGCTTCTGCGGCAGGTTCTTTGCCGACGACATGGAGAACGTCGATGGCGGGCCGGCCGAGGCCCTGTCGGCGACCGGCGCACGGAGGCTCGACGTGGCCGCCGCCGCCACTGTTCCCGCCGCGCTCCCCGCCTTCGTCTCCACCAGCCTCTTCGGGCTGGAAAAGGCCGTGCGCTCGTCGACCGTCCTCGGCCTGGTGGGGGCTGGCGGGATCGGGATCGAGCTGAAGGTGGGTTTCGACCTCTTCGACTACCAGACGGCCATGACCGTGATACTGATGATCGCGGTCGTCGTGGTGGCAGTCGAGCAACTGGGCGGCCTCCTCCGCCGCCGCATCATCGGGACGACAAGATGACAACCGACACCGCACACCGGCACTGGAACGACGAATGGGCGGCGATATCGCCCGACAGCAAATGGGCCAGACCCGAGTCCGACGTGATCGACTGGGCGCGCGGCCTCGCGCAGGGAGCGCGCGTGCTCGACCTCGGCTCGGGGGTGGGGCGTCACGCACTTCTGCTTGCCCGGGCCGGGTATCGGGTCACCGCGCTTGACGCCGCGCCGGAAGGCAATGCCGCCCTGGCCGCGACAGCCCGCGCCGAGGGCCTCGAAATCGAGACGGTCGAGGGTCGGATGACCGATCTGCCCTTCGCGGAAGGCGCCTTCGACCACCTGCTGAGCTGGAATGTGATCTACCACGGCGACGAAACAGTCGTGCAGCGCTCGATCGCCGAGATCGCCCGCGTGCTGCGTCCGGGTGGCAGCTTCCTCGGCACGATGCTGTCGGCCCGGCGCGTGCCGGTCGAACTCGGCAGGCACACCGGCCGCGAGATCTCGCGCAATACCTGGGTCTTTGACGGGGAGGGCGACAAGATCCACCCGCACTACTACTGCGATGCCGCCGGCCTCGTGGCCCTGTTCGGCGCCTTCGAGCCCTGGCGCATCGAGGACCGCGAGCACGAAACGCCGGGCTCCTGGCACTGGCACGTCCTGATGGAACGCCGCTGATGGCGGCTTTCGTCATCGAGGGGGCCGACGTTGTCCTGGACGACCGAATCGAGAGGGTCTCCGTGCGCGTCGAGGCCGGGAAGATCAGCGGCCTTGACGTTCCCCGCGACGGGGCACGTGTGATCGATGCGCGTGACCTGTTGCTCGCCCCCGCGCTCGTCGACATTCACGGCGACGCCTTCGAGCGCCAGTTGATGCCGCGCCCCGGGGTCTTCGTGCCGGTGGAAACGGCCGTCCTCGAGACCGACCGCCAGCTTGCCGCGAACGGGATCGCCACCGCCTACCACGCCCTCACGCTGAGTTGGGAGCCGGGCCTTCGCTCGGTCGCCCGGGGGGCCGAGGTCGTGGATGCGCTCGGCGCACTTGGCCATCGGCTGACGGTCGAGAACCGGCTGCAGCTGCGCTGGGAAACCTTCTGCTTCGAAGCGCAACCGCTGCTGGAGCGGGCGCTTGCCGGCCCGCTCACGCCATCGCTGGCGTTCAACGATCATACCTCGATGGCGCTCCTCGATCCCGCCGTCCCGCTGCAGGAGCGCCCGTTCGAGTTCGACCCGCACTTTCCGCTGACCGATATTGCCAGCCCCGGTTTTGCCGAGAAGATGAAGGACCGCGCCCGGCGCTCGGGCATGACCGTCGACGCCTTTGTGCGCCTCATAGCAGGGATCTGGGAGCGGCGGCCCGAGGTTCCCGAAACGATCTCGGCGGTTGCGGAACGTGCGCGCGCGCGGACCGCCCCGATGCTGAGCCACGATGACAGCCACGAAGTGACGCGCGCCTTCTACCGCGGCCACGGCGCGCGGATCAGCGAGTTTCCGATGAACCGATCCGTGGCCGAAGCGGCGCGGGCCTCGGGCGACTGGATCGTCTTCGGTGCGCCGAACGCGATGCGCGGCGGCAGCCACCTCGGCTCGCCCGGTGCGGCCGAGATGGTGGCGCTGGGTCTTTGCGACATCCTGGCGTCCGACTACTTCTATCCCGCCATGCTGGGCGCAGTCGCACGGCTGCAGGCCGACGGTGTGGCTCCTCTCCCCGAGCTCTGGGCCCTGATCTCGACAAGCCCCGCACGGGCGCTCGGCCTCACCGACCGAGGCCGGATCGCGCCGGGGCAGCGGGCCGATCTTGTCCTTGTCGACTGGCCAGAGGGCGGCGCGCCTGCACCGCTTCTGACCCTGAGTGCGGGCGATGTGGCCTATGCGGGTCGCAACTTCGGTCTTTGATTCCCGGGTGCTGACCTGCGCGGGGTGCCTGCGCCGTCAGTCCACAAGCGCACCGACCAGACCGCCAGGGGGCGTCGCCGTGGCGCGCGGCCGGACCCTCCGCGGCTCCCGTGGACGGGCGGCGCATCGACCGTCTCCTGATCGTTTCGCCCTTCGTCATCACCGAGGACGAACTCTACGACGCCGTGGGCGGCTGTCAGGGGCGTTGGCCGCGGCGGAGAAGAACCCCTGTCCTCCAGCGCTGCGTCCTACCTGCACCCGGCTCACGTCCCCGCAGCAAGAATCAGTCTGGGCGCGGCGCGTACGCGATCTTGCGGCAGCGACCGCGTGGCCTCGTCCGCGATGAAGTCCAGCACCGCGCGGACGCGAGCGGTCTGGCGAAGATCATGGCGCGTCAGAAGCCAGACCGGCATGTGGACGTGGAACGCGCCTTCAAGCACCGCGACCAGATCCGGATCGGAGTGTCCGAGGTAGCAGGGCAGGCCGACCAGGCCGGCCCCGGCCTTCACGATCGCGGCCTGCGCGAAGATGTTGTCCACCGCCGCGACGGTCACGGCGCCCAGTGCCACGTCGCGCAGGAGCCGCGCCTGCGGAACATGCTCGAGCCGGCCCGTGCTTTCGATGATCATGTGCCGCCCGAGGTCCTCGAGCCCGCGCGGCGCACCGTGCACGGCGAAGTAGCGCTGCGACCCGTAGAGGCTGAACGGGATCATGGCGATCCGGCGGCCGACGAGCGCTTCGTCGCGCGGCTCGCCCATGCGCAAGGCGATATCGGCATCGCCGGCGGCGACATCGCGCGTGAGCGTCGAGAGCTCGAGTTCGACCCGGAGGGCGGGGTGGCGCGCGCGCAACATCCCGAGCCGCGGCGCGAGCCAGGCCGCGCCGATACCTTCCGACGCGGTGATCCGGACGGTTCCTGCGACCTCGGCCTCGTCGCCCTCGACGTCGTCGGAGATGGCTTGCACGATCCGCATGACATCGCTCGATCTTGCGTAGACACGGGCGCCCGCCTCGGTCATCCGGTAGCCCGATGTCAGCCGGTCGAAGAGGCGCGCGCCAAGTCGCTGTTCAAGGTCGCGCACCCGCCGCGCCACCGTGGGCTGGGTCACGCCCAGCGTCTGGGCCGCCCGGCCCACGCTGCCCGCCGTCGCGACAGCATTGAAGAAGCGCAGATCGTCCCAGTCCATCGCCGATCCTCCGGCCGAACCTGCGCCAAGCCGCACAATGAGGGGGCCAGCCGCGCCGTGAAGCTCCTGTCGCGCGACGGCGGGTTGATCCACCACCGCACACTGCGATCCGGAATGCCACAACTCGGCGCAACACGCCCCCACGTGTCGAACAAGTCGCGTCCTTGTGAACACGCTATAATCCATTGCCGCTTGTCGTGTCGCCCAAATCCGCCGGAATGCGCGGCCGGGAGCGCCTGCAGTGTGACCCGATCGTGCATCAACGGCGCCATAGCCGTCCAACGATCGTCAACCGGGCGGTGCCGGTTCCGACGGAGACGCAGGCGGATTGCCGGCGAAAGGGGAGAAGTTCGGGAACGCGAAGGTGCCCACCGACGGTGGCGCGGGCAACCGATGCTCAGGCGCATGGCGGGCGGGCACTTGTACCGACGCGCGACCCGCGGTCCCGGAAGGGCGACGGGATCGGGGCGGCAGAGACGGTGTGTCAATCGTCGCCGTGGCGTGGATGTCCTCGAGCATGGCGCGAAGAAGGTCCGTCCCGCCGCAAAACAGGCAAATGGCCGCGTTGGCGTCGCGTTCACGGGCCACGGGATCGCCCGAAAGGACCGCCGCCCCCAGGACGTCGGGCACTCCGGGGACCGGTTCGCCGATCAGCAGCTTGAAGAAAGCTTGAAGGAACTCTCGTCGACCGAGGCCCCGACAAGTGCCGCGTCGGGAAGGAACGAGACGGACGCCTTGTCGCACTGGGTGATGATCCCGCCTTTGGTCAGGCCATGGGCCGACGGTTGGATGCTTGCGGCAAGACCGGGAGCGGTCGAGAGCGCGACTGCGACGGTCGCGGCGACTGCAACGGCATCCCTGCACTGAACCATTTGGTGACAGGCCCGTGCGGCCCTGGTTGCGAGTGGAGGATTGACGCGGCGGCGAGGTCAGCCGGGCCGTTTCCGGCAACGGGCCCGCCGGGCCCCTTATCGGCGCGAAGGCAGGAAGTCCGTCGCCCGGAAACCCGGGCTGCACGTCGAACCCTGGTCAGGAGAAGAGGTCGCTGAAGCCGACGGCGATCCCGCTCTCGATGCGCAAGTGGTCGTCGCCGGCGCCGGGCGTGAGGCTACCGTCGAACGACCCCGCCGACCGGGCGGACGTCACGCCGTGGTGCGAGGCGGTGCCGTCGAAGGCGCGATGGCCGACATGCTCGCCCGAGTTCACGATCTCGGTCAGGATCTGCACGTCCTCCCGGATCGGGATGGCGGCTTCGTTCCGGCTTTCGTTCTGGCCGATGCTGACGATGCGCACCTCGACATCGGCGCCCCGTTGGAGTGTGAACGTATCGGCGAAGAAGGTTTCGATGCGGCGTTCGTTGAGGATGGAGACATGGTTGGCCGCATCGTCCGAATCGACGATGCCGTTGCGGACAGGTCCGCTGTTGAAGACGCTGACGCAGGTGATCGTGCCACCGTTGACACCCATGACCCCGGCGTCTTCGATGTCGGACGCGGACATCGCGGCGCGGCTGGCGCTGCGAAGGACGCCCGTGCCGGAGTTCTCGATCACGAGGACATGTGCCCCTCTCCGATGTGGATGCCGTTGCGGCCGTCGTTGACTGTGGTGACGTTCTGGCCCTCGACCCTGATTGCCGTGGGGTCGCTGCGGATCGACCGGCCGGATGGCACGGGGGCACGAAGATCGTAGGAGTCCATGGCGTTCTACCCCCACGATTTCTGTGCCCCCCCGCCACTGTCCGTGGGGGCTACCCGGCGGAGGGCGGAATCTCCTAGATTGACAACCAGCGGCTCTGGACTTCGGGCGCCGCGTCCCCGGTGCCGCGGGCCCGCACTATCCCGGCCCCCCCCGACCGCCATATTTGGGAAAGACGTGATGATCAGCATGAAGCACTTCACCCCGCCCGGCATCATCGTTCTCCTGGCCCTGTCAGGTCCGGCCGTCGCACAGGACGATCCTGCGCTCTGCGCGGACGCGTCCGGCCTCGTGCAGGCGTTGGAGGCGTCGAGCGGACTGCCGCATGGCGGCTGCCCGAAGGTGCAGATCTTCAGCATCCACGGCGATGCCCACACGGCCTGCGTTCTCTACTTCTCCGACGGGGATGGAGTGGCCGACACACCCGCGCTTGAAGCGCCGGCCAACGGACGGTCGCCGGGTGAGGCAATTCAGACGCTCCTCACCTATTGAGCGCCGCGCCCACGGGTGCCTTGCAATCTGTGTGTCGTCGGCACCGATCCGTTTCCTGACAGCCTTCGCCACGAGGCCGGAACCCTAGCTCAGGCACAACTGACATCAGGTGCTCTTGACGACGCACGAGATTGTCTCCCGCGCCGAACCGAAATCCGGCATCTGATCCTTGCCCACCCGCAAGATCGCCATGGGTGCGCGCCCGGTCCGATCCGTACACGACCGAGGCCGCCGACCCAACTTGCCGCGTGATCTCGTCGGCAATCATCACGCCGCGCCACCGCGCCTTGCCCTCCGCCTGGAGGGGCGAGCGTCCGAACCGCTGGCAGTTCCGAACCTCTACCCGAACATGGGTCCCAGGATGTCTGGGGGCGTGATTGCAGCGGAGGCCCTTTCCGGACAAAGCCCGACGGTGACGCCCGCCATGACTTCGATCCCGGTTCTTTCCCTGTGGGGCAATCGCGGCACGGATTCGCTCGAGCCTCGGACGCGCGCGCCGGGATCGGCGCTGCGATCCGGCGAAGGAGGTCACAACGTGCGTTTCGCGGCGGGACTTGCGAACGCCCTGCCCGAGCCTTCTCGTGTCGCGCGCGAGTGCTCCTCGGCCGCGGTGAAAAAGAACTGAACCATCTCGTTGCGTTCATCGGCCAGCGCGAAGGCAACCTCTTCCACGCCGACCCCCATCTCCGGAACGTTGAGACGCCGAACGGCATCCTTTCGGAAAGTCCCGTGGCGCCACATGAAACCGACGCCGATCCCCATGGCGACAGCTTCGTAGACCGCGTCCCGCGTATCCGCGACAAGTCGGGGTTCAGGCGCGAGTCTCGCGCGATTGAACGCCCGGTCGACCACCTTCTGGGTCGAAGAACCCGGCGACCGGAACACGAGAGGCAGACCCGAAAGCTCTGCAAGGGAAACCATGTCGAGCCGTGCCAGGGGTCCTTCGGGAGAAACGATGGCGACGACTTCCTGCGTGACGACGGGATACCGGCGGAACCGAGGATCTGGGGGAATGTCCGGAAGGACCGCCGCCTCCACATCCCGGCGCAGGACTGCACCAAGGATGTGGCGATGCGATCCGCCTTCCACTTCAATCGAAAGGCTCGGCTGACGGCGCAGCATCGCCGCCGCGATGGCAATCCCCGGCATGGAATTGCCAAGCCCAAGGCGCAGCCGAGGTCGGCCCTGCGCGTTGCGCCGGTCGAGGACCCTTGCCGCATCGGCTTCGGCATGGCGGATGCGCTGGCCGATGTCGGACAGTTCCAGGCACACCGGCGTCGGACGCAACAAGCCCTCGACCCGGTCGAACAGGCGGATGCCGTGCTCTGCCTGCATCTCGCGGACCTGCTGCGACACGGCGGCATGCGACACGCCAAGGCTGCGCGCGGCGGCGGCGAAGGTGCCGTGTTCAGCGACCGCCGCGATGGCGCGCAACCGGGCGGGCGACAACATGCGGCACACCTCCGAAAGCCGTACCTTCGTTTGGCGAAAGCCTAGCCTTCAGCTGTAACACCGGGGTTACACGAGCCTGCGAATCCCGTCGGAGGCAAGAGGGTCCAACAGGCGGCCCACACCCCGACAGGATGAACCCGGCGCTGCGGTGCCGATGCCGCGCGCGTCGCGGCACCAGAGAAGGCATACTCCATGACGGCAAGCGGTCTGGACGAGGTGGTGCGCAGCGGCGGGGCGGGCCATGCGGCTGTGCTGTGCGACCTCGACGGCTGCCTGATCGCGGGCGACCGGGTGTTGCCGGGGGCGGCGCGGCTGGTCGCGGCCTGCGGACCGCGGCTGTGGATCGTGTCCAACAATTCGACCGACACGGCGGTCACGCTGGCCGCCCGGCTTGCGAACCTCGGGCTGGTGGTGGCGGCGGACCGGATCGTGCTGGCGGGCGAGGAGACGTTGCGCGCGCTGGCCTGCAGCCACCCGGGCGCAAGGGTGGCCCTGTATGCGGCCGCGCCCCTTGTGGCGCTGGCCGTGGACCTGGGGCTGCGGCCCGACGATCTGTCGCCGGACGCCGCAGTTCTGGCCCGCGACCCAGACCTGACGCTGCCCCGGCTGTCGCGGCTGGCGGCGCTGGTGCATGGCGGGGTACCGCTGCATCTGACGAACCCCGACCCCAGCCACCCCGGCCCCGACGGCGCGCCGGTGCCCGAGACCGGCGCCCTTCTGGCAGCCCTTGCCGCCATCGTGCCAGTCGGCGCCCCTCGTTGCCTGGGCAAGCCCGCGCCCGACCTGTTGCGGATCGCTTTGGCGCGCGCCGGGGTCGCGCCCCGCGACGCCATCTATCTGGGCGACACGCCCGAGACGGACGGAGAGGCCGCGCGGGCCGAGGGCGTGCCCTTCGTCCGCATCGCCCGACCCACCGGTGGACCCACCGCGGCCGAAACCGAGGTCGCCGGATGCTAGGCCAGATCCTGCGCATCCTGTTCCGCATGGCGCTGACGTTCTTCGTCATTGTCACGGTGGTATTCTTCGCCACCCGGCTGACCGGCAACCCGGTCGACTTCGTGCTGGCCGACGGACTGACGACCGAGGACCGCGAGATCCTGATCCGCTACTACGAACTCGACCGGCCGATCTGGGACCAATACCTCGCCTTCCTGCGGGCCTTCACCGACGGCCAGTTCGGGCTGAGCTTCACCCAGCGCCGCCCGGTGGCCGAAATCGTGGCCGAACGCATCTGGCCCTCGGCGCAACTGCTGCTGGCGGCCTTTGCCGTCACGCTGACGGTCGCCATTCCGCTGGGCATCGCTGCCGCCGTCTGGCGCGACCGCTGGATGGGCTCGGCGGTGATGACCGTGGCCTTCCTGGGCTACGCGATCCCCGATTTCGTGCTGGCGGTGTTTCTGGTGCTGACCTTTGCCTACTGGCTGAACTGGCTGCCGGTCATGGGCAACGCCACGCCTGCGCATTTCATCATGCCGACGCTGGTGCTTTCGGCCGCCCTGATCGCGGCACTGACGCGGTTCACCCGCAACGCGATGCTGGACGTGCTGGGGCAGGATTTCATGCGCACCGCGCTCGCCAAGGGTCTTCCCGAACGCAGGGTGATCCTGCGCCATGGCCTGGGCAACGCGGGCATCACCATCCTGACCGTGGTGGGGCTGAAGGTGGCGGGGCTGGCAGCGTCCGGGTCGGTGGTGGTGGAATCGATCTTTTCCTGGCCCGGAATCGGCGAATTGCTGGTCAACAGCGCGATCCGCCGCGACTATCCGGTGCTGCAATTCGGTGTGCTGACGGTCGCCTTCGCCGTGATCGCGGTGAACGCGCTGACCGACATCGCCTATACGGTTGTCGATCCGCGGATGCGGCGGGGGGCGAGCCGATGACCGCGCTGCCACTCGACACCCCCGGCCGTTCGGCCCTTCGCACCCTGTGGGACGAGGCCGATGCCGTGCGCCGCGCTGCCGCGCTGATCGGCCTCGCCGTCATCGCCGCGGCCCTGCTGACACAATGGATCGCCCCGCACGACCCCGTGGCGCAAAGCCTGATCGCCCGGTTCCGCCCGCCAATGGGGTTCGACGGCTACCGGCCCGGCCACTACCTCGGCACCGACGAACTGGGCCGGGACATCCTGTCGCGAAGCCTCTTTGGCCTGCGGCTGACCCTGACGCTGGCCGCCATCGGCGCGACGATCGGGCTGATCATCGGCGGCACGCTGGGCCTTCTGGCCGGTGTCGCGGGTGGCCGGACCGAGGCCCTGATCATGGGCGCGGTCGACGTGCAGATCGCGGTGCCCTTCACGCTGATCGCGCTGTTCGTCCTGACGCTGTTCGGGTCCACCCTGAATGTGCTGGTGGCGGTGCTGGGCCTCTTCGGCTGGGAGCAATACGCCCGCATCGTGCGGGCAGAGGCCGCACGGATGATGGCCATGCCCTTCATCGAGGCCGCGCGCTGTGCGGGCGCCTCGCCCG
>CAZOHN010000102.1:0-12868 GCA_964579325.1 uncultured Rhodobacterales bacterium
TGTGGATGCGGGGGCGGCTGGCGTGGCGCACCGCCTCCCAGCAGCGGTCGATATCCTTGAAGTTGGCGCGAGCAAGGCCGCAGATCACGGCCGACTTCGCGCGGCGGGCGATCTCGCTCACCGCCAGGAAGTCACCCTCCGAGGCGATCGGGAAACCCGCCTCGATGATGTCGACGCCCATGTCGTCGAGCAGTTCGGCGATCTCGAGCTTTTCCTCGTGGGTCATCGTCGCGCCGGGCGACTGTTCGCCGTCGCGCAAGGTCGTATCGAAGATCAGGACGCGATTGGCGTCGGTGGGCATGGTCATCTCGGGGTCCTTTCGTTCCTTTGGCCGTCGTGCGGGGCGCTGGCTACCTCCGAGCGGTCGCGCCCTTCGGCACGCTCAGAGGCGGCTAAGGAGAAGAAGGAGGGCAGGAGACGGCAGGGCGCGGAAACCGTGCCCGATGTGCGCGATATGTGCGATCCCTGTCATGAGCGCGGATCATACGGGGGCACGGAGAAAAGGAAAGCGGGAATTTGACGGCCCGCGCCGGCAGGCTAGGTGCCCGGGCGGAATGGAACGCGCGCTTGTCATCGGGGCTTCGGGGGGGATCGGCAGGGCGCTCGTCGCTGCGCTTCTCGCGCGCGGGGTGGAGACCGTCGGGCTCTCACGAGCGGACGGGCTGGATGTCACCGACGAGGGCAGCATCGCGGCGGCGCTGGCCGGGCTGGCGGCGCCGTTCGATCTTGTTTTCGTGGCGACCGGCGCGCTTGCGCCGCCGGGGCAGGGGCCGGAAAAGACTCTTCGAGCGCTGGATGCCGGGCAACTCGCCGCGCAGTTTGCGCTGAATGCAACGGGTCCGATGCTGGTTCTCAAGCAAGCCCTGCGGCTCATGCCCCGGGATCGGCGCGCGGTTTTCGCGGTGCTCTCGGCGCGGGTGGGGTCGATCGGCGACAACCGGCTGGGCGGGTGGTACTCCTACCGCGCCTCCAAGGCCGCGCTGAACCAGCTGATCCGCACGGCCTCGGTCGAGGTCGCCCGGACCCATCCGCAGGCGGTGCTCGCCGCGCTCCATCCCGGCACCGTCGCCACCCGCTTCACCGAGGGCTATCCCGCGCATGACAAGGTGACGCCCGAGCAGGCGGCGGAACACCTGCTGGCGGTGATCGAGGGTCTCACCCCCGCCGACACCGGCGGCTTCTTCGACTGGAAGGGCGAGACGGTGCCATGGTGAGCCCGCGCCTCGTCCTCGTCCTCGGCGACCAGCTCACGCCCAGCGTGGCTGCGTTGAAGGCCGCCGATCCAGCGTGCGATATCGTGGTGATGGCGGAAGTGATGGGCGAGGCGACCTATGTGCCCCATCACCCCAAGAAGATCGCGTTCATCCTTGCCGCGATGCGAAATTTCGCCGAAAGGCTGCGCGCGGCGGGATGGCGGGTCCTCTACACCACCCTCGACGACCCCGAAAGCACCGGCACGATCCCCGGCGAGCTACTGCGCCGCGCCGCCGAGACCGGCGCCACCGAGGTGATCGCCACCCGCCCCGGCGAATGGCGGCTGATCGGGCTGCTCGACGCGCTTCCCATTCCCGTCCGCCAGCTCGAGGACGACCGCTTCCTGTGCTCCGCGGCCGAGTTCCACGCCTGGGCCGAGGGCCGCAAGCAGCTCCGGATGGAGTTCTTCTACCGCGAGATGCGGCGCAAGACGGGCCTGCTGATGGAGGGCGACAAGCCCGCCGGCGGGCAATGGAACTTCGACCACGACAACCGCAAGCCCGCCCGGGCCGACCTGTTCCGCGAGGGGCCCTTCCGGGTTGCGCCCGACGCCGTGACGGAAGAGGTCCTCGATCTGGTCGAGGCGCGGTTCGGGGCAAACTTCGGCGACCTGCGCCCATTCCGCTTCGCGACTGACGCGGCAGGCGCCGAGGCCGCACTCGCCCATTTCCTGCGCCACCACCTGCCGACCTTCGGCGACGAGCAGGACGCGATGCTTCGCGACGACCGGTTCCTGTCGCACTCGCTCCTTTCGGCCTATCTCAACGTTGGATTGCTCGATCCGCTCGCCGTCTGCCGCGCCGTCGAGGCGGAGTGGCGGGCCGGCCGCGCACCGCTGAATGCCGCCGAAGGCTATATCCGGCAGATCATCGGCTGGCGCGAGTTCGTGCGGGGCATCTATTTCCTCGAAGGCCCGCACTACACTGCACGCAACGCACTCGGCCACACCCGGCCCCTGCCGGCCGCCTACTGGGGCGGGCCCACGCGCATGGCCTGCGTCGCGGCAGCGGTCGGGCAGACGAAACAGGAGGCCTACGCCCACCACATCCAGCGGCTGATGGTCACCGGCACCTTCGGCCTTCTCGCCGGGATCAGCCCGCAGGCGCTGCACGAATGGTATCTGGCGGTCTACATCGACGCCTTCGAATGGGTCGAGGCGCCGAACACCATCGGCATGAGCCAGTTCGCCGACGGCGGCGTGGTGGGCTCCAAGCCCTACGCAGCGTCCGGTGCCTACATCGACCGGATGTCGGACTACTGCGGCGGCTGCGCCTATGACGTGAAGGCGAAGGCCGGCGAGGGGGCCTGCCCGTTCAACCCGCTCTACTGGCACTTCCTGGCGCGGCACCGGGCGCGGTTTCAGGGCAACCCGCGCATGGCCCAGATGTACCGTACCTGGGACCGGATGGACGAGGCGCACCGGACCCGCGTGCTCGCCTCGGCCGACGCCGTTCTGGCGCGTCTCGACCGGGGCGAGGCCGTCTGAAGCGCCGGCCCTGCAGTCAGGCGCTGCGGCGGCGTACGGCCGCAAGCGCGCCGAAGCCCAGCAGCATCAGCCAGCCGGCTGCCGGAAGCGGCACCGGGGGCAGGCCGCCGTCGCCCGACGGGTCGGGAACGAAAGGCGGGATGGAAAAGACCGCATAGACCACCGACTGATCGCCGCTGTCGATGTAGAGCTGGTCTACGCTGTCCGGAACCGGGTCGGGGTCGGGCTCGTTGCCGGCATGCATGGCATAGAGGGCGGTCAGGTTGTCGGCTACGTCGAAGAAGTCGGTCTGGTAGGGCACCATGACGTAGCAGGCGAACAGCCCCTCGCAGCCCAGCGTCAGGGACGGGTCGCTGTCGAAATTGCCGAGCAGGCCGTCGATGAAGACCTGATCGAGCAGCGCCTGCGCCGCCGCGGTGGCATCCGCCATGGTCGTGAAGAAGAACGTGGTGGAGAGGTCGCACGGCGCGAAAACATCCGTGCAGTAGCCTTTCTCGAACGTCACATCGTAGGCGAGCCCGTTGACCAGCACACCCGTGGCGCCGGTCAGAGTTCCCGCGCTCGACAGCACGAGCGTCGCCGCCTGGGGCGCAGCCGCAGGAAGCATGAGAGCGGCTGCGACGAGGGCGGGGCGGAAGAAACGCATAAGTCTGGATAGCATGGCAATGTCCTCGTTAACCTTCTTTAAATTAAGGAAATTTTAACCCATGCGCCGAGTCGTGGCAAGCCGGGAAAGGTGAGGGTTGAAAAGGCCGGGGCTGTGCTCGCGCGAAGGTTGCAACAGGTCTAGCGGGACCGGGCCGCCAGCCACCCGGCCCATTCGGCCGGACTTCCCTCGAACACGTTGAGGTCGGTCCGAGCGTCGATGCCGGGCACCAGCCCGGTGCCGGAGTACTGCCAGAACGTCCAGTGCTGGCCGCCGAAGACGTCCTGCGGGTGGCCGGCGACCGAGCGCAGCCAGAACTCGTACTCACCCACCTTCCACATCTCGTTGTCGCGGTAGAAGTCGACGGGAGCGTAGACGATCGGCCGCTTGCCGTAATGCGCCTCGAGCATCCGCAGGAAGACCCGCGCTTTCGCCCGGATCTCCGCGCCCGGCGGGCGATCGCGGCAGGTGGGCGAGAAGGGCGTCCATTCCATGTCGAGCACGGGCGGCAGCGCGCCGGGGCTGCGTGGCACGTTGCGGATGAACCAGCGCGCCTGCTCTTCGGGCGGGCGGCAGTGGTACCAGAAGTGATAGGCCCCGACCGGCACCCCCGCCCGTCGCGCCGCGCGCCAGTTCGTCTCGAAAAGCGGATCGACCAGATCGCCCCCCTCGGTCGCCTTTAGGAACGCGAAGTTGACCCCGTTGGCGCGCGCGGTCGGCCAGTCCACCTCGCCCTGCCAGCGCGAGATGTCGATCCCGTGGACCGGATAGCTTGCGGGCGCGCGTCCGTCCCAGGGGTGCGGCTTGGCATCGCCGAAGTTCGGCCGGGTGACCGCGACTGCGGGAACCGCCTCCGTCACCGAAACCGGGCGCGGGGCACATGCAGCGACAAGGAGCACCAGCACGAGTGCGGCCAGATGGAGGAGCGGTCTTGAGGCGGGGCTGCGCTGCCTGGACATCGGCGGAGGCTGCCTTGCCGTTCGTCCGCGATCAAGACGCACCGAACCGGTACCCTGCCGATGTTCGGTCAATTGCCCTGCGTCGGCGTTCCTTCTGCCGTGGGCGCCGCCTCGGCCGACCCGGGCCGCACGGTCTGACCCTGCGAGAATGCCCCGTTGTCCCAGGTGCCGTCCTCGACCTCGCCCGAGGCGTAGCGCATGGTGCCGTCGCCCTGCCGCTTGCCCATCGTGAAGGTGCCCTCGTAGACGTCGCCGTTGGAATAGGTCGCCACGCCCCGGCCGTCGATCTCGCCGGCGTTCCACGAGCCGACGTAGACGAAGCCGTCCGGCATCCGGATCTCGCCCTGGCCTTCGCGCTGGCCGGCGACGAACTGGCCGACATAGACCGTGCCGTCGGGATAGGTCGCGGTGCCCTGGCCATGGCGCAGCCCGTCCTTCCACTCGCCCTCGTAGCGGTAGCCGTCCGGGCCGACCATCGTGCCCATGCCCTGCTGCTTGGCCGCGACGAAGCCGCCCTCGTAGACCAGCCCCCCGGCGTAGGTCGCCCGACCTTCGCCCTCGATCACGCCTGCCGCCCAGGTGCCCTCGTAGGATGACCCGTCGGCGTAGGTGATTGTGCCCTGGCCGTCGGCGAGCCCATCACGGAAGGTGCCGGCATAGACCGACCCATCGGGATAGCGCACCGTGCCCTCGCCCGAGATCTGTCCGTCGACCCACATACCCTCGTAGACATAGCCGTCCATCGCCCGGAAAGTGCCCTTGCCGTGGCGCTTGTCGTTCAGGAACTCGCCTTCGTAGGTGTCCTTGTTGGCGTAGGTCACGCGCCCCGCGCCCGCGCGCTGGCCGTTGACGAAGAGGCCTTCGTAGACGTCGCCGTTGGGCTGGCGCAGTGTGCCGAGGCCGTTGATCTGGCCTTCCTTCCAGGCGCCCGCGTAGGTCAGTCCGTCGGGCATCGTCAGCGTGCCCTGGCCGGCGCGGTCGCCATCCAGCATGTCGCCCTCGTAGATCGCACCGTCGGGGTAGGTGATCTTGCCCTTGCCCTGCTTGACGCCCATCACCCAGTCGCCCTCGTAGCGATAGCCGCCCGGCGAGGTCATCACCCCCTGGCCGTGATGCACGGCGTTCACGAATCCGCCTTCGTAGGCCACGCCGTTGGCATAGGCCGCACGGCCTTCGCCCTCGATCCGGCCCCCGACCCAGCTTCCCTCATAGGTGCCGCCGTCGGCGAAGGTGATCTTGCCCTGGCCCTCGGGCTTGCCTTCCACGAACTGGCCCTCGTAGACCGACCCGTTGGGGAACCGCGCCACGCCCTGGCCGCGGATTTCGCCCTCGATCCAGTCGCCGGTGTATTCATAGCCGCTGGGCAGCCGGTAGGTGCCGGTGCCGTGCTGAAGGCCGTCCTTGAACGTCCCCTCGTAGATGCCGCCATCCTCGTATTGCTTGGTCTGCACTTCGGCCGTCGCCTGCGCGAAGGCTGGCTGTGCGGCCAGAAGCGCCACGAGCGCAAGCCGTGCAGCGGTCATGGACATGGCCACGTGAACCCCCCGTTCCCTCGGTCACCCTGTAGCGTGAAGGTAAACGGCGGGCGGAGGCGACACAACCCTCATGGCTTGCCTTCGCAGCGGCTTTCCATCGGCGTGGGGAAGCCCTAGATCTCGGCCGGACCTTCGCAGGGAGCCGCCAGGGAGCCGCCATGACAGCCCGTTTCCGTCTCACGCTGGCGCAACTCGACCCGACCGTGGGCGATCTTGCCGGCAACGCTTCCAAGGCGCGCGCGGCCTGGGAGGCGGGGCGCGAGGCCGGGGCCGACCTCGTGGCGCTGCCAGAGATGTTCCTCACCGGCTACCAGACCCTGGATCTCGTGATGAAGCCCGCCTTCGCGGCAGATGCCGCGGGCCACCTCGACGCGCTCAGGACCGCCTGTGCCGATGGCCCTGCGCTCGCCATCGGCGCGCCCTGGCGGGAGGGGCGTCGGCTCTACAACGCCTACATCGTCATGCAGGCCGGGCAGGTCGTCACCCGCGGGCTCAAGCACCACCTGCCCAACGACGGCGTGTTCGACGAGGTGCGGCTCTACACCTCCGCCGAGATCCACGGCCCCTACCGGATCGGGCCGCTGCGTATCGGTTCGCCGATCTGCGAGGACAGCTGGTTCGAGGACGTGGCCGAGGCGCAGGCGGAATCCGGCGCCGAGGTGCTGCTGGTGCCGAACGGCTCGCCCTATCACCGGGGCAAGTTCGACCTGCGGCTGAACCTGATGGTCTCCCGCGTTGTCGAGACCGGGCTGCCGCTTGTCTACCTCAACATGGTGGGCGGGCAGGACGACCAGATCTTCGACGGCGGGTCCTTCGTGCTGAACCCCGGCGGCAAGCTCGCCGTCCAGCTGCCGGTGTTCGACGAGGCCATCGCACAGGTCGACTTCGAGGAGACCGACGAGGGCTGGCGCGCGGTGCCGGGCGTGGTCGCGGCGCATCCCGACGACCGGGAACAGGACTACCGGGTGATGGTCGAGGGGCTTGGCGCCTACATGCGCAAGTCGGGAATCTCGCGCGCGCTTCTGGGCCTCTCGGGTGGGATCGACTCGGCCATGGTCGCCACCATCGCGGCGGATGCGCTGGGGCCTTCGGCGGTGCGCGGCGTGATGTTGCCGTCCGAGTTCACCTCGCAGGCCTCGCTCGAAGATGCCGCCGAGGTCGCGCGGCGGCTGGGTATCCGGCTCGACACGGTGCCGATCACGGACCCTTTCGAGGCCGTCAAGGACACCCTCGCGCCGCTATTCGCCGCGACGGCGGAGGGCATCGCCGAGGAGAACATCCAGTCCCGCCTGCGCGGGCTCATGCTGATGGCGCTGTCGAACAAGTTCGGGGAGATGCTGCTCACCACCGGCAACAAGTCGGAGGTCGCGGTGGGCTACGCCACGATCTACGGCGACATGGCGGGGGGCTACAACCCTGTGAAGGACCTCTACAAGACGCGGCTGTTCGACGCCTGCCGCTGGCGGAACGCCAACCACCGGCCGTGGATGAAGGGGCCTGCGGGCGAGGTGATCCCGGTCTCGATCATCGACAAGCCGCCCACTGCCGAACTGCGGCCCGACCAGAAGGACGAGGATTCGCTGCCGCCCTACCCGGTCCTCGACGCGATCCTCGAGGGGCTCGTCGACCGCGAGGAAAGCGTGGCCGACCTCGTGGCCAAGGGGTTCGAGCGCGAGACGGTGAAGAAGGTCGAGGGCCTGATCTACGGCGCCGAATGGAAGCGCTTCCAGTCCGCCCCCGGCGCAAGGCTCACCAACCGCGCCTTTTGGCTCGACCGGCGCTACCCGATGGTCAACCGCTGGCGGGACACCTCCGGTTCCTGAGGCCGGATTGCCACGAAACCGCCAAAACGGTCCGGTAAATCACCCGGCATGACTGCCACCCACCTCTCCCGGCCTGCCGGTCCGGCCCCCCGGTCCGCAGGCGCGGCGTCCGCCCCGCCTGCCGCCCCGCCCTCGCGCGTCTTCGGGCCCGCGCGCTCCGGTCCGCTTCAGCGCGCCGTGGTGCTGCTCATGGGCGCGGCCGTCGCGGGTTACATCGCATGGCTCGTCGGCACGGACCTTGGACAGACCGGCTGGGCGTGGCCCGGCATCGGCGGGCTTTCGCAAGGCGAGAAACTGCTGATCCTGATCGCCGCCATCGCTGTCCTGGCCGCTGTGGTCGGCAGCCGCGCGCCCTTCACCACCGCGATCGTGGAGGTGAGCGACACAGGCGTGACCACGCAGATGTTCGGGGCCGCGGCCCGCCCCGCCGCCTTCGTGCCGTTCGCGCTTCTGGAACGGGTGGAGGTCACGCCGATGCGGAGCGACGACGGCCTGACGATCACCGCGCGCGCCGGGGCCGGGCGGCGCTGGTTCCAGATCCCCTGTACCACGCGGACCGGCGCGCGCGCTGGCGTCATCGCCCGCGAGATCGCCTGCCGCGCCCGGGCCGCCGGGGTGGAGGTCACCGGCCCCGAGTCCGGACGCGCCCTCGCCTTTGAAGGCATCTGGACTTTCTCCGCACCACAGGACAGCGCCTCCGGGCACGGACAGGGCGGCAGCGCCGAGCCTTGACGGCGGTTCGCCGGAGCGCTGTCGCTTGGATCAAGCCGGCGCACCCCGGCCCCTTCCTCAGCGCTCTCTTGGGGGGCGTGTTTCCGCGTGGCAACGGATGGGGAGAGTGCCGGGGTCGCCCGGGGTCCTGGTGGTGCATGTGGCCCCGGAGGCCGGGATGGCGAGAGTGCTGGAGGGTGGGTCGATCTTGGTGTTTCTGATGTTGCCGAGGTTTGACGGAGGCATTCCATTCCTGTCAGAAGGGCCGTTCACGGCACTCATCATGCGAGCGCTCCCCTCAGTGGGTCCCTGCAGACCCAGCTTGGCACACAGATGCCGTCGGCGGCGGTCACGACATCTGATCCGCTCAACGTGCTTCTCTCCTTCGCCCAGTTCGAGCGCGAGGTCACCGCCGAGCGGATCCGCGACAAGGTTGCCGCCTCGACGCGCAAGGGGATCTGGATGGGCGGGCCGCCGCCATTCGGCTACGACGTTCGGGAACGGGCGCTCGTCGTCAACGCCGAGGAGGCGAAGAGCGTGCAGACCAACTTCGAGACCCAACTGGAACCCCGGTCCGTCCCCCTCCTGATGCGGCGGCTGGCCGACCTCGGCATCACCTCGAAGCGGCGCCTGAGCCGGACCGGCCGCACGAGCGGGGGCGGGGCGTTCTCGCGCGGCGCGCTCTATCTGCTCCTGCGCAACGGGACCTACATCGGCAAGACGCCGCACAAGGGCGAGATGCACGAGGGCCAACACGCCGCAATCGTCGCGCGCGAGACCTGGGACCGGGCACAGGCGCTTCTCGATGAAGCGGGTGGCCGGCAGAGCGCCCCGCGCCGCAGCGCCCGGCGGACCCTCGATGGTCGTCTGCATGACAGCCATGGCCGGCCGATGCGGACGACCTTTGCCCAGCGGAAGACCGTGTCGGGAACGGCGCGCATCATAAAAAGGTACAGCTATTATGCATCGGCCAGAGCGGACGACACGGGCGCACCGCCCGCCGAGCGAGTTCCGGCGGAGGCCGTGGAGATTGCTGTCGGCGATGCGCTCAGGACCCAGCTCTGCGATCGGGCCTGGCTTGCCGACCGTCTGCGGCAGGCAGGCACCGGGCCGCGCTGCGATCCTCGAGTGGTGTTCAAGGCAGCGTTGACACGCCGACAGATCCGCTCCCGCTGCGTCGCAAATCGCAAGACCTGCCGCGAAGAGGGAGTCCGGTGACCTCACTGGCGACCTGCATACGGGGCGGTGTCCCGTGCTGGCCAAACGTAGCGAAGAACGCCACTGGCACTGCACAACCCTTTGAAACGGCGGATCTCTTTCCGGAGATGTCGACTGGGGCATTGGTGGCAGGGGAAAGTGGTGGGCGACCCTGGAATCGAACCAGGCGTGGGTCTCCCCGGCGGAGTTACAGTCCGCTGCCGCACCTTGCAGCCCGTCGCCCACACTGCGGCAGGACTGAGCTGCCGTGTGCGAAGGGCGGGATAGCGTGCGCCTTCCGACCCGTCAACCTGAATCCACGGGGGCGATTGCCCCTTCCGTCCGTCGCGCCCGCGTCCTAGACGGAAGGCTCGGGAGAGCGCCATGAAGAAGCCGGCTTGGGTGATCGACAAGGAGCGTGGCAAGCGTGCGGCTGCGGCCGAGACGGTCTGGCTGTTCGGCCTGCACGCCGTGCGCGACGCGCTCGTGAACCCGGGGCGGGAGCGGCTGCGGCTGATCCTCACCCGGAACGCGGCCGACAAGCTCGCCGACGCGGTGGCAGCCTCGGGCATGACGCCGGAGATCGCCGATCCCCGTAAGTTCACCGCGCCGATCGACGCCGACTCGGTGCACCAGGGTGCCGCGCTGGAGGCCAAGCCGCTGGACTGGGGGACGCTCTCGGAGGTCGCGGCATCGGGCGAGGGCAAGCCGCTGGTCGTCTGCCTCGACCGGGTGACCGACCCGCATAATGCCGGCGCCGTCCTGCGGTCGGCAGAGGTCTTCGGCGCCCGCGCCGTGATCGCGCCGCGTCACCATTCCGCGCCCGAGACCGGGGCGCTTGCCAAGACCGCCTCGGGCGCGCTGGAGCGCCAGCCCTACCTGCGGGTGCGCAACCTCGCCGACGCGATGATCGAGCTGCGCGAGATGGGCTATGTCCTGATCGGCCTCGACGGCGACGGCACCCTGACCCTGGAGGATGCCTTGGCGCAGACCGGGGGGCGCCCGATTGCACTGGTCCTCGGGGCCGAGGGGCCGGGCCTCCGCGACCGCACGCGCGAGACCTGCCACACGATCGCGCGCATTCCCGCGCACGGGCAGTTCGGGTCGCTGAACGTGTCGAATGCTGCGGCAGTGGCGCTCTTTGCGGCATCGGCGACTCTCGGCTGACCATCCGGCAACGTGCCGCTCAAGCGCGGTCAATCGTGCGTGAGGCCGGGTGACAGAGGATGGTTCTCTGAGTGATAGTCTCGCAGGCGGCATATTTTGCCGTCGACCTGTCCGCCCCGCCCGGGCGCTTGGGACCCCGTCCATGACAACCCGCCGAGCCGTGCTTCGCCTTGCCTTTGCCGCCTGTGCTGGCCTCGCGCTGGCGCGCGTGGCGAGGGCCGATCCGCACGGGGAGTTGCCGTTCATCTATGCCGTGGACGGCATCGCGCTCGGCGGGGCCGACCCGGTTGCCTACTTCAACGCGGGTGCGTTTCGGAAAGGCCGGCCCGACCTTGCTGTGACCTGGCGCGGGGCGGAGTGGCGGTTTTCGTCGATGGCGAACCTCGCGGCGTTCCAGCTCAACCCCACCGTCTTCGCGCCGCGGTACGGCGGCTACTGTGCCTGGTCGCTGGCCAACGGGCTGCTGCAGGCAAGCGCACCCGATGCGTGGCTGATCGACGACGGGCGGCTGTTCCTGTTTCAGGACAGGGAGCTGCGGGAAAGCTGGTCGGCCGCGATGCCCGGCATCGTCGCCGAGGCCAATCGCCGATGGCCGGTGCTGCTCGGCTGACTCGCCGGCTTTCATGAATGCAATCACATCTTTGTGTCGCCCCTCGCTTTGCGGAGGTGTGAGACCCATATGTCACAGTGGAAGCGGGGATACGGAACCGCCCTGCTTCGCTTCACTGTCCCTCGTTCCGTGACTTGGCGCCCGGCCCCCCGCCGGGCGTCTTTTTCCTTTGGGGGCCCACCTGCCGCCGTGGACACTTGCCCGCGCGCCGGCCAGTATCGCGCCCGACTGGACCTTCCGGACCCCGCCGATGCCCGCCTATGCCGACACCCACCTCCGCCGCATCCTGACCCGCACCCGCGTTATCGCGGTGGTGGGCGTTTCGGCGAACCCGATCCGGCCGAGCTACTACGTGGCGCGTTACCTCGGGCTGAAGGGCTTCCGGGTGATCCCGGTGAACCCCGGCCTCGCGGGCCAGACCCTCTTCGGCGAGAGGGTCCATGCCTCGCTCGCCGAGATCCCGGCCGAGGCGGCGGTCGACATGGTCGACATTTTCCGCCAGCCCGACGCCGTCCCGGGGATCGTCGACGAGGCTTTGGCCCACCTGCCGATGCTCAGGACGGTCTGGATGCAGATCGGGGTCGAGCACGCGGAGGCGGCGGCGAAGGCCGAGGCGCGGGGGGTCGACGTGATCCAGAACCGCTGCCCGAAGATCGAGTACCAGCGGCTCTTCGGGGAGCTTCGGATGGGCGGGTTCAACACCGGGATCATCTCGTCGAAGCTGTGAGGCCGGGTTGGCGGGGCGGGGTTGCTCACGTTGAGCATTTGGCTCAAGGCATTGATATAGCTCATGTTGTAGAGAGAAATTAACCTGAACGAAACCTTTGCGTTCGAACATGTGGCCGCTCTACCAGCCCCAGCGGGTCCGCCTGCATGTACCGTCCGGTCGTTGGGTCGTAGTCGCGCATCCAGTTCTGATGGAGGCCGGATTCGCTCTGGAACCACTGGCCCGGAAAGCGCAGCGCGAGGGGCGTGCCGCTTGCCACATGCACCCCGCCGAAGGGGTGAGGGCCGCCCTGACAAGGCTCCGGGGGAGCCTTCTCAGGCCCGAACGCCCGGAGCGCCAGCGAAGGGCCGGGCGCGCCTCCCACACCTTCGCCCCGGCGCTGTGTGTTGCGGTGTGGCGCAGTGCCTTGCTTTAGTGTTCGCGGTCCTTTGGCGGAGGATGAGCGCGCCGGGGGTCATGTCTGTGTTCGATCCAGAACATACCCAGCACCAGCGGCCAGATGAATGCGTTGAACGAAATCCGAAAGTTGATAAGCCCGCGATCTGAAAGCCAAGGTAGGATCAGGAAGGCGACGAAGAGCGCGGACAGCGCCGGAATGACGAATGTCAGCGAGTAACGCCCGAGGGCATTGCTGCCGCGGACGATCTTCCTCGCCACTCTGGCATCCACTAGCGTCGCGAGTACGGCAAGGAACGCTCCTGTTGATTTCCACTTAGAACTGACCCAGTTCGGCGGCTGATTTCCATTGAGATT
>CAZOHN010000103.1:0-12269 GCA_964579325.1 uncultured Rhodobacterales bacterium
AAGTCGCCAAACTCCACCTCGATCCTACACCTCGATGGCCACCCGGGAGCAAACCACCGAATGCTACGGAGATCTGGCACAGGACCGACGGCTGCATCTCGGCCGAGTCGGGCCAGACAGATTCGCTGGGCATTTACACGGTCCAGCGCTGGACCGATTGCCCCGCCTGACACCGACATCAGGTTCATACGACCAACAACAGCGAATTCAAGGGTCGTTGCAACAGTGTCCGCTGTCTCAGGTTCATGATTTCTGTCCGGAAGGCTTCAGTTGGCGTCTGCCATCCGACGCACTTACGCGGGGTATTGTTGAGTTGTGCGCAGATGGCCACCATCGACCGATCGGAGATCTCGGCCACCATAGTTTCGCGGGGCAGATAACGCCGCGCGTTTGTTGAAGTTCTCGACAGTGCCTTTCTGCCAAGGCGCCTGGCGGTCGCAGAACCAAGCTTCGGTGCCGATTTCATTCTGCAGACGCCGCCAGCCGGAGAACTCGATCTCGCGATCGAAGGTGATGGATCGTCGCGCGGCCTGGGGCAGGGCGGCGATGGCCGTTATCAGCCGGTCCATCAGATGCCGGGTGCTGCGGTCGTTGTTGCGGAACAGGACGGCGTAGCGGGTCTTGCGTTCCACCAAGGACGCGACGGTGGCCAGCCCATGCTCTCGCCTGAAGAGCATGAGATCACCTTCCCAGTCGCCAAAGACGGAGCGCTCCTTGACCCAGGCTGGACGGTTCTGGATGGCGCGCTCGGGAGGAAACACAAGGCCTAGCGGCCGTCTTGCAAAGCGAGATCGCCGCTGCCGAAGCCGGTAGGGCGAGTGGCGGGCGAGCTCTGCCGCGTGGCCTTCGCGGCTGTAGACATGGGCGTAGAACGTCTCGTGGCTGACGGTCACCGCCTGTCCTTCGCAGCGCAGCCGTCCTGCGATCTGTTCCGGCGACTACCCGGCTTTCAGACGATCAACAATAGCATCGAGTAGAGCGGGCAGCCGGATCAACTCACGCCGCCGCGCACGCCTCGCCACGGCCCTGTTCTGCGCCACCACGCCCCAGTAGCCGGTGAGGTACGGCAACTCCGCATCGAAAAACCGGTTGCGCCCGATCTCGCGATAGATCGTGGAGCGGTGCCTGCCCAAGGCGACGGCAATCTCATCGACGGGCACCTTCGCCCGGAGCATGTCCTCGATCCTGCGCCGGTCCCTCAGATCAAGCTTACTGTGCGACACTCTTCGTTCTCCTTGCTTTCCAGCAAGATAGGGGATTTGTCGCGACCCAGTTAAGAATGAACCCACAAGCAGAGTATTGGGCTTATAAGCAGAATTATGTAAATCTTCCTGCTGCCCGGGTGGCTCGATCCGGGCTCTACGCCAGAGAACGGCAGACAAGGACCACCCTCTGTCGATGGAGACTCTCGGTGAATCGCTTGGTTTCCATGCGGCAATGCAATGAATTCTCTAGCTTTGCCCGTGACTTATCCTAGATTGGATTGCTTTCGGCGTAGCGTCGGAAGAAAGCGAGGAAAGCCCTGTCGGGATCATCGGGCGATCCCTTCCCGACCGACCACGCGCGCCACTCACCTTCGACGAAGTAGATGTCATAGCCTGCATGGCGCAGTCGCGCGGTCTCGTAGGTCTCGCTCCGGAGTGCCGGTCCTTGCCGGTCGAGCCAGGCGGGGCGCGGCTTCATGACCTGGGTCCTGGACGTGGGTGCATCCGCCCCCTGCCCCGCAGACTGTTCCGCAGCGCGCTGGAGCCGCCCCGTGCTCGCGAACTGAAGCGCCCGGTCGGCACGGTCCGTCGCCTCGCCATCCTTGCGCCACCACTTCAGCTCGACATGCGTTACCGCGCGGCCAGTCTTCACCGGATGGATCTCCACCATGTAGTCGCTGAGCGCCGACACCTCGGCTACCGCCGGGTCGAGTGCGCGCAGCTTTAGGTTCGACCAGGTGCCGAGCTTGCCCTTCGGAACCCCTAGGATGCCGCGAAGTTGGTCGAGCGAGAAACGCTCCGAAGACCGCCAGCGCAGATTGCCACGCTTCTGCACCATCTCGTACAGCGTGAGCGCATACTTCGAGGTCAGCGCGAACATCACCTCTCGCTGCAACCGTGCGAAGACGGTCGAGTTCCCGATGATGCGTCGCAAGCGCGCGGGGATTTCGTACTCGAACAGCCCGTCGCGGCGCAGAGCCTCGACGTTGCCGCCCAGAAGTTGCACCCGCTCGATCGCAGGTCTGCCTTCCCAAACGACCTCGATCTTCACGATTGCGGCCATGAGCCGCTCGATCGACTCGCCGATCCGGTCATTGGAATTGTGCGAGCCGCGCAGCGCGGCCTTCGCAATCACATGCGTCACGGGCTTGTCGATAGCCTCCCAAGCGTTCTCGAGAAGCTGGTTATAGATCCGCCGGTCGATCAGCGTGAGTGGCGTCACTTCGACCAGGTCGACCAATTCTCCCGGCTTTACCAGAGTCTCGGTGCTTGGCCGGACATCCACCGTCCGGTAAGGTTTCGGGGTCTCGGTCATCGTCCGACTCACCTGCTCAGGCTTACGCCCTTTTCTTACTTTTGTAGCGCATGCGTTGTAAGCGCACAAGGAACCCGGCTTGGAGCCCAGTCACACCCTCACCCGAAACGTAAGACTAAATTGGTCGTGGCGTGTTCAGGGTGATTCGGAGCGCGCTGATCATGCTGGGGAAAAACAGGCTCTGTAGCGCCCTGAGCATGCCACACCCGAAACGTAAGGATTGCACGGCACGGCCTGCACCCGAGGCGTAAGGCCATCCCACCCGGAACGTAAGAATAGGCCACCCCAGAGGTAAGCCAAATCACCCCGATCTGTAAGGGATAGCTCCTGGAACCCACGGTGACGCAAGGGCTTGTGGATCGCGAACAGATGAATCCCTGAATCTCGAACCAGTACGGGTTGTTTTCGATCGATACTGGAGGCAAGTCCGCACCAAGCGGAGCCGGGGCGCTTACCGATCGGGCGAATCAAGCCGATCCACCCCCCTACCCTTTCGCTACACACCATTGGCTGTGACAATCCTCCGCAAGATGTCCAACACGGAAACGACTTCCGCTTTTCACGGCAGTGTGCAAGAATTTACGCACCTGAGCCCCCTGCCTGCTTCTTTCTCACTGTGCAAAGCCGCGAAGCCGCCATGCCCGACACACACCGAGCCGATCCCGCCAGCTACCCGGTCCAGCTCCCCGAGATTGAAGCGTTGGCCGCCCGCGCCGGCATCGTGATCGAACGCCTACGCGAGCGGGTCTTCGCACCCGGGACCGAAAAGCGCCTAGACCTGACATTCAACGTCCGGACCGCCGCCGAAATGGTGGGCCGCACCGAAAAGTCGATCCGCGATGCCGAGGATGACGGCCGCCTCCCGGACCCACAGAAGGATCCCGAAACCGGTCGCCGGACCGGCTACAGCCTGACCGACATCAACCGGATGCGGGCGCTTTTCGGCACCCTGCCCCACCGCGCCGAGACGGACCCGCCGATGGTCCTGGCAGTACAGAACTTCAAGGGCGGTGTCGGAAAGTCCACGGTCGTTGTCCATCTTGCCCAGTACCTCGCCCTCAAGGGCTACCGGGTCTGCGTGATCGACTGCGACAGTCAGGCGTCGACCACCTCGATCTTCGGCCTCAACCCCGATGTGGACGTCGATGAGGACGAAGACACGCTCTACCCATTCTTCCGCCACGGCGGCCCCCCTACCCTGCACTACGCATTGCGCGCCACCTGCTGGCCCGGGATTGCGCTTATCCCCGCCAATCTCGGGCTCTACGATGCGGAGTACGAGTTTGCTGCCCGCATGCTGCGTGAGCATGCCTTCGTCCTTGACCGTCTACGGGCTGGAGTAGAGACGGTTTCCCAGGGTTTCGATGTGATCCTGCTCGATCCGCCCCCTGCCCTCGGCATGATCTCGCTCTCGGTTCTCCGCGCGGCCGACGCATTGTTGATCCCTGCCCCGCCCAACAACATCGACTTCGGCTCGACAGCGCATTTCCTCAAGATGATGGGTGCAACCCTAGCTGAACTCGCCGAGCATGGGGGTGCGCGGGGGTACCATTTCGTCAAGATCCTTGCGACCAAGATGAACGACCAGAAAAGCGCGCATCAGGCCATCAAGCGGATGATGGAGGCGGTTTTCCCGCAAGACATGCTGTTGTCGGTTCTGAAGGATTCCGCCGAGATCGACAACGCGACTGCCAACCTTGCCAGTGTCTACGAAGTCACCGGTCCCGCCGCCCGTACCGAGACCCACCGCCGGTGTCGCGCCTACCTCGATGCGGTCGGTCGGGAGGTCGAGACGCTGATCCGCAAGACCTGGCCGAGCCAGCATGACGCCTTGCAGAGGGAGGGCATCCTGTGACCAGACGGCACGATGCCGTGTTCGACGATGTCCTGAAGGGTTTGGGCGCGCCAAAGTCCCCTGCCCCGGGTGATGCCGAAGACCGTGGCGCTGCGCGCTTTCTGCGCCGTGCCAACACGCTTGCCGAGACCGCGGCGGGTGAGCGGCAGGAAAAGGTCCTGCGACTGGTCGATCCAGCGACCTGCAGGATGTGGGAGCGGCACAACCGGGCCTATGCCTTCCTCAGCGAGGCCACCTGCCGCGACCTCATCGACGGGCTCATCTCTCAAGGCAGGCAGGAGTTCCCCGCGATCGTCCGGCGTCTGCCGTCCGGAAGTAGCCATGACTACGAGGTGATCTGCGGTGCCCGGCGGCACTTCGCGGTAACCTGGCTGCGCGCCAACACCTACCCGGACTTCCGCTACCTCATCGAGGAGCGCGATCTCAGCGACGAGGAAGCATTCCGCCTTGCCGACATCGAGAACCGCGACCGGGCCGATATATCGGACTGGGAGCGTGCGAAAGACTATGCTTCGGCGGTCGAACTCTACTACGGTGGGTCGCAGAAGCGCATGGCGGAGCGTCTCGAGGTCTCGCCGGCCTGGCTTTCGCGCTACCTCGACCTCGCCCGACTTCCCGATTGGCTGGTCGCGTCCTTTCCCTCGCCCGCCGAACTCAAGGAGGCCCATGCCCGTGTGCTGAAGCCACTTGCTGCGCAGGACGCGACACGGACACTCTTGGCTGAGATTGCCGCTGGGATCGTGCGCGAGCGCGAGGCCGGCGCTTCAATCGCGGCGGCTGCGGTGATGAAGCGGTTGAGGGCAGCAGCCGCGCCGGTCAAGTCGCGCAAGGCGACAGTGGCTGCGGTCTGGGAGAACGAGGGCGGCGCCGTACGGTTGCGGAAGAAGGGCAGGGCGCTTGCCCTCGAATTCGACTCGCAAGTAACGGACGAGGCATTACGAGCGGCGCTGGAGGCATACCTTGCGTCCCGCGGCAAGCGCCACGAGGGCTGAGTTACCATCGGGCAATTCACGTAAAAAACATTTGTTATCAGTATTTTGGGCTCTTTCTGGCGCGCAGGAAGTCTTCTGTGGTCAGAACGCGCCGTTCTTCCGATCCGTGCGGGTCAAGGCCGCTCCGGACGGCTTCGCGAACGCGGCAGTCCTCGCAAAGCTCAAGCATCCTGAGGCGTGAAGCACCGGTCTCGCCAGCGAACATCCAGTGCGAGGCAAGTCGCGACTGGATCCGTTCGATCCCCGACTTCGTGGCAAAGGCCTTGCCGCACTCGGGGCAGCAGAACGGCGGTTCCTCCTTCAGAACGCGCCGAGGCGCCTCCCATGCTGGAAAGTCGATCTGCGGGGTGAGGCTCAGGGCATCCTCCGGGCAGGTCGCCACGCAGAGGCTGCACTGGACGCAGGCGGTCTCGGTAAAGCGCAACATCGGCGCCTCGGGGTTGTCGAGAAGCGCACCGGAGGGGCAGGCCCCGACACAGGCCATGCACAAGGTGCAGGCATCGGAGTTCAGGTTGACAGTGCCAAACGGCGCTCCGGGTGAAAGCGCGATCCGCTCGGCCGGTGTTGGGGAGGCGCGGTTCATTTCGGCGAATGCGGCGGTAAGCTGGCCGCGCTTGTCGATCGGCGGCAGGAACGACGACCGCGCCGCGCGCAGGGGCAGGCGCGGCAGGTCGCTGCACGCCGCCTCGAGCGCATCGGGGTCGTCCGTCTCGATCAGGTGGAGAGGTCCGTGGCCCGTGGCCTCGGCGAGCGTCCGGACAAGCGCGAGCGTCGCCTCGAGCCCGGTCAGGTCATGGGAGGGTCGCGCCCGGCCGAGAACCGCGGTCGCGCCGGCGCCCCAGGCGAAGGCGGCGGCGAGCGTCTCGGGGCCGATCTGGGTGATCTCGTTCACGGCGACCGGGAGGACGTGTGCAGGCAATCCCGGGCCGAACCGGCCGGAGGCGTCGATCAGAGGCGTTCCGTGCGCCTCATCGTGGAACAGAACTGCGGGGGCGACCTTGCCGCCTGCATCGTGCCAGGCCTTGAGCGCGGCACGCAGGCGCTTGAGGGTCGTCTCGGAGGTCGGAAAGGCATAGGAGGCCGCGCCGGTGGGGCAGACGGAGGCACATTGGCCGCATCCCGCGCAGACCGCCGGGTCGATGATGACCGAATCCCGGCCCGGTGTGATCGCACCCGTGGGACAGAGGTCGAGGCAGCGGGTGCAGCCGGTAATCCGATTTCGGGAATGGGCGCAGATATCTGCGGCGAAGTCGATGTAGACCGGCTTGTCGAAGGTGCCGACCATGCCCTGCGCCTTGGTCACAAGGCGGGCCACGGCGGCGGGGTCGCGCGGGTCGGCCCGCAGATACCCCGGCCGCAAGGCGTCGGCGGCAAAGAGCGGCGCCCCGCCGGTCAGGTCGACCACGAGGTCGGCGCGGGAGGTGGCGCCGTCGCGGGCGGGGCCGAATGTCAGGCGCTGGCGCGACGAGGGAGTGGGCTGGGCGAAGGCGTCGACCGTCAGCTCGAGGGCGCCGAGGTGGCCCGTCGCGGACCGGATCCTGCCTTGCAATGCCGGGAAGTCGGTCGTCCGTGGCGGCGCGACCTCCGATCCCGGCATCAGCAGAAGCGTGATGTCGAGGTTTTCGGCAAGGACCCGCGCAGCCTCGACGGCCTCATCGCCGGCCCCGAGCACCAGCGCCACGCCGGCGCTTTCCAGCGTGGCAACGGCGAAGGGCGATGGCTCCACGGCGGCGGCGGCCAGCAGCGCGGCCATCTTCGGGCCGGTCTCGCCAGCCTCGGCGGTCCAGCCGGCGGTCTCGCGGATGTTGGCGAAGGCCAGCGGGACGTTCGGCGCCTCGGCCTCGGCCACCTCGCGGAACAGGGGCGCCTCTTGCGTGCATCCGACCGTCACGGGCCGCCCCTCCATGAGCGCCGCCCGGAAGCGGTCGAGCTCCGCCCGGCAGAGCTGCGTCGCCGTTGCCGGCCCGTCGATCCCGGCCCGGGCAAGCGCGGATCGATCCGGCGCCATGGTGCCTTCGCAGGTGCAGGTCAGGCACAGGCGTCCCTTGAGGTCGGTCATCGGCACTCCGTGGCGGCGGCTCGGGTTGCGGCAGTTGTAGGGAACGCTACATTCTGCGCAAGGATGCAAAACGCACAAGCAGGGAGCCGCATGACAGATCTTGCCCCGCCCAGGAGGCTCGTCCTGCCGCCGCCCTATCACCAGCACTGGCTTGCCTCGGGCGATGTCCTTGCCGAGGCGATCCGCCGCGCGCCCGAAGGCGGGGCGGGCACCTTCGTCTGGTCCTGGGTGCCCGGCGCAGGACCGGGGCGGCTCGACTTCGCGGTGGTGCTCGAACCCGAGACGCCGCTCTCCGAAGCGCGGCTGGCGTTCCTTGCCGGAATGGTGGCGCTGTCCGAGGCCGTGGCCGCCCATTGCCCGCCCGAGCGGGCGGTGCGGTTCGGATGGCCGGGGGAACTGCGCTTTGACGCGGGGCGGCTGGGCGGGGCACGTCTGGCGGCGGCGCCAGAGACCGGCGAGGACGGGGTGCCCGACTGGATGGTGTTCGGCGTCGAACTGATCGCGGACCGCGACCACCTGACCGAACCGGGGGGCTATCCCGACTCCCTCTCGCTGAAGGAGGAGGGATTCGACGACCCGCCGGCGATCGCCGAAAGCTTCGCGGCACACCTGATGCTGGTGTTCGACCGCTGGAAGCACGAGGGCCGATCCTGGGTGCTGACCCGCTATGCCGACCGGCTGGCCGCTGGCGGGACGCTGACCGGGGCGGGGGACCTCGAGGCCGACGACGGGCCGATCCGTCTGAGGCAGGGCCTGTCAGCCAATCCCCACTGGCGCGGCGCCGAGGGTGTGCTGCTGTGACCCGCCTGCCGCGCACGATCCGTCTCGACCCCTCCGATGCGGTGATCTTCGCACCGGCGGCGGAGCCGGGTGACTGGGCGGTGCCGGGGACCTTCCTCTTTGCCGGACGTCCCGTCGACAGCCTGGGCCGAAAGGAACAGGTGGCGTTCCGGTCGGGCTTCCTCGGGGTCGGGTCGTGGGGCTTCTCCACCCTCGTCAGCGTGGTCGAGGCACGGCCCGACGAGCGCGCCGCAGTGGTGGCCGATCTTGCGCTGGCCTTCGTCCGGCACCTCGGGGCGCCGGACGTGGCCACCGCCCTGCCGGCGGCCGAGGAGGAAATCGCGCTCGCCGAGGACCTGTGCCACGGGCACGCGGTGGGGACGCTGATCGCGCTGCACCGGTCCGAGGAGGGCGGCGCGATCCGCGAACGGTTCCGCACGCTCAAGCCCCGCGAAGACACTGCCTTCGGCGCGCCGCACCTGGGCGGCCACGACCGGGCCTTCGACTTCTTCGAGACCGACGAGGACGAACCCTTCGACCTGACGCGGCTTGCCGGGGAGGGGCGGCGATGAGGGAATTCTGGGTCGCCTCCGGCCACCACCTGACCCGGCTCGACCGGGACGGGCGCATGGTCGTGACCGACGAGCTGATCCTCGCCTGGCTCGCCCGGCCCGAGGTGCTGCCGCCCGCCGAGGCCTGCCCGGCGGAACGGGCGCTTCATGCCCGTCTGACCGTGACGCCGCGGGCCAAGGTCGGGGCTGTCGAGATCGAGGGGCTGGCCGACCCGGATGCGCGGGAGAACTGGCGCTACCTGATCGCGATGCGCGATGCGCTGATCGCGGCGGGAACGGTCGAGGAAGGGTATCTCGATCTGGTGCGCGAGGGCGTCAGGCTTCCCTTCGTGCTGCTCGACCAGTTGGCGCAACTGATCCTGCGCAACGCGCTGCACGGCTGTGAAGACCCGCGGGTGCTGCGGGCGGCCGAGATGTTCTTCCGGCCCCAGCGCGGGCACCTGAGCGACGGGGCGCTCATGCTTGCCGATGACGAACTTGTGGGCGAGCTTGAAGCGGAACGGCACAGTTCGCCCCTGACTGCCATGCTGAAAGGTGGGGCCGAGGGGCTAGACGTGCTGGGCGAGGGCAACGGCTGGACCTACTGGAGCAGGTCGGACGCCCATACCATGGTGCTGCCGTTCGGCGCCGACCCCAAGGCGCGCGAGGCGCTGGCGGCGGCGATCGCCGCTTTCGTGCGTCACCTTCTCGGCCACGAGGTGCACGTCGTGCCGATGCCGCGCGCGGAGGGGGTGGAGATGCGCTGGTTCGTCGGTCTCGATCCGGTCGGGACCGCCATCGGCAACGCACTCTGGCGCGGCGAACCCACCCACGGCGCACTTGTGGGCCTGTTCCAGCTGAATTTCCTGCGCTCCGACGGCGTGCGGCCCGATCTGGCGGGCGCGCCGGTCTGGCTGCTGCTGGGCATGGCGGACGACAACGTGATCCGCCTCAAGCCGCAGAACCTCGTGATGGGCCTGCCGCTGGTGGCCGATGGTGGGGCCCGACCGGCGCGGGCCGTTCCGGCGGGGAGGGCCTGATGCCCAAGGCGGTGATCCGGGTGGGCGTCGTCGCGTGGTCGCATCCGCCGGCGAATGTCTGGGCCAGCAGGGTACTGCGGCCCGTCGCGGTTCTTGCCGACTGGCCTCCGCTCGCGCCAGGAACGCTGATGCGCGAGGACGGCGGGGTGCGGACGGTCTGGCTGGGCGACCACGCGCTGACCCTGCATCACGGCGAGACGAGGCACTACCGCGACAACCTTTCTGCCGCGCGGCCCTCGGTCTGGGTCGCTCTGGACGGCGAGAGGGTGCTTGCGGTGACGGTCGATCCCTACGAGGGCGAAGGCCTGGCCGGCGACACCGAGCGCGTGGTCGAGGCGGTGGAGATGCCGGCGCCCGTGGCCGCGCAGGTGGCGGCCTTCGTCGCGGCGCATCACGTCGATGAGGCGTTCGTCAAGCGCAAGCGGGTGCCCGCCCCCGAAGGCGGTGCGAGCCGCGCGCCGCGTGTGTTGCGCCCCGAGGACAAGTGGGGTTCGAGATGAGCGCGGCCAAGGGCGGTCCGGACGACGGGGGCTTCCTCGACCGCTGGTCGCGCCGAAAGCGCGAGGTCGCGGCAGAGGCCGCCGAGACGGCAGAGCCTCCCGTGGAGGCTGTCGCGCCAGCCCCCGAAGATGTGGCCGAGCCGGAGCCGGAGGTCGATGACGCGTTTCTCGCCAGCCTGCCGAAACTGGAGGAGATCACCGCCGCGACCGACGTGCGCCCCTTCCTGCGGCGCGGCGTGCCCGAGACCCTGAAGAACGCCGCACTGCGACGGCTCTGGACGCTGCATCCGGGGATCTCGACCTACGAGGATCCTGCGCGCGATTACTTCTGGGATTACAACGCTCCCGGCGGCGTGCCGGGCGGCGGCGGAGCCCTGGTGCCCGAAAAGGTGGCCGAGATGGCGCGGAAGCTCCTCTCGGGCCGCACTCCGCCTACTGCCGAACCGGATCCTGCGGTCGTGGAGCGGAGCGAGACGGAAACAGCCGAATCGCCCCAGACATCCGAAGGGGCGCCGAGCCCGCCAATCGAAGAGGTCGCCGGACCGGAGCCAGGCGGGGTCGGCCGCACGTCCGAGGCCGACTTGCCGTCCGAAACGACGCCGGAGAGGCCTGCCCTGTCCGCCCCGCGCCGCCGTCATGGCGGAGCGATGCCCGGTTGACAGCCCAATTGGTCGGAAATCCTGCACAGGTTTGCACGATTTCAGTTGTCAGACGCCGCGCTCTCTGCAACTTTTCAATCTGACGGAGAGATCTCCGCGCGCAAAACGGGAACCGGATGACAAGCACAGCCAACCCCGCCAGAGCGGGGAGAGCCATGCACGAGACCGAAGACCTGAGAGCCCGGCAGTGGGCTCTCCTCGCGCGTTTGCTGGTCCGCGCTCCGGATGCGGAGTTGCTGGCCGGAGTGTGCGCGCTATCCGGTGATGAGACGGCCCTTGGCCGCGCCTATTCGGATCTGGCGGCCGCAGCACGCGAAACGACGTCCGGGGCCGTTGAGCGTGAATTCTTCGACCTCTTCGTCGGTGTCGGCCGGGGCGAGCTGCTGCCGTACGCTTCATTCTACCTCACGGGCTTCCTGAACGAACGGCCCCTTGCCGAACTGCGCGCAGACCTCGCGGCCATGGGCGTGGAACGGCAGGCCGGACGGCACGAACCCGAGGATCATATCGCAAGCCTTGCCGAAGTGATGGCGGGGCTTGCCGACGGCACGTTCGATGCGGGCGTGTTGGGCTGCGGCGGGGCAGGGGAGGCGGGCTTCTTCGCCCGGCACCTCGAACCCTGGGCGGCGCTCTTCTTCGACGATCTGGCCAAGGCCTCCAGCGCCCGGTTCTACCGGGCGGTGGCCGAGGTGGGCCGGATCTTCGTCGAGATCGAGACACGGGCCTTCGCACTTGCCCGGGCCGGGGACAGCCCGGTTGGCGGGGCAGGGGAGGCTCGCGCGGCGGCTGCCGTGCATTGAGCAACAGACTTTGACGAGACGAGGCGCGGAACAGGCGCAAAGGGAGGGAAACATGGCGAAGGAAAGCGACAAGCGCGGAACGACCCGGCGCGGCTTCTTCGGGGCTGCGGTTGGCGCGGCCTCGGCCGGCATCCTGACGGCGGGGGCCACCCCCGCGGCAGCGCAGGAAAGCCCCGACGAGCGGGTGAAGGCCCGCTACCAGGAAACCGATCACGTCAAGAAATTCTACGAAAGCAACCGCTACTACAAGAAGGGGGCCTGACCGATGCTGGTAAAGCGCAAGTCCTCGGACGCGGGCCGTTCAGGCCTCGCCTCGCTCGCCGCCAACGTCTCGGCGAAGCCGGTGGATCGCCGTTCGTTCCTCAAGACCTCGGGCCTCGCCGTGGGCGGCCTCGCCGCGCTCGGCACGCTGGGTGCGGGCACCCTGCGCAAGGCCGAGGCCGGGCCGGTGAATCACGCCCAGCCGATCGAGATCCGCAAGAACATCTGCACCCACTGCTCGGTGGGCTGCAC
>CAZOHN010000103.1:12279-12640 GCA_964579325.1 uncultured Rhodobacterales bacterium
GGCAGAGGTCCAGAACGGCGTCTGGGTCGGGCAGGAGCCTGCCTGGGAGAGCCCGATCAACCGCGGCACGCACTGCGCCAAGGGTGCGTCGGTCCGTGAACTCGTGCACGGCGACCGCCGTCTCAAGTACCCGATGAAGAAGGTCGGCGGCGAGTGGCAGCAGATCAGCTGGGACCAGGCCATCGACGAGATCGGCGCGAAGATGCTCGACATCCGCGAGAAGAACGGCGCGGACTCGGTCTACCTTCTCGGCTCGGCCAAGTTCTCGAACGAGGGCGCCTACCTCTTCCGCAAGTTCGCGGCGTTCTGGGGCACCAACAACGTCGATCACCAGGCGCGCATCTGCCATTCCACCACCGTC
>CAZOHN010000104.1:0-12492 GCA_964579325.1 uncultured Rhodobacterales bacterium
CGGGGGTGATCGGCTCGATGTAGGTGACATCCGCCAGGCCCGGGTCGGTCATGATCGTGGCGGGGTTCGAGTTCACCAGGATGACCCGGTAGCCTTCCTCACGCAAAGCCTTGCAGGCTTGCGCGCCGGAGTAGTCGAACTCGCAGGCCTGGCCGATGACGATGGGGCCGGCGCCGATGATCATGATCGACTTGATATCGGTTCTCTTCGGCATCGTCCCACCCCCGGCGAAATCGTCCGGGGTTATAGCCAAGGGCCGGGGGGGCGCAAGTGCCGTCGCCGGACGGGCCCGCGGTTTTCGCGGCGCCGAGCCCGAGCCTGTCGCGGCGGACCCGGCTGCTCACGTTGAGCAGGGAGGTCAACATGTTGATTGCAAATAAGATCATCTGTGGCGTTAACCCGATTTCAACCTCTGGGCGCCGTCGGAGCGGGTCTGCGCGCCCTTGCTGCCCGCCCGGCGCCACCCCGCCGCGCCCCGACCGCCCTCCCCAAGAGAGGGCGGCTCGGTCGCTGCCGGGGCTGTCGTCTGGTCTTTGCGCAACCGGCGCTACATCGCGGAGCGGAGGCTCGCGGGATGAGCGATGGAACGATGACCGGATCTGCGGGCCGCGCGCGGCTGAGGGCGGAGTTCGCGCTCCTCTACGTCGTGGCGCCGGTGGTGATGGCCATCCTCGTGCCGCCCTCGGCGATGTTCACGGCCCTCTTCGGCGTGACGGCCGTGGGGCTCGCCCTGCTCCACGTCACCCCGGGTTTCCATTGGCTTGACCTCGCGCGCGGCTGGAGCCGGATCTCGTGGCGCTTCGTTCTCGGCTTTGCCGTGGTGACGGTGGGCTGCGGGTACGCGGTCATGGCGCTGACCGCGCCCGGGGCGCTGTTCGCTCTGGCGCGCACCAACCCCGGCCTGCTCGCGATGATCACGGTCCTCTACCCCGTGCTCTCGGCGCTGCCGCAGGAGATCGTGTTCCGCCCGCTGTTCTTCCGGCGCTACGGGCCGATCCTGCCCGCCGTGCGCCCAGCCGTCGTGCTGAACGCCGCCATCTTCTCGCTGGCGCACCTGATGTACTGGAGCTGGATCGTGGCAGCGATGACCTTCTTCGGCGGCCTCGCCTTCGCCTGGGCCTACGAGGCGCGGCGCAACTTCCCCGAGGCGGTGGTGCTGCACGCGGTGGCGGGGGTCATCGCCTTCGCGCTGGGGCTGGGCGTCTACTTCTACTCGGGCAATGTGGTGCGGCCGTTCTGAGGCGCCTTGCGGCCTTGCGGCGGCGCGCGGATAAGTGCTGCTGCAGACGAAGGCAGGGGCGGGACGATGGCGGGTTACATCCTTTACGGCTACGCGGGGTCGGGGTCGGCAGTGGTCGAGGCGGCGATGGCCGAGGCGGGCATCCCGTTCGAGTTCCGCGAGCTCGACCGCGCGGCCGAGGAGCACAGGGGCGAGGCCTTCACCCGGATCAACCCGCGCCAGCAGGTGCCGACGCTGGTCCTGCCTGAGGGATCGGTGGTGACCGAGGTCCCGGCGATCCTGAACCACCTCGCCGATACGCACCCCGAAAGCGGCCTTGCTCCGCCGCCCGGCACTCCGGAGCGGGCGCGGCACGACCGCTGGCAGGCGTTTCTTCACGCCAATCTCTACGAGGGGATGCTGAGGTTCTACTATTCTGACCGCTACACAACGGATGCGGAAGGAGCCGAGGGGGTGAAGGCTGCCGCGGCGGCCTACATCGACCAGCACTTCGCGCTGTTCGACGCCGCGCTGGGGGAGGGCAGCCTGGGGGAAGGCCCGTTCTTCGCGGGCGCACGGCTTTCGGCGGTGGACCTGTTCGCCTGGATGCTGGGGAGCTGGGTCGAGCGTGAACCGCTCGCGCGCGCCTGCCCGAAGCTCGCTCGGCTGATGGCGGTTGTCGAGGCGCGCCCGAAGCTTGCAGAGGTGGTGGCGCGCAACCTCTGAGGGCTGCGCGCCTGCGTGGTGTCGGTTCAGGTCTGCCGACCCATGCCCTCCGACCTACGCCCGCCGGTGCAGGGCTCGCGCCGCGCCGAGCGCGCCGAGAAGCAGGAGCGCCGAGGCCGGGAGCGGGACCGGCGGGGGTGGCGGCGGGTTGTCGGGATCGAGTGCGAAGGTCGAGACCTTGATGTTGTCGATGCCCACGTCCCAGGCATCGGGGCCGAGTTCGAGCAGGAGTGCCGTCTCGGATGTCCAGGTGCCGAAGAAGCCGGTGGCCGCCGCCGTGAACGGCTCGAACGCCCCGGAGTCATAGAGCACGGTTGCGGTGCCGAGGTCGGTCAGCTTGACGCTGGTCAGCGTCTTGGTTGCGTTGTAGGCGCCCAGGAAGAATTCCTCGAGCGTGACGCCGTAGCCAGGCAACGCGTCGAACAGGATCGACAGGCCGACAAGCTGGCCCTGCGAATAGCCGACGCCGGAAAGCCCGGTGTATCCGGTATCCCACCAGAACATCGACTGGATGCCGGCGGCGCTGGTGTCGCCATCATAGGTGACGTCAAGCTCGCCGGCGATGTCTCCGTAATCCTGCGAGATCTCGGCGGTGTTGCTGCAGGGACCGCCGACGCAGGCATCGCTGGAAAAATCGAGGATTGCGGCGTTGGCGGAAAGGGGAAGGGAGAGCCACAGGGCCCCAAGTGCGAAAGGTTTCATGGTAAACTCCGATACAAAAAAGTGTTGGAAGCATACCACCGTCCCCTGAGTCGCCCGCATGGAGGAATTCCAGCGCCTCCGGCCGTCGGCCGTTCGCCGCCGATGTACCCTGTTTGGGGACGGGACCGCGGCTCCCACTCCCGGGGGGCACCGCGATCGGGTCTGGTCACCTCGACGGATAAGTGCCCGCCGTCACGACGCACCATGTCATCGCAACGTAGGGAGAGCGGATCGGCACAGGGGCGCCGCCGCCAGTCATCCGGGCATTGGCATCGACTGCCCCGCCCGCCATCGCCTTGCGCGTCATCGATCCGCCGATATCGCCGTAGATCAATTCGTTGGCGGTCAGGGCCGGGAAATTCCCGGCGGGATTGAGATCGGTTCCCGGCGTCTCGATCCCATACATCCGTGCATTGACGGCGTGGGTATGGGATGGCATCTGGCCGACCGAGAGCGTCACCTGTTCCGCGCCGCCCTTGCTGCCGAGGGTGAAAGCCGACAGGCTCGGGCCTTGACCGGCTCCGATCGGGCTTGCGCCGCGCAGGTCGGGCAGGGCGAAGGTCGTGCGGCCGTCGCCCCCGTAGTTGGTCGCCAGCAGCGAGAACAGTGCGGCGTTCTGGTCAATCTGGACAAGTCTGCCGTCGGCGGGCGCGGAGCCGCGCGGGCAGAAGTCGAAGGCGACGAGGAAGACCTCGCCGAGATACTTGTCCTGCGCCTGGGCCATGGTGCCCGCGCAGGCGGCGGCGAGGGCCGCGGCCATCAGTGTCTTCATTTCGGGTGTCTCCTTGCTCCCTGGATCGACGTCGCTCCCGGCGGGTGCAGGGAGGGACCGGCAGGGGCCCGGGACCGGAGCGCGATGCGGCCTGTGCCTGCGGGCCTGGGGATGCACCCTGGCGCGCGGGACAGGCGTTCCGCGACCCCCCGGCCGGCTTCCCCTAACGTCAACCTTAGGGGGATTCACCGGCCCTGTCCGCCGATTCGGACGCCTGCGCTATTCGGCGGCGTGGGTGACGCGGCCCGGGACCGCAGGGTGGAGGTAGTCTCGGGTGATCGGCACGGCGTCGCGTTTACGGGCGAGCTGGAGTTGGAACACCGCCTGGTGGCCGTGGGTGAAGGAGAGTTCCGAGGCGATCAGGTAGTACCGCCACATGCGGCAGAAGCGGTCGTCGTAGAGCGCGCGGGCGCGCTCGATGTTGGCGGTGAAACGGTCGTGCCAGTGGCGCAGCGTGGTGGCGTAGTGCAGCCGCCAGATCTCGATGTCGGTCTCCCAGAGCCCCTCCTTCTCGATGGCGGTCGCGGCCTCGGACAGCGCCGGCACGTAGCCGCCGGGGAAGATGTAGCGGGTGATCCAGGGCGATGTGTAGGCGGGCGGTGCGCAGCGGCCGATGGTGTGGATCAGCGCGACGCCGTCGGGCGCGAGCATGTCGCGGACCTTGCCGAAGTAGGTGCGGTAGTGCGGCACGCCCACATGTTCGAACATGCCGACCGAGACGATGCGGTCGAACGGGCCCTCGACGGCGCGGTAGTCCATCAGGCGGATGTCGATGCGGTCTGAAAGGCCGGCCTGTTCGGCGCGCCACTGAGCCACCTTGAGTTGCTCCTGGCTGAGGGTGACGCCGGTGACGTGGACGCGGTGGTCGCGCGCGAGGGAAAGCGCCATGCCGCCCCAGCCGCAGCCTATGTCGAGGACCCGCATCCCCGGCTCGAGCAGGAGCTTGGCGGCGATGTGGGCCTTCTTGGCGGCCTGGGCCTCCTCGAGAGACATGTCGGGGGTGCGGAAGTAGGCGCAGGAATACTGGCGGTCGGTATCGAGGAAGAGGTCGTAGAGGTCGCCGGAGAGGTCGTAGTGGTGGGCGACGTTGCGGCGCGAACGGTCGGCGGGATTCCATTGCCCGAGCGCGCGCATCCAGCGGCGGGTGGCCGAGACCGGGCGCTGCCAGAGCGGCAGTTCGGTGCCATGCGCGGCGTTGGAGACCAGCAGCGTCATCAGGCCACGCAGGTCGTCACCCTCGATTCGGACAGTGCCGTCCATGTAGCCCTCGCCGAGCGCGAGTTCGGGGTTGAGGCAGAGCCGGCGCGGGAGGGCGGGGTCGGTGAGGGCGAGGCGCACCTCGGGGCCATCGCTGCCGGCAGTGATGCGGCGTCCCGACGGCAGGGTGACGGCGAGTCTCCCGTTCCGCACGAGGCGCGTGATGAAGATTTCGAGCGCGCGTTCCCACATGCACCACCCCTTGCGGCCCCAAAGCCGCCTGTTGGCGTTGCCCGTTTCCCCGTGCAGCCGTGGTCCCGGGCCGCATCTTTCGCCCCGACAGTGTGTCGCAGATTGCCGCGATTCGCAAAGCCGCCCGCATGTGTCAACTTGGGTTGACTTGATCTGTGTCAACGTGGGTTGACATATGCAGTGTCATCCTGAAGGGGCGCGCATGCCTCGGGAGGGCCACCGATGAGAATCGTCTTCGTGCATCCGAACTACCGCTCGGGCGGTGCCGAGATCGCCGGAAGCTGGCCGCCGGCCTGGGTCGCCTACCTGACCGGATCGCTGCGCAAGGCGGGCTTCGACGACATCCACTTCATCGACGCCATGACCCACAACCTGAGCGAGGGCGACCTGCGCCGCAGGCTGGCCGAGTTGCAGCCCGACGTGGTGGGCACCACCGCGATCACCCCGTCGATCTACGTCTCGGAGCGTTGCCTCGAGATCGCGCAGGAGGTCGTGCCACAGGCGCTGCGCGTCATGGGTGGCATCCACCCGACCTTCATGTTCAAGCAGGTGCTGACCGAGGCACCCTGGGTGGACGTGATCGTGCGCGGCGAGGGCGAGGAGATCGTCGTCAACCTGATGCAGGCGGTGCGTGACGGCCGCTGGCCCGCCGAGCGGAGCCGGATACAAGGCCTTGCCTACATCGACGGCACCGAGATCGTGGCGACGCCCGCGGCCTCCACGGTGAAGGACCTCGACGCGATCGAGCCCGACTGGGGCATCCTGGAATGGGACAAGTACTGGTACATCCCGCTGGGCGTGAAGGTCGCGATTCCCAACATGGCGCGCGGCTGCCCCTTCACCTGCTCGTTCTGTTCGCAATGGAAGTTCTGGCGCGACTACCGGGTACGGGATCCCAAAAAGGTCGTGGACGAGATCGAGAAGCTGGTGAACGACCACGGCGTGGGCTTCTTCATCCTCGCCGACGAGGAACCCACCATCAACCGCAAGAAGTTCCGCGAGTTTTGCCACGAGCTCATCGCGCGCGGCCTGCCCGACCGCATCAAGTGGGGCATCAACACCCGCGTCACCGACATCATGCGGGACAAGGACGAGCTGTGGCTCTGGCGGAAGGCGGGGCTGGTGCACGTAAGCCTCGGCACCGAGGCCGCCGCGCAGCTCAAGCTTGACCAGTTCAACAAGGAAACCACCGTCGCCGACAACAAGGAGGCGATCCGGCTCTTGCGCGAGGCCGACATCCTGACCGAGGCGCAGTTCATCGTCGGCCTCGACAACGAGACGCCCGAGACGCTGGAGGAGACCTTCCGGATGGCCTGGGATTGGCAGCCGGACCTTGCCAACTGGGCGATGTACACGCCCTGGCCGTTCACGCCCCTGTTCCAGGAGCTGGGCGACAAGGTCGAGGTGTTCGACTTCAGCCGCTACAACTTTGTCACGCCCATCATGAAGCCCGAGGCGATGGACCGCGCGACGCTGCTGGACCGGGTGATGCACAACTACCGGCGCTTCTACAGCCGCAAGGCGCTGTTCCACTATCCCTGGCGCGGCACCGGGTTCCGGCGGAGGTACCTGCTGGGCTGCCTGAAGGCCTTCGCCAAGGCAGGGTTCGCCCGCACCTTCTACGATCTGGGCAAGAACAATTATTGGGGGCCGCAGTCGAAGGAGGGGGTGAACTTCAACTTCGACCGGACGCGGACGATCGCGCGGGCGCAGCTCGACGACTGGGAAGCCGCGGCCGACCGGGCGAGCCGGGCGAAGGCGCGCCGCGCGGGCGGGTTCAAGCTGCCGAACGGAGCGCAGGTGCCGGACGGGGCGACGGTCGCGCAGGTCTCGGCCTGCGGTGGCGGGCGCGCCCAGTTGGCCGAGACAGCGGAGGCGTGAGATGGCCGCGCCCACGCAGGCGCTTGGTCAGCATCTGCTCCCCGCGCGGGAAGGCAGGATCGGCCCGAACGCAATCCTGCAACTGATCCCGGTGCTGGAGCGGGTGGGTGGTCGCGAGCTGCGTGAAAGGTTGTTCGCGGCGGCCGGGGTCTGGCACCTGCCAGTGGCGGAGGGCCTGATCGACGAGGGGCCGGTAGCGCGGCTGCACCAGGAAGTGCGCCGGCAGGTGCCGGACCTCGCTCCGGTGATCGCCTGGGAGGCCGGCTCGCGGACTGGCGACTACATCCTGACCCACCGGATTCCGGCGGTGGCGCAGCGGGTGCTGAGGGCTCTGCCGCCAGGTATGGCGCGGCCGCTGCTTGTGAAGGCAATCGAGAAGCACGCCTGGACCTTCGCCGGGTCAGGCCGGTTCGAGGTGGTGTCACGGCGGCCGCTGGTGCTCGGCATCCACGACAACCCGGTGGTGCGCGGCGAGCGGTCGGACCACCCGCTGTGCCACTGGCACGCGGCGGTATTCGAGCGGCTGTTCAGGGTGCTGGTGCATCCAGATACGGTGGTGCGCGAGACCGAATGCGCGGCGATGGGGGCACCGTTCTGCCGGTTCGAGGTGACTTCGATGTGACGGGGGGCGGAGGCCCGGGAGTAGGGTCCCCGGAGGCCCTCCCGCCCCCGGGACGGCGCAAGGCGCAGGCGCCTTGCTTGCCCGGCGTTGGGCCGGGCTCGCGGGCAAGCCCGCGAGCCTGAGGGGGGCCGTCTGCCCCCCTGAGGCCTTGCGGCCTCACCCCCCGAGGATACTTGAGGTCGGAAGAAGGGCCGGGCGGCCTCTCGGCTGGCCCGGGCGGCAAGGCTTGGCAGTTCGAATGGCGGACGGGTCGGTCAACCGATGCGCCCGCGGACCCCGCCGGTCTGGCCCCGGTCGAGCAGCAGGTGGTCGAGAAGCACGCAGGCCATCATCGCCTCGCCCACCGGCACTGCGCGGATGCCGACGCAGGGGTCGTGGCGGCCCTTGGTGACGATCTCGGCGGCTTCGCCCGCGGTGGTGATCGTGGCGCGAGGTGTCAGGATCGAGGAGGTCGGCTTGACGGCGAAGCGGACGACCACCGGTTGGCCGGTGGAGATGCCGCCGAGGATGCCGCCGGCGTGGTTCGAGCCGTAGGCAGGGCCGCCATCGACCATCGCGATCTCGTCGGCATTTTCGACGCCTGTCAAGGCAGCCGCGCCCATGCCAGCGCCGATCTCGACGCCCTTGACCGCGTTGATCGACATCATCGCCGAGGCGAGGTCGCTGTCGAGCTTGCCGTAGATCGGCGCACCGAGGCCCGGGGGGACGCCGGTCGCCGTAACCTCGATCACAGCGCCGACCGAGTTGCCGGACTTGCGCAGGGCATCGAGGTAGGTGGCCCAGTCGGCGGCGGCAGCGGCGTCGGGGCACCAGAACGGGTTGCGCTCGATCTCGGCGTCGTCCCAGCGGGTGCGGTCGACGGCGCGGGGTCCCATCTGGACCATGTAGCCGGAGATCGCGAGGCCGGGGGCGAGCATGGCGAGGACCTTGCGCGCCACGCCGCCGGCGGCCACGCGCGCGGCCGTCTCGCGCGCCGAGGAGCGGCCGCCGCCGCGCGGGTCGCGCAGGCCGTACTTCTGGTGGTAGGTGATATCGGCGTGGCCAGGGCGGAACTTCTGGGCGATGTCGCCGTAGTCCTTCGACCGCTGGTCCGTATTGCGGATCATCAGCTGGATCGGCGTGCCGGTGGTGCGCCCTTCGTAAACCCCCGAGAGGATCTCGACGAGGTCGTCCTCGCGCCGCTGGGTGGTGTACTTCGACTGGCCGGGCTTGCGGCGATCGAGCCAGGGCTGGAGGTCGGCCTCCGAAAGCGGGATGCCGGGCGGGCAGCCGTCGACGGTGCACCCCAGGGCGGGCCCGTGGCTTTCGCCCCAGGTGGTGACGCGGAAGAGGTGGCCGAAGGTGTTGAGGCTCATGCGCTGTGGCTCCGTTCTCGGGCGCTGTCCTAAGGCAAGGCGCGCGCGGGGTGAACGGGAAAGTTGTGGGGTGGCGTTCGGGTCCGTCCGGGGTTTCCCCGGATTCGGCGCAAGGCGTCGCTTGCGCGCGACCTTCGAGGGCGGTCTGCGCCGCCGACGGGGCGGCGCCCGGCCCAACGCCGGGCAAGCAAGGCGCACGCGCCTTGCGCCGACCCGGGGGCGGGAGAGCCTCCGGTACCCTTGCGCATAACCGAAGCGCCGCTATGATCGCCCCTACCTCGGGGTGCTCCGGACGGAGCTGAGATGCGGGCAACCTCCCGCGAACCCGTCGAACCTGAACCGGTTAGGACCGGCGGAGGGAAGGTTGCGATCCCCGCAAGGCTTCACCCCGCCCGCAGTTTGTGGAGGACGCCATGCGTCAGATGCTCTTCGCCGCGGGAACCCTCATGGCGCTCGCCCCCGTGGCGACCCATGCGGAGACCCGCATACTTACCGTATACACCTACGACAGCTTCGTTTCCGAATGGGGCCCCGGCCCAGCCATCGAGGCCGCCTTCGAGGCGACCTGCGGCTGCGACCTGCGCTTCGTCGGCGCGGGCGACGGCGCGGCTCTGCTGGCGCGGCTGCGGCTGGAGGGCGCGCGGACCGAGGCCGACGTGGTGCTCGGCCTCGATACGAACCTCATTCAGGCGGCCGCCGACAGCGCACTTTTCGCCCCGCACGGGATCGAGGCGGCCTTCGACCTGCCCATTGCCTGGGACGACCCGCTTTTCCTGCCCTTCGACTGGGGCTACTTCGCCTTCGTCCACGACACCACCCGCCTCCCCGACCCGCCCGCGAGCTTCGAGGCGCTCGCCGCCTCGGACCTCAAGGTCATCCTGCAGGACCCGCGCTCCTCGACGCCCGGCCTTGGCTTGGTGATGTGGGTCGAGGCGGCTTACGGCGAGCGCGCAGGCGAGATCTGGGAAGGGCTGGCCGACAACATCGTGACCGTCACCCCAGGCTGGTCGGAAGCCTATGGCCTGTTCCTCGAGGGCGAGGCCGACATGGTCCTGTCCTATACCACCTCGCCGGCCTACCACCTGATCGCGGAGGAGGACGCCACCAAGGCGGCGGCCAAGTTCGACGAGGGGCACTACCTGCAGGTCGAGGTCGCCGGAAAGATCGCCTCTTCGGAGAACGGCGATCTCGCCGACGCCTTCCTGCGCTTCATGCTGACGGAAGGCTTCCAATCGGTGATCCCCACGACCAACTGGATGTATCCCGCCGTCACCCCTGCCGGTGGATTGCCTGACGGGTTCGAGACCCTGATCCTGCCGCCCCGGGCACTGCTGTTCTCGCCGTCGGATGCCGAGGCGCGGCGCGGTCCGGCGATCGAGACATGGCGCACCGCGCTCTCCCGCTGAGCGTCCGCGCCGCTGGCTGGGCGGCGGCAGCGTTTACAGCCACGCTCGTCACGGGGACGCTGCTGGCGGTGGCGCTCCGGGCCGAGGCGCCGGCCCGGCTCGGTCCGGCCGACTGGGCGGCGGTGCGCTTCACGCTCCTGCAGGCGCTGGCCTCCGCCGCGCTCTCCTGCGCGGCGGCGGTGCCGGTCGCCCGGGCGCTGGCGCGCCGCCGGTTTACCGGCCGCGCCGTGCTCGTCACGCTCCTGGGCGCGCCGTTCCTGATGCCCTCGATTGTCGCCGTGATCGGTCTCCTTGCGGTCTGGGGCCGGTCGGGGTGGCTCTCGTCGCTGGCCGCTCAGGCGGGCCTGCCGCCGCTCGACATCTACGGCCCGCTCGGCGTCGTGCTCGCCCATGTCTTCCTCAACCTGCCGCTCGCCACCCGACTGCTCCTGCAGGGCTGGCTCTCGATCCCGTCCGAGCGCTTCCGGCTCGCCGCCTCGCTCGGTCTGCCGCCCACCGAGATCGCCCGCCTCCTCGAACGGCCGATGCTGCGCGAGGTGATCCCCGGCACCTTCGCCGCGATCTTCCTTGTCTGCCTTGGAAGCTTCGCGGTGGCCCTCACGCTGGGCGGCGGCCCCCGCGCCACGACGGTGGAACTGGCGATCTACCAGGCCTTCCGCTTCGAGTTCGACCTTGGCCGCGCCGCCCTTCTCGGCCTCGTCCAGCTGGCGCTCACCCTCACCGCCGCGACGCTCGCCCTGCGCCTCGCGCTCCCTGCCGGCCTCGGCGCGGGCCTCGACCGTTCGGTCGAGCGCTGGGACGCGACCCGCCCCGGCCTGCGCGAGCTTGACGCCGTGCTCATCGCCAGTGCCACCGCCTTCCTCGTCGCGCCCCTTGCCGCCATCGCGCTGCGCGGCGCGCCCGCCCTCGTCGCGGGGCTCCCGCCCGAGGTCTGGGCGGCCGTCCTGCGCTCGCTTGCGGTCGCGCTGGCCTCGGCGGCACTCGCGCTTTTCCTGGCGCTGCCGCTGGCGCTCCTGTCCACCGCTCCGCGGGGCGGGCGGCTTGCCGAGGCCGCAGGCTTCCTGACGCTCGCCGCCTCGCCGCTCGTCCTCGGGACGGGGCTTTTCCTGATCCTCAACCCCTTCGCCAGCCCGGCCGCGCTGGCGCTGCCTGTCACCGCGCTGGTCAACGCCGCGCTGGCACTCCCCTTCGCACTGCGCGCGCTCATCCCGGCGCTGCGCCAGGCCGAGGCCGGCCACGGCCGCCTCGCCGACAGCCTGGGGCTGATCGGCGGCGCGCGCTTGCGGCTGCTGCTCCTGCCCCGTTCCACCCGCGCGCTCGGCTTCTCCGCGGGCCTCGCGGCGGCCTTCTCGATGGGCGACCTCGGCGTCATCACGCTCTTTTCCGACGGCGCCAACGCCACGCTGCCTCTGGCGCTGTTCCGCCTGATGGGCGCCTACCGGATGGACGAGGCGGCCGGGGCGGCGCTCCTGCTGATGGCGCTCTGCCTCGCCCTGTTCTGGGTCTTCGACCGGGGAGGGCGCCTTGGCGAGCGAACCTGACGGCCTCACCCTCGACGGCCTGCGCATCGTGCAGGGCGACTGGACCCTTGCCGCGGACTTCTCCTTGCCCGCGGGAGCGCGTGCCGCCGTCATCGGTCCCTCGGGCGCGGGGAAATCAACGCTCCTGAACGCCATCGCGGGCTTCCAGGACCTTGCAGCGGGCCGCATCCTCTGGGCGGGCCGGGACCTTGCGCAGCTTGCCCCCGGTGACCGCCCCGTCACCATGCTCTTCCAGGACCAGAACCTCTTTCCCCACCTCACCGCCGCACAGAACGTCGGCCTCGGCCTGCGCCCGACGACGCGGCTCACCCCGTCTGAGCGCGAGAAGGTCGAAAGCGCGCTGGCGCGCACCGGCCTCGCGGGCCTCGGCAACCGCCGTCCTGCACAACTCTCGGGCGGCCAGGCCGGCCGCGTGGCGCTGGCCCGGGCCCTCCTGCGCGCCCGGCCACTCCTGTTGCTCGACGAGCCGTTCTCGGCACTGGGTCCCGCGCTGCGCGCCGAAATGCTCGACCTCGTGGCCGAGGTCGCCGCGGACACCGGCGCCACGCTCCTGATGGTCACCCATGACCCCGGCGACGCTGCCCGGATCGCGACCCACGGCATCGTCGTGGCCGATTGCATCGCCGCGCCACCGGTTCCCTGGGCGCGCCTCGAGGCCGACCCGCCCCCGACACTGCGCCGCTACCTCGGCACCTGATCCGCTCCTTCTTCCGACTTCAAGTATCCTCGGGGGAGGCCCCGGGCCTTGCCCGGGGACCGGGGGCAGACAGCCCCCGCGCCCGAGCCGGAGGGCGAATGCCCGCAGGCGAGAGGAAAGGC
>CAZOHN010000105.1:0-12479 GCA_964579325.1 uncultured Rhodobacterales bacterium
ATCCGGTCGATCTGTTCGTTGATCGTCGATTCCTTCTCGATGTAGGTGTCGGTGCGCGCGACGTAGGCTTCGGGCTGGTAGTAGTCGTAGTAGCTGACGAAGTATTCGACCGCGTTCTCGGGGAAGAAGCCCTTGAATTCGCCGTAGAGCTGGGCGGCGAGCGTCTTGTTGGGGGCAAGGATGATGGCCGGGCGCTGGGTTTCCTCGATGATCCTGGCCATCGTGAAGGTCTTGCCGGTGCCGGTGGCGCCGAGGAGGACCTGGTTGCGTTCGCCCTGGCCGAGCCCTTCGGTCAGCTCGGCGATGGCGGTGGGCTGGTCGCCCGCGGGCTCGAATTCGGCGTGGAGGATGAAGCGGCGGCCGCCTTCGAGCTTGGGCTTGGACAGCACGTCGGGGCGCGGGTCGGGGGCGTTGGTGGTGTTGTGGGGCATGGGCGCGATTCCCTGTCAGACGCCTAACATGATCGCTTTTTGTTCACGTGCAAGTTTCGGGGCAAGTTGCGGCGTTTCCGCCCTTGCCCGGACGGGGATGTTTGGCGATAAACTGCGCGACCGAGAAGGAGAGGCCATGCGCGCGCGCATCTATCAGCCGGCCCGGAATGCCATGCAGTCGGGCACCGCCAGGACGAAGCACTGGGTGCTGGACTATGCCCCGGCGAGCGCAAGGGAGATCGACCCGCTGATGGGCTGGACCTCCTCGGGCGACACGCAGGCGCAGGTGCGGCTGCGGTTCGAGACGAAGGAGGCCGCGCTGGCCTATGCCGCCGAGCACCGGATCGAGGCGGAGGTGAGCGAGCCGCAGAAGCGCAAGCCGAACATCCGGCCGCGGGGCTATGGCGAGAATTTCGCGACCGAGCGCAAGGGCGCCTGGACGCATTGAGGGCCGCACGCCCGGCGGGTGTGCGTGTGAATCGCGTAGCCGGCAACTCCGCCGGCCCTGTTGACCGGAGGACATTTCGATGACGCGCTTTTCCATTCTGACCGCCCTGCTGCTGACGGCTGCGCCGGTGGCGGCGCAGGTGCCGGCCACGCCCCAGGGCGCGGCACGGATCGAGGCGGGGGTGCGGCAGGTGTTCGGCACCACGCCCGGCGTGGTCACGGTTGTGCCGCAGGGCGAGACCTATGCGCTGACGGTCGATGTCGCGCCGCTGCTGGCCCTGTTGCCGATGCCTGGCTTCGTCTGGGAGAGCGCGCCCTACACCATCACGCTCACCGACAATGGCGATGGGACCTGGACCACGCGGGAGGACGGATCGTTCTCGCTCAAGGGCCAGATGGGCGACAGTGTGGATGTCAGCTACACGATCGGTTCGATCAGCGGCGGCGGTGTCTGGGACGAGCGGCTGAAAACCTACACCGAGTACCGGGGCGAGTTGAGCGACGCCAAGATCACGACGCGGGCCAAGGGGCCGGACGGCGTGCTTCTGATGGATGACGGGCAAACGTTCCGATCGGCGGTGGTGGAGATCGCTGCCGGCCCGGCGGCGAGCGGTGCCGGGATCGACGCCGCGATGGAGCTTGCCTACACCGATTACGCACAGCGGATCACGATTCCCGGGGGGCTGCCGGGCCAGCCGGGGACGGTCATCACCGCGCGGGCGCTGGACTATCGGGGACCGATCCGGGTCGAGGGGATGCGGTCGGCGGAGATCTTCGACCTCGTGGCCTTCTTCGTGGCGCGGCCCGATCCGGGGCTGATCGTGGGCGATCAGGAGGTGATGCGGAGCCTGATCGGGTCGGCGCTGCCGCTGTTCGGGCGGATGGAGGCGGACCTGGTGCTGACCGACGTGGCCGTGGACACGCCGGTGGGCACGGTGGTGGTGGAGTCCGGGCTGGTCGAGATCGGGCTGAACGGCGCGGTGGCGGACGGGCGGCTGCGCGAGGCGATCGAACTGCGCGGGCTGGTGCTGCCGACGGGGCTGGTGCCGGCCTGGGCCGAGGCGCTGGTGCCGAGGGATGCGCGGATCGACTTCGAGGTGAGCGAGTTCAACCTCGCGGCGCCGGCGGAGTCGCTGCTGCGCAACTTCGACCTGACAAAGCCCGAGCCGATCGAGCCGGGCCTTGCCTTCGGGCTGCTGGGCGGGCTGCTGCCCACCGGGCAGGTGCGGATCGAGCTTCTGCCAAGCCGGGCCGAGGCTGGGGCCTATGCCATCGAGGCGCGCGGCGAGATGTTTGCCGGGCCGATCGTGCAGCCTTCGGGCGCGGGCCGGGTGGTGGCCACCGGGATCGACGCGGTGATCGAGGCCCTTGGTGCGGCCAACGACCCCGATGCAGCCGAGGCGGCGGCAGGCCTGACGGTGGCGCGGGAACTGGGCCGGGACGAGGGCGGCACGATGGTCTGGGACCTCGAGTTCACGCCGGCGGGCCGGGTGATCGTGAACGGCCGCGACGTGACCGACGGGCCGCTGTGATCACCATTGCCGCCGAGAGCCCGCTGGGGGATGACCTGGCGCTGCTGCACGCACGGCATACCGCCGACATGCATTCCGAGACGCCGCCCGAGAGCATCCACATGCTGCCCGCCGGGGCGCTGGCGGCGCCGGGGATTTCGTTCTTCGTGATGCGCGACGCGGGCGTGCCGGTGGGGATGGGCGCGTTCAAGCGGCTGACGGGGACGGGTGCCGAGATCAAGTCGATGCATGTGCTGGCCGAGCATCGCGGGCGGGGGCTGTCGCGGCGGATGCTGGAGCATCTGGTGGCCGAGGCGCGGGCGGCGGGGGTGACGCGGCTGTGGCTCGAGACCGGGGTGCAGCCGGGGTTCGCGGCGGCGCGGGGGCTTTACGGGCGCGCGGGCTTCGAGGACTGCGGGCCGTTCGAGGGCTATGCGCCCGATCCCAACAGCGTGTTCATGACGCTTTCGCTGGCGTGACGCCGGGCGCGATCACGGCTTGAGCTCGTACTGGCCGACCATGATGTCGTCGCCGGTGCGGTAGACGAGGGCCCGCGCGGGCGCGCTGCCGTCCGAGGGGTAGCGGATCACCAGCCCGTCGCGGACCTCGTAGCGGCCGCCATTGCCGCCCGAGGCGCCGGATGCGAAGCCGCCGGTCAGGTTGCCGAAGCCGTCGGAGAGATTGCCGAAGGCGCCGCTGTAGGACGACCCTTCGTAGGTGCCGTCGGGGTGGAAGGTGGTGGACCATTGCGTGGTCATGCCACCGACCGAGCTGGAGCCACTGCCGAAACCGACCGAGTAGAGGCTGGAGATCGTGCCGGAGAGCGGCGTGCCGTCGGCAAGGGCTTCGGTCGGGAAGTACTCCTTGCGGCGGTCGCGCCAGCCCTCGCGCGTCTTGTCGAGGGTTTCCGTCTCGCCGGTGGCGTAGGTGAGGTGAAGGCCATTGCCCCGGACGGTGTAGGTGCCGAATTCGGTATTGCCCGCGTCGAGGAGCGCGGCGCGGTCGAGCGGCTGCATCCCCTCCGGGGGTGTTCCGTCGTAGAAATGGCCGTCGGGCCAGAAGATCAGGGTGTGCATGTTGACGTCGATGCGGATGGTGCCGTCGATCTGGAACACCTGGTCTTGCGTCCAGCCCCACCAGAGGCCGGAGAGCGGCCCCGGCCGGGCCTCGGGCAGGAGCGGGGCGGCACCTTCTGAGACATAGGCCATGGCGTCGAAAAGCGGCGCGGCCTGGGTGGCGAAGACCTCGAGGGAGTCCTTCACGGTTTCGGGGTCGTCCGCCTCGCCGCGGAAGCCGAAAAGCTGGACCCGGTCGGACAGCTGGACCGCCATGACGACATGGATCCAGTCGCCGCCATGCAGCCCGGTGACGGCAGCGGCCTTGCCGTCGCCGAGGGCGATGGCGCGGGGCGGGATGAGTTCGTCGAAGCGGGCGGCGTCTTCGGCGTCGATGAAGCGGTGCTTCTGGGCGGCGAGGACGCGCAGGGGGTCGCCCCGGCCCGGAGCGGCGGGTCCGAGGAAGATGGTGCAGAAGCGGCAGCGGTCGCCCGGCAGGTCGGAGTTGAGATACTGCACGCCGTCCTCGGCGGCGCCGACGCTCCAGCCCGGCGGGACCTCGTAGACGAGGTTGCCGAACTGGCGGGTCTCGGCAATGGCTGGAAGGGCGGCTGCGAGGAGAACGGCGGAAAGGAAGGCAATGCGCATGGAAGGCACTCGTCAATGGTACCGCGAATGGCGGGAGTGTGCCGGATCGTTTCGTGCCGGGCAACAGCCGCCGGATGCCGGCGGGGCGGGTCGGCGGGCGCGCGCCGGGCGCCAGGGTGCTTGACCAGGCTGCGCAGGTCGCGCATGACCGGGACGGAGCGGGCTCATAGCTCAACTGGATAGAGCAAGGACCTTCTAAGTCCGAGGTTGGGGGTTCGAGTCCTCCTGGGCCCGCCATCGGGAGTCGATTCGCCACCGCCTGCGTGAGCGCGGTTCAGTCGCGCCAGAACCGGGGCAGGACCATCACGAACACCGTCAGGAGGCCGAGCCGGCCCATGATCATGGCGAGAATCATCAGCCATTTGGCGGTGTCGGAGAATTCGACGAAGGTGCCGGTGCGCGTGATCATCGGGCCGAAGCCGTAGCCGATGTTGCCGACAGAGAGCCAGCTTGCGAAGAGCGCCGAGGTGAAATCGGCCCCGGTGAGCGAGATCAGCGCGGCGATCACGCCGACCGTGACGATGTAGCCGGTGGAATAGAGCATGAGGCCATCGATCACGTCGCGATGCACGGTCTGGCCATCGTAGCGGATGGGCACGATGCGGGAGGGGGCGTGGATCAGCTGGATCCGGCGCCGGATCGCCCGGTCGATCAGTTGCACCCGAAACACCGAGAGCGCGGCGGAGCTTGACCCCGAGCAGCCGCCGATGAAGCCGAGGATCAGCGCGACCACGAGCGCCAGCCCGCCCCAGGTGCCGAAGTCGCCGGTGAAGAAGCCGGTGGTGGTCATGATCGACAGCAGGTTGAAGAGCGCCTCGCGGAAGGTGGGCTCGATCGCGGCGCCGGTCGTCGTGACGCGCCAGAATGTCACGAGGAGCGTCGCCAGAAGGACAATGCGGGCGAAGGCACGGACCTGTGGGTCGTGCCGGAGCGCGCGGGGTTGCCCCTGCGCCAGCTGGATGAAGCGGATGTAGGGCAGCGCGCCGAGGAACATGAACAGGATGCCCGCGTATTCATTGGCGCCCCGGTAGGGGTTGAAGGACGAGTCGTTGGGCGAAAAGCCCCCCGTGGCGATGCTGGCCATACCATGCACCACGGCGTCGAGCGGTTCCTGCCCCAGCGCCTCGTAGACGAGGATCGCGGCGAGGGTGAGCGCGGCATAGACCGCGACGAGGTCGCGGGCGATGTCGGTGGCGCGGGGCAGGACCTTGCCGAAGGTGTCGAAGCCTTCGGTGCGGAAGAACTGCATGCCGCCGACGCGCATGACCGGCAGGAAGATCATCGCGACGAAGGCGATTCCGAGGCCGCCGAGCCAGTTGAGCATTCCCCGCCAGAGGTTGACGCCGGTGGGCAGTGCATCGAGGCCGGTGATGACGGTCGACCCGGTGGTGGTAATGCCCGAGACGGCCTCGAAGTAGGCGTCGAGGAAGGGCAGTTGCGGCGGCGCAAGCATGAAGGGAATCGCCCCTCCGAGCGGCACCACGGCCCAGATGCCGAAGGTCAGCAGGAAGGCCTCGCGCGCCTTGAAGTTGCGGGAGCGTCCGCTGCGGCGACCCGAGGTGGACAGCGTGAAGCCGGCACCGATGAGGCCCAGCAGGGTCGCCGAGAGCAGGAACGCCCCGTAGCTCTCCGACCCGGCAAACCAGTCGACGCCGGCGGGAATGAGCAGGACGGCCGCGAGGGTCAGCAGGATCCAGCCGAGCACGTTCACGATGGAGCGCAAACCGAGCCCGGCGGACCGCGTGCCCGATCCATCCGTCGCCCGTGACGACCGTGACAGGATCTGTCCTCCGACGGCGTGCCGCCCGCCTGCAGGGCGGCCGGGCCGCCTGCCGCGATAGATGGGGCCGGTTTCGGGCGGACGCAAGCGCCCAGCGGCGAGGCCTGCGGTCTGGGTGCCTTGCCAAAGCGAGGGCACGGTGCGACCTTGGCAGCCTGTGCGCGAGAGTGAGGAGGCCCCCGTGAACACCCGGACAGTGGCGGTGGGAGAGGCCGCGGCGCAGCTGCCGCAGGTTGCGCTGCCGCGCAATGAGGGGATGCCGCTCGACCTCGACTGGGTCATGGCGGTGCAGGCCAACACGAGTGCCATCGAGCGGCGCTGCGCGACCCTGCCGGGGCGGCGGAGCGTGAAGAAGGAGTGGCAGGCGGCGTGGCTGTGCAAGGCCGTGAGCCTGATGGACCTCACCACGCTCAGCGGCGACGACACCGAAGGCCGAGTGCGGCGGCTCTGCGCCAAGGCGCGCCAGCCGGTGCGGGCCGATCTGCTGGCGACGCTGGGGATGGAGGGGCTGACCGTGGGCGCGGTCTGCGTCTACCACGAGATGGTGGCCACGGCGGTGGAGGCGCTGAAGGGGTCGGGCGTTCCGGTCGCGGCGGTGTCGACGGGGTTTCCGGCGGGGCTGTCGCCGTTCGCGCTGCGCGTGGCCGAGATCGGCGAGAGCGTGGCGGCGGGCGCGGCCGAGATCGACATCGTGATCTCGCGGCGGCATGTGCTGACCGGGAACTGGCAGGCGCTTTACGACGAGATGCGGGCGTTCCGCGCGGCCTGCGGGCAGGCGCATGTGAAGGCGATCCTTGCGACGGGGGAGCTGGGGACGCTGCGGAATGTCGGCCGGGCGTCGCTGGTGTGCATGATGGCGGGGGCCGATTTCATAAAGACCTCCACCGGCAAGGAAAGCGTGAACGCGACGCTTCCCGTGAGCCTGACGATGGTGCGGGCGATCCGGGAGTTCCACGAGCGGACGGGGTTCCGGGTGGGCTACAAGCCGGCGGGCGGGATTTCGAAGGCCAAGGACGCGCTGGTGTATCTGTCGCTGATGAAGGACGAGCTGGGCGGGCGGTGGCTGCAGCCCGACCTGTTCCGGTTCGGCGCGTCGTCCTTGCTGGGGGATATCGAGCGGCAGCTGGAGCATTTCGTGACCGGTCGCTATTCGGCGGCCGACCGGCATCCGATGGCGTGAGTGACAAGGCAAGGGGGGCTTTGCGCCCCCCTTGGACCCCCCGCAGAGTATTTGGGAACAGAAGAACATGACGGTGCGCGAGATCTTCGAGAGCATGGACTATGGCCCGGCGCCGGAGGGCGCGGCGGAGGCGCGGGCGTGGATCGCGTCGCACGGGGCTGCGTTCGGGCAGTTCATCGGCGGGGCGTTCACGGCGGCGGGGGAGACCTTCGAGACGAAGAACCCGGCGACGGGCGAGGTGCTGGCGCGGGTCTCGCAGGGCAGCGCGGCGGATGTGGCGGCGGCGGTGGCGGCGGCGCGGAAGGCGGCCGGGCGCTGGGGCAGGACGGCGGGGCATGAGCGGGCGCGGGTGCTTTATGCGCTGGCGCGGCTCTTGCAGAAGCACGCGCGGCTCTTCGCCGTGCTGGAGACGCTGGATACCGGCAAGCCGATCCGCGAGGCGCGGGACATCGACGTGCCGCTGGCGCAGCGGCATTTCTATTACCACGCAGGGCTGGCGCAGCTGCTGGAGGCGGAACTGCCGGGGATGCGGCCCCATGGGGTCTGCGGGCAGGTGATCCCGTGGAACTTCCCGCTGCTGATGCTGGCATGGAAGGTGGCGCCGGCGCTGGCGGCGGGGAATACGGTGGTGCTGAAGCCCGCCGAATACACGCCGCTGACGGCGCTGCTGTTTGCCGATCTGGCCCGCGAGGCGGGTGTGCCGAAGGGTGTGGTGAACATCGTCACCGGCGATGGCGGAACCGGGGCGGCGGTGGTGGCGGCTGCGGTGGACAAGGTCGCCTTCACCGGGTCGACCGAGGTGGGGCGGAAGATCAGGGAGGCGACGGCGGGCACGGGCAAGGCCCTGACGCTCGAGCTGGGCGGCAAGAGCCCCTACATCGTGTTCGACGACGCCGACCTCGATTCAGCGGTCGAGGGGCTGGTCGATGCGATCTGGTTCAATCAGGGGCAGGTCTGCTGTGCGGGGTCGCGCCTTCTGGTGCAGGAGGGCGTGGCGGGGCGGTTCCATGCCCTGCTGAAGCGGCGGATGGACGGGCTGCGGCTGGGCGACCCTCTCGACAAGTGCATCGACGTGGGCGCGGTGGTGGACCCAGTGCAGCTGGCCACGATCACGCGGATGGTGGACGAGGGCGGCACGGAGGGCGAGGTCTACCGCGCGGCCGTCGCGGTGCCGCCGGTGGGCTGCTACTACCCGCCGACGCTGATCACGGGTCTGTCGAGTTCGAGCCGGCTGATGCAGGAGGAGATCTTCGGGCCGGTGCTGGTATCGACGACCTTCCGCACGCCGGCGGAGGCCGTGGCGCTTGCGAACAACACGCGGTTCGGGTTGGCCGCGAGCGTGTGGACCGAGAACGTGAACCTCGCGCTGGATATTGCGCCGAAGCTGCGGGCGGGGGTGGTCTGGGTGAATGCGACCAATCACTTCGACGCGGCGGCGGGGTTCGGTGGCGTGAAGGAGAGCGGGTTCGGGCGCGAGGGCGGATGGGAGGGCCTCATGGCCTACCTGCGGCCTGCGGGCGAAGGGACGCGGCTGAAGCCCGTGGCGGCGGTGGCCGCACCGCGCGAGGCGGTGGCGGACGGGATCGACCGGACCGCGAAGATGTATGTGGGCGGCAAGCAGGCGCGGCCGGACGGGGGTTATTCGCGGGCGGTCTGGGCGCGCGATGGGCGGCTGCTGGGCCATGCGCCGGTGGGCAGCCGCAAGGATATCCGCAACGCGGTGGAGGCGGCTCATGCCGCGAAGGGCTGGGCGCGGACGACCGGGCATCTGCGCGGGCAGGTGCTGTATTACCTGGCCGAGAACCTGTCGGCGCGGGCGGTGGAGTTTGCGGGCCGGTTGCGGGACATGACGGGCAAGCGCGGCGAGGCGGAGGTGGAGGCGGCGGTGCGGCGGCTGTTCACCTGGGCGGCCTGGGCGGACAAATACGAGGGCGCGGCCAAGGGCGTTCCGCTGCGCGGGTTGGCGCTGGCGATCCCCGAGCCGGTGGGCGTTGTGGGGGCGCTCTGCCCCGACGAGGCGCCGCTCCTGGGGCTGGTGTCGGTGATGGGGCCGCTGGTGGCGATGGGCAATCCGTGCGTGCTGGTGCCGTCGGAGGCGTTTCCGCTGGCGGCGACGGATTTCTACCAGGTGCTCGACACCTCGGACGTGCCGGGGGGCGTGGTGAACATCGTGACCGGGGGACATGCGGACCTGGGCAAGACGCTGGCGGGGCACATGGATGTGGACGCGGTGTGGTCGTTCTCGTCCTCGGACGTCTCGGGCATGATCGAGCGCGAGTCGGTCGCGAACCTCAAGCGGACCTGGGTGAACCACGGGCGCGGGCGCGACTGGGCGGGGGCGGAGGGCGAGGGGCGCGCGTTCCTGCGTGCCGCCACCGAGGTCAAGACGGTCTGGGTGCCCTACGGGGAGTAGGGCCGCCGGGCGGCGAGGCGAAAGGGGCGCGGCCCCCTGTCCCCGCGGGGCCGGGGCCCGGGATCTTTGGGACGGGAGGACGCGGTGGAACCTCGGGAGGCGTCCGGCGCCCTGCGATGACGCGGCGCCTTGCCCTCGTGCGGTCATCGGCTTCCCGTACTGACCCCTGAGAACGCCTCCTTCTGATGCAGGGGTCCGGCCCAAGCCGGACGTCACCCCGTCCTCGGTCCGGGCTTCGCGCGACCTGTCGGTCCGGTTCCGGTTGGGTCGCATTTGTGCTCGGCGTCAGGCTTCCGAGTGCCGAGTGCGGCCGCTCCCCGTTGTGGCCGATCCTCCGGTCGGTGATGCGTCGACGGGCGTCAGCCAGAGACAGGAACCGGGAGACGTTCAGGCAGTCCGGGTTGGTTCGTCCTGGCCGGGCTGGCGGCCCCAAGCGGGCTGCGCGGCGGCCGGAGATCGGCCGCGAGCGCCTGACCACGGCCTGCCCGAAGGGCGAATCGGCAGGGCCTTCGCCGCGCTGCGGAAAGGTCACCGCGCCGGGCCGGGTTCTGGTTCCGGTCCCGCATGGGGCAGCGCGGAGCCGCACTTCCCGGCCCAATGCGCTGATTTCCCACTTGAATCGCAGGGGTTTTCCGTTTCGCGACGAAACGATTGCCTGTAGAGTGGCCGGGTTGTCCGGCTGCCGTTGAGGGGCCGGGACTTTCCGGGGGGAACCTGCCGCATGATCCGGTCCGAGTTGATCCAGAAGATCGCCGACGACAATCCGCACCTCTACCAGCGTGATGTCGAGCGTATTGTTAACACGATCTTCGAGGAGATCATCGAGGCCATGGCGCGGGGAGACCGGGTCGAGTTGCGCGGCTTCGGGGCCTTCTCGGTCAAGAAGCGCGACGCCCGCACGGGCCGCAACCCGCGCACCGGCGAGGCGGTGGACGTCGAGCAGAAGCACGTGCCCTTCTTCAAGACCGGCAAGTTGCTGCGCGACCGGCTGAACGGCGGGGCCTGATCCGGTGGTTCGCTGGCTCAAGTGGGCGTTCCTTGCCGCGCTCGGCATCGTCCTTCTCACCATCGCCATCGCCAACCGCGGGCCGGTCACGCTGCGGCTGCTGCCAGAGGAGATGGGGACCTTTCTCGGCGTGACATGGGCCTTCGACGCGCCGCTGTTCCTGGCGGTCTTCGCGGGCATCGTCGGCGGTCTGCTGATCGGCTTCGTCTGGGAATGGTTCCGCGAGCACAAGCACCGCGCGGCGGCGGCCAAGGCCCGGCGCGAGGCGGAAAAGCTTGGCGCCGAGGTTTCGCGCCTCAAGGCCAAGGACGCCACGCCGACGGACGAGGTCCTGGCGCTCCTTGAACAGCCGCGCAAGGCGGGCTAGTCCCGCCCGCATGGGCGGAAGCGACATCAGGGTCAAGATCTGCGGGCTGCGCGAGGCGGCGCAGGTGCGCGCGGCGGTAGACGCCGGGGCCGCCTACGTGGGGTTCGTGTTCTTCCCGAAATCGCCCCGCAACCTGTCGGCGGCCCAGGCCGCAGCGCTTGCCGCCGAGGTGCCGCCGGGGGTGGCGAAGGTCGGGCTCACGGTCGACATGGACGACGCCGGAATCGACGCGCTTCTGGCCGCCGTGCCGCTCGACATACTCCAGTTGCACGGCCACGAGACGCCCGGCCGGGTGGCCGAAGTCCGCGCCCGCTATGGCCTGCCGGTGATGAAGGCGGTCGGCGTGGCCTCGGCCGACGACCTTCCCGCGCTCGACGCCTACGCGCGGGTGGCCGACCAGATCCTCGTCGATGCCAAGCCGCCGAAAGGGGCCGACCTGCCCGGCGGCAACGGCCTTGCCTTCGACTGGCGGCTGATCGCCGGGCGGCGGTGGCCCTGCCCCTGGATGCTGGCGGGCGGACTGACGCCCGGCAACGTGGCAGAGGCGATCCGCCTGACGGGCGCGCGGCAGGTCGACGTGTCCTCGGGTGTCGAAAGCGCACCGGGCGTGAAGGACGTGGCCCTGATCCGGGCCTTCCTCGCGGCGGCGCGCGCGTGATCCGGTTCCGCCCGGCCATACGCGACGACGTGGCCGCCGTGGTGGCGCTTATGGCTGACGACGTGCTCGGGCAGGGGCGCGAGGGCGGGGCCATCGAGCCCTATCTCGCCGCCTTCGACCGGATGCAGGACGAGGGCGCCAATCACCTGATCGTGGGCGAGGACGCTACCGGCGCGGTCGTGGCGACCTTCCAGATCACCTTCATCTCCGGCCTCTCGCTGGGGGGCGCACGGCGGGCGCAGGTGGAATCGGTCCGCGTGGCCGACGCTGTGCGGGGGCAGGGGTTTGGTGCGGCGCTGATGGCCGATGCCGAGACCCGCGCCCGCGCGGCGGGCTGCACCCTGATCCAGCTCACCACCAATTCCACGCGCACCCGCGCCCACGCCTTCTACACGCGGCTCGGCTACGCCCCCACGCATCTCGGCTTCAAGAAGCCGCTGGCCTGACCCGGCCCACTGGCAAACGGCGCGACCCCCGGCAGGGAGCCGCGCCGTGCACGGGCGCACCACGTTCCCCGTCGCAGACCTTTACATCGCGGGAAGGACCGTGAGGTCGCGCAGAGCCGTTTCGGCGCCAGTGAGGGTCCAACTCTCCATCACCCGTCCGGTTCCCAGATCGACCCTATGCAGCGCGCCGCCCGCCGCGAGCCAGGCGGTGTTGGTGCCCTCGGCATCGGTCGCGACGTCGAAGCCCACCGGCCCCTCCAGCATCACCCCCAGCGCGCCGACGGTTGCCAGCGTGCCGTCATTCGGCGGGGCCTGCTGGACCAGCGCGGAAAGGCCGGTGTCGATGTTGAACATCGCGGTCGTCTCGGGCTTGCCGAAGCTGTTGATGTAGGCCGCCGCGCCGATCATCGGGTCGGCCTCGGCGCTGGCGTCGCCCTGCAGGTAGGCGAGGCTCCCGTCCACCGTGACCTCGCCGGTATCGACGTTCACGCGATGGTTCACCGTCCCGGTCATGAAGCGCAGCCGGTCGGCGGCGGG
>CAZOHN010000106.1:0-12385 GCA_964579325.1 uncultured Rhodobacterales bacterium
GGATTGCCCAGGCCATCGACCACGCGGCCGAGCAGCGCCTTGCCGACCGGCACCTCGACGATCGCGCCGGTGCGCTTGACGGTGTCGCCTTCCTTGATGTCGCGGTCATCGCCGAAGATCACGATACCGACGTTGTCGGTTTCGAGGTTCAGCGCCATGCCCCGGATGCCGCCCGGGAATTCGACCATTTCACCGGCCTGAACGTTGTCGAGGCCGTAGACGCGGGCGATGCCGTCACCGACGCTGAGCACACGGCCCACTTCGGCCACTTCGGCCGCCTGGCCGAAGTTCTTGATCTGGTCGCGCAGGATCGCGGAGATCTCGGCAGCTTGGATACCCATTATCCGACCTCTTTCATGGCGTTCTGGAGGGAGGCGAGCTTCGAACGGATCGAGGTGTCGATCATCTTCGAGCCCACTTTCACGATTAGGCCGCCGATGAGGCTTTCATCGACGGATGTCTTGAGCTTGACGGTCTTGCCGAAGCGGCCCTTCAGCGTCTTGGCCAGTTCGTCGGCCTGAGCCTTGGTCAACTTGGCTGCCGAGGTGACCTCGGCGGTCACTTCACCCTTCTCGGCGGCAATCATTCCGCGCACGGCGGTGACAAGCTGCGGAAGCACGAAGAGGCGACGCTTCGAGGCCATCAACGCAATGGTGTTCGAGACGAGCGCGGAGAGGCCCATGCTGTTAGCCACCGCAGCAACCGCCAGGCCTTGTGCCTCGCGGCTGTAGATCGGCGATGAGATCAGGTCGCGCAGGTCGGCGCTTTCAGCAAGCGCCGTGTCGAGAGCGTCGATATCGGCTTCAAGGGCAGCTACCCCCTTGCCTTCCTTCGCGAGATCGAAGAGCGCCGCCGCATAGCGCGCGGCGATGCCCTGGGAGATCGAAGCTGGTTCGGACACGTCCACCCTTCCGATGTCTGAGCGCACCCCGCGCCGCCCCGCGCGACATGAGGTTCTCCGGGAGGTGCGAGCGACGCTCGTGCCTCCGAAATCGGGGTTGCGTGTAGCAGAGGTCAAATCAGCCCGCAACCGCCTAGCGGCAGTGCAGAAAAAGCACGTTGTTGAGCCTTTTCAATATGTTCACCCACCAGCCGACCTGTGCGACGCTTTGAAGCCGCTCATGTTGCGCGGAATCCTCAAGGGATTCTCGGCCACAAGGGCGCCTACACTGGCTTTGGTGCCGGAGCCGGAAGCTCGCCCAGCGCCTCTAGCGGTCGCCGGACAGCATCGCGCAGGCCGGAGGGGCGCGAGGCATAGACCTGCTTGGAGACTTCGACGATCAGGACACCACCCGCCAACCGCGCCGGTACGCGCCGACCGATGTTTTCCCACAGCCCGGCAGTCTTGAGCCAGAACCGCGCCGTCGAAGGTGGCCCGAAAAGTGCCGCACGATGCCCTTCGACCTGGAACGAGTGCCGTCGAAGCTGCGCCTCCACCTGGCCGAGGCTGTACGGGCGGCCAAAGCCGAAGGGCGTTCGGTCACTCCGCGCCCACAGCCCGCCCCGGTGCGGCACGATGAACAGGGCGCGACCGCCGGGACCGAGGACACGGAACGCCTCGTCGAGCACGGCGGACGGATTCTCGGAGGTTTCGAGCCCGTGCATCAACACGAGTTTGTCCACGAACCCCGTCGGCAGAGGCCAATGCCGCTCCTCGCAGAGCACGCTCACGTTCTCCATCCCGGCAGGCCAGGGCATTACGCCCTGTGGGCCCGGCATAAGCCCGATGACCCGCCGTGCATCGGCGAGGAACGGACGAAGGAGCGGGACGGCGAACCCGAAACCAGCCACCGTCTGCCCCTTGGCCTCCGACCAGAACGCCTCGACCTGCTCGCGCACCGCCTTCTGCGCCACGCGGCCAAGATTGGTCCGGTAGTAGAAATTCCGCAGGTCGGCCACATCCAGGTGCATCGCCGGCTTTCTTTCCCCAACCTCTCGAAACCCGCGCGACAGAGACTATCTGCTACGCATGACAATGGAAATCGTGACAGTTCCGTGCCTCAAGGACAACTATGCCTTCCTGCTGCGTTGCACCACAACGGGCAAGGTAGCGGTCGTGGATGTGCCGGAGTTGGCGCCAATTGAGAACGCCCTGGCGCAGCGCGGCTGGAGGCTGAGCGATATCCTGATCACCCATCACCACGGCGACCACACCGAGGGCGTGGATGCATTACGTGCATCGACGGGAGCTCGGGTTACTGGCGCACGGTCAGATGCCCACCGCCTGCCGCAGCTCGACCTGGCCGTCGCAGAGGGCGACATCGTTGCAGTCGGCGCACTGGACGGCCGGGTCATCGAAGTCCCGGGTCACACTGTCGGCCATATCGCGTTCGCCTTTCCGGGAGCGGTGTTCACGGGCGACAGCCTGATGGCGATGGGTTGTGGCCGGCTGTTCGAGGGCACGGCCGAGCAGATGTGGAGGAGCCTCGGGAAGATTGCGGCGCTTCCGTCCGAAACACTGGTCTACTCGGGCCACGAGTACACCGAGTCCAACACCCGCTTCGCCATGACGGTCGAACCCGACAACTCCGACCTCCAGGCCCGGCAGGCCCGAATTGTCGCAACCCGCACCAAAGGCGATCCGACCGTCCCCTCGACACTCTCGGAAGAGCTTGCAACCAACCCCTTCCTGCGTGCCGGTGTAGCTTCGGTAAAAGCTGCGGTGGGTCGCGAGGGGGCCTCCGATGCCGAGGCCTTCGCCGAAATTCGCCGCCGGAAAGACCGGTTCTGACCAGCCCGGACCCGTCACGACCCGATCACATTTTGTGCACGCGCCTGCAATGCGGTCGGATTTGAGAAAAAACTTCTTGAAGCCACAAAAAGAACACCGAACTTTAAGGTCATGAGGCCACGGTAGGTGGGGGCTTTCCCCTCCGGCCTTGAAACGGAAAGGAGCACAGAAAAGTGCCTTCGTTCTCCAACACGCTCGAGCAGGCGATCCATGCAGCTCTGGCCCTCGCGAACGCGCGGCGCCACGAACTTGCGACACTTGAACATCTTCTCCTCGCGCTCATCGACGAACCCGATGCCGCGAAGGTGATGCAGGCGTGCAACGTGAACCTGGAGGAGCTGCGCCGCACGCTCGTCGAGTTCGTCGACGACGATCTCTCGACGCTGGTGACGGATGTCGATGGGTCTGAGGCCGTGCCTACCGCTGCCTTCCAGCGTGTGATCCAGCGCGCGGCGATCCATGTGCAGAGTTCCGGCCGCACCGAGGTGACCGGGGCCAACGTCCTCGTGGCGATTTTCGCCGAGCGGGAGAGCAACGCCGCCTATTTCCTGCAGGAGCAGGAGATGACGCGCTATGACGCGGTCAACTTCATTGCGCACGGCGTGGCGAAGAACCCTTCCTTCGGCGAAAGCCGTCCGGTGACCGGTGCGGAGGAAGAGCAGGAACAGGCATCGTCGGACGAAAAGGACAAGGGCGACGCAAAGGAAAGCGCGCTCGGGAAGTACTGCGTCGATCTGAACGCGAAATCGCGCAAGGGCGACGTTGACCCCCTCATCGGCCGCGATCAGGAAGTCGAGCGTTGCATCCAGGTGCTCTGCCGCCGCCGCAAGAACAACCCGCTCCTCGTGGGCGATCCCGGTGTTGGAAAGACAGCCATCGCGGAGGGACTGGCCCTCAAGATCACCCGCGGCGAGACGCCCGAAGTCCTGTCGAAGTCCACCATCTTCTCGCTCGACATGGGTGCCCTTCTCGCGGGGACACGCTACCGCGGCGACTTCGAGGAGCGGCTGAAGGCCGTTGTCAAGGAACTCGAGGACCATCCCGACGGAATCCTGTTCATCGACGAAATCCACACGGTTATCGGAGCCGGCGCCACATCGGGCGGTGCGATGGACGCATCCAACCTGCTCAAGCCCGCGCTTCAAGGCGGCAAGCTGCGCTGCATGGGCTCGACCACCTACAAGGAGTTCCGCCAGCACTTCGAGAAGGACCGCGCGCTCAGCCGCAGGTTCCAGAAGATCGACGTCAACGAGCCGACGGTCGAGGACACGATCAAGATCCTCACTGGCCTCAAGCCCTACTTCGAAAAACACCACGACCTCCGCTACACTGCCGATGCGATCAAGTCGGCGGTCGAGCTTTCGGCGCGCTACATCCATGACCGCAAGTTGCCCGACAAGGCGATCGACGTCATCGACGAGGCAGGAGCCGCGCAACACCTCCTGTCCGAGAGCAAGCGGCGCAAGACGATCGGCGCCAAGGAGATCGAGGCCGTGGTGGCCAAGATCGCCCGCATCCCCCCGAAGAGCGTCAGCAAGGACGATGCCGAAGTTCTGAAGGACCTCGAAGGCACGCTCAAGCGCCTGGTCTTCGGGCAGGAAGCTGCGATCGAGGCGCTTTCTTCGTCGATCAAGCTGGCGCGGGCCGGGCTCCGCGAGCCCGAGAAGCCGATCGGCAACTACCTCTTCGCCGGCCCCACTGGTGTCGGAAAGACCGAGGTCGCCAAGCAACTTGCCACGTCTCTCGGTGTGGAGTTGCTGCGCTTCGACATGTCGGAGTACATGGAGAAGCACGCGGTATCGCGCCTTATCGGTGCGCCGCCGGGCTACGTTGGCTTCGATCAGGGTGGCATGCTTACCGATGGCGTCGACCAGCACCCGCACTGCGTGCTGCTGCTTGACGAGATCGAGAAGGCGCACCCGGACGTCTACAACATCCTGCTGCAGGTGATGGACCATGGGAAGCTCACCGACCACAACGGCCGGCAAGTCGACTTCCGCAACGTGATCCTGATCATGACGTCGAACGCGGGTGCATCGGAGCTTGCCAAGTCGGCCATCGGCTTCGGTCGCGAGCGGCGCGAGGGTGAAGACACGGCGGCGATCGAGCGGACCTTCACGCCAGAGTTCCGGAACCGCCTCGACGCGGTCATCTCCTTCGCACCACTTGGGAAGGAAGTCATCCTTCAGGTTGTCGAGAAGTTCGTTCTCCAACTCGAGGCGCAACTGATGGACCGGGGCGTGTCGATAGAATTGTCGCGCGAAGCGGCGGAGTGGCTCGGCGACAAGGGCTACGACGACAAGATGGGCGCGCGACCGCTCGGCCGCGTGATCCAAGAGCACATCAAGAAGCCGCTTGCCGAGGAGTTGCTTTTCGGCAAGCTGACCAAGGGCGGGCTCGTCCGCGTCGGGGTCAGGGACGGCAAGATCGACCTGCAGGTCGTCGAGCCCGAGAAGCCGCGCCTCACCGGCAACAAGCCGCCTTTACTCACGGCAGAATGAGCATTGCCCCGCGTCTGGAGCGCGGGGATCACACGGCAGCGGATCCCGCCGCGGTTCTCCGCCCGGCGGGATCTTCCGTTGCCGGGGCTATGTCGTTGACACCCCATCGACCCGGCCTTGCGAACCGTGCACCTCCGGCCCTAGGAGGATCAGGCGCAGTTCCGAGGTGCCAAATGACCGATCCCAACCGCCCCCTCGCAGGCTGGACGCCACCGCCCCTTCCTGCGCACGAAGCCTTCGAGGGCCGGTATGTCCGGCTCGAACCGCTCGCCCCGGACCATGCCGTCGAGCTCCATGCAGCCTTTGAGGCGCACGATGCGCTCTGGGATTACATGCCTTACGGACCGTTTCCGTCCGTGGATGCCTACGCCGAATGGATCGCGCTGAACGCGCCATGCACCGACCCGATGTTTTTTGCACTGCGCGACCTCGACACCGGCCGCGCGGGAGGTGTCGCAAGCTACCTCCGGGTCATGCCCGCCGCGGGAACGATCGAACTCGGACACATCGCCCTCTCGCCCGCCCTTCAGAAGGGGCGCGCGGCGACCGAAGCCTGGTTCCTGATGATGAACTGGGCTTTCCGGGCCGGCTACCGCCGTTTCGAGTGGAAGTGCAACGCCGCCAACCTTGCCTCACGCCGCGCGGCGCAACGACTGGGGCTTAGCTTCGAAGGCGTTTTCCGGCAGCATATGGTCGTCAAGGGCCGCAATCGCGACACCGCATGGTTCGCTGCAATCGACGGCGACTGGCCCGCCCTGCGCAACGCCTTCGAGGTTTGGCTCGACCCGAGGAACTTCGAGGCCGACGGGCAACAGCGGGCCGCCCTGTCGGCCCTAACGGCGCCGCTCCTCGCCACTCGAGAGCCGGCCATCGGCTAAGCACTACGGACAGCGGCCCACGCCGGACTCCCATTGCCGTCGTGAAGCGACCACGTCACCCCCCGGGGTGGGACGCAATGCTCCGTTCCAGTCGGCCGTCCGGTAGGCCGGCTCAGGCAATGGCGCTCCGGTTCAGCCGTGCCGCGACCAGCCCGGCGATCCGCGCGACATCGGCGCCGGTTGGCCCGCCCGATGCAACCCGCGCCGACAGTGCCAATGCTGCGTCCGCAAGCGGGCTGTCGTCGGCGCTGCGTGCCACGCCAGCGAGGAACTGGGCGGCATAGGCAACCGACCGCCCTTCCAGACCATCCGACAAGAGGTCGCTGATCGCGACGAGGTCGTCATGGTAGGCGAGACGATCTGGCACCACTGTTTCCCCGGTGACCGGGCGCAGCCCGGGTGCCCCACCGTTGCGGTTGAGCGCGCCCAGGACGGCCGCCTCGAACGCGGCGAGGCTGGTCACGGGCTTGGCGAGGAAGCCGTCCGCCCCGGCCTCCAGCGCCTCCTCGCGGGCACCGTCATCGCCGCTCGTCCCTAGGATCGCTGGCAGGCGCGGGATCGACCGGCCAAGCTGCCGGATCAGATCGGCCCCGGAGCCGTCCGGCAAGCCAAGGTCGATCAGCGCGACGGTGGGGCGGTAGACGGCTAGGTGGCGCTCTGCCGACCGGAGGGAATCCGCCCGCCGGAGACGAGCCCCACTCCGCAGCCCCAGAAGACGCACCGCCTCGCTGGCGTAGCGGCTGTCCTCCACGAGAAGGATCGTCACTCCCGTGAGGGGGCGAGGCGCACCGGGCAGGGGTACGGCGAGCGAATGGGTGTAGGCATCCGGCATTGGCAGCCTCCGGAAGAGAATCGGGCAACTCGAACCAGTAGTGACCCGTCAGGGCTAACAGCCGGTAAATGCGCAGGGCGCGGCCATCCGCCGCTTGCCCGACGCGGCGCCCGACCCCATAACCCGACCATCGCCTTGCCCGAGGAGTCCGCCATGATCGGCCGCCTGAACCACGTCGCCATCGCCGTCCCCGACCTTGCGGCCGCTGCCGCACAGTACCGCGACACGCTGGGCGCAAAGGTCGGCGCCCCCCAGGACGAACCGGCTCATGGTGTCACGGTGGTGTTCATCGAACTGCCGAACACCAAGATCGAACTCCTCTACCCCCTCGGGGACAGAAGCCCGATCGCAGGCTTCCTTGAGAAGAACCCCGCCGGCGGCATCCACCACATCTGCTACGAGGTCGACGACATCCTCGCCGCGCGGGACACGCTGAAAGCCTCTGGTGCCCGCGTGCTGGGCGACGGCGAGCCGAAGATCGGAGCGCACGGCAAGCCCGTGCTGTTCCTGCACCCCAAGGATTTCAACGGCTGTCTCGTCGAACTGGAACAGGTCTGATGAGTATCACCGGCGCCATCGTCCTGTTCGCGGTCGTCTGGTTCCTCGTCCTCTTCGTGGTACTGCCGCTCAGGCTCACCACCCAGGGCGAGGCGGGGTCGATCGTTCCGGGGACGCCCGCAGGCGCACCCGACAATCTGGCAATGCGCGCGAAACTGCGCCTCGCCACGATCGTCGCGGTCGTGATCTGGGCGATCCTTGCGGGGATCATACTGTCCGGCGTGATCGGGATCAGGGATTTCGACTGGATGGGGAGGATGCCGCCTGCAGCCGATGGAACAGGTGGGTGAAGGTCGCCGCACCCAACACCGGCACCAGAAGATTGACGAGCGGGATGGTAAGCGGCACCGCCATCAGCGTCCCCGCCAGCCAGATCTGTAGCGGGTGCTTCCGCCGGGCGGCGCGCGCACCCTCCCGGCCCAGCCTGCGCATGGCGACAAGCTGAAAGTACTCCCGCCCGAGCAGGAAGCCGTTGACCGCCCAGAACACCACCGGGATCAACGGACCGGCAAAGGCATAGAGAAACAGCGCCAGCATGTTCACGCCCACGAGCATCCCGAAGAAGTTCAGGCTGTCGATCAGCCCATCCGTGAACGACACGCGCGGCACCTCCGGCAGGCCTGGATAGTGCCGCGATTCGACCGCGCTGGCGACGTCATCGAGGAACAGGCTCGTGAAGGCCGAGGCGACAGGCACCATCAGGAACACGCTGAGCCCGATCATGAAGATCAGCGATCCCCAGGACAGCAGCGTATCGAGGCCCTCGACCTCGCCTACGAAGGGAATGCTGATCGTCTCGGGCGTCAGCCATTGGATCGCGGCGAGGAACAGGGCGTAGACCCCGACGAGAAGCAGGAACGTCAGACCGGCACCGAACAGCAGCACCCGGCGGAACCGCAAGTCGCTAAGTTGCCCGACTGCGCGCAGGAAGTCGTAGAAGATCACGCTGCGACCCAGGTGGTGATAGCCCTTATTTCAGGCCGCGGCCGGTCGGGCGGTTCGGCGACCGCGCTGCCGATGTGGATGATGCCGGCCACCCATTCGTGCGATGCCAACCCGAGGTGACCCTCGCGGAACCCTCGGTCGTGCATCGCCCAGCCGGTCAGCCACGACGCCCCCCATCCGGCCGCCAGCGCCGCGTTGAGAAGCGCAAGGCAGACCGCCCCGGCGCTCAGCGTCTGCTCGATCTCGGGGATCTTGTCGCTGGCCTTCGGCGACGCCACGATCACCACCGCGAGGTCTGCGTCCGCCAGTTGCGCGCGCATCTTCTCGATGCGGTCGTCTTCGAGCCCAAGCTCCGCCCCCCGCACTGGCACAGCCGCCGCAAGCCGCGCAAGCGCCGCCTTTTCGAGCACGACGAACCGCCACGGCTCCAGCTTGCCATGATCGGGACTGCGCGCCGCGGCGGTCAGCAGCACCGTCAACTCCTCGCGAGACGGCACCGGCGCCCGCAGGATCTTCGGCGGACGCGAGCGGCGGGTGAGGAAGAAGTCGAGGACGGGCTGGTTCGGGATGGGCATGTGTGTCTCCTTGTGACCCTCCATGTCGGGGGAACGCCTCGTTCGGTCAACCCCATCGCTCAGGTCGCGAAGCCTTCCGCGAGGTCTCCGATCCAGCGGCTCACGAAGGCGTCGAAGGTCGCCCCCGGCTGGCGCGCCGCCAGCGTTGCGGCAAGCGGGTCCGGCGCCGTGACCGCGCTGCCTGACAAAACCTCGAGCACCGCATGTCCGCAGAACGGGACATGCACCTCCGAATACCCCCCCTCGTGCACAAGGACGAGCCGCCCGCCGCAAAGATCGTCCGCCGCTGCCTTGGCCATGGCCGTCATCGCCCGGAAGGTCTCGGCGGTGGCCAGCATCCGGCCCAGCGGATCGACCGCCGAGGCGTCGTAGCCGCAGGCCACCACGATCGCATCAGGCCGGAACCGGGCCAGCGCCGGCATCACGATCCGCTCCATCGCTTCGAGGTAGCCCCGGTGCCCTGTGCCTGGCGGGAGCGGTACGTTGATGTTGGCCCCCTCCCCCGCGCCGTCGCCCCGCGCCTCGGCCCCGCCGGTGTCCAGCGGGTAGTTCCGCTCCTGATGCAGCGAGATCGTCAGCACCTCCGGTCGCTCCCAGAAAACCGCTTCGGTGCCGTTGCCGTGGTGCACGTCCCAGTCCAGTACCGCGATCCGGCCCGCATGGCCCTCGGTCAGCGCAGTCTCGACTGCAATGGCGATGTTCGCCAGAAGGCAGAAACCATTGGGAAAGTCCGGCAGGCAGTGGTGGCCCGGGGGCCGCGACAGCGCGTAGGCGTTGGAGAGACCGCCCGAGAGCACATCGCGCAACGCCTGAACCGCAAGCCCTGCCGAGAGCGCGGCGATCTCGAAGCCGCCCTGGCCGAAGGGCGTGCGCAAGCCCAGTTCTCCGCCGCCGGCGTCCGACAGGTCCTTGAACGCCCGCAGGTAGCTCTCGGGATGGACCCGCCGAAGCTCCTCCCATGTCGCTTCGGGCGCCGACCTCACGTCCAGGTCCCGGATCAGCCCTGTCACCTCGATCAGGTTCTTCAGCCGCCGCTTCGTCTCGGGGGCCTCGGGCAGCCCGCCGCCCGGCTGCACCAGCCCCCCCGCGGGCAGCGTGAAGGCGTAGGTCCCGCCCCCGTGCCACATGCACCGCTCGTCCCAATAGAACCCAGTGGCCATCTCCGCCCCCCGCCGCTAGCCTTGCCAGCCTAGAGGGCCGAGCCGGACCATGCCAGAACCTCCGCCCCCCGGAACCGAGTTTGCCGTGAAGGTAAGCCCAAAGGCGCGCCGCAATGCGATAGAGCTGGACGGCTCGGGCGGATTCCGCGTGTGGACCACGGCAGCCCCCGAGGGCGGCAAGGCCAACGCCGCAGTGCTGACGCTTCTTGCGGATCACCTCGGGGTCCCGAAATCGCGCTTGGCGGTGATCCGTGGTGCAGCGTCCCGCACGAAGGTCGTTCGAGTGGCAGGCTGAGCGTCAGGCAGCGGCTTGCCGTCCTCCGGCTTGCCCCGCATCAACGCTCGAAACCGCCTCGAACACGATGCCTTCGAGATCCGGTCGCCCCCGGGCACGACATCGGCAGGCGAGGGCCTCGCCGCGGTCGATCACATCGACCACATCCAGGCACATCGCGCGGCGGCCGACCTGTACACGCCCGGGAATCGGGACGCTTATCTCGGGTATGACGACAAAGTCCCGCCCCGCTTCCGGACGCCCCCGCTCGGGCAGTCTTTCGACTGCAATTTCGATCCGGCCGACGGCAATACGCAGACTGCGCGCAACGAGCGCATTTGGAAGCTGGTGCGACGGGAAGGCGGCAAGCAGTATCGGCATGCCCAACGGATCGGGGTAGAAGCCGCCCGCGCGCTCGGTTACCTCGTGCCAGACACGCGCACCGACTACGCGCCGTCCGCGACGGCCCAACTCCAAGGCGGTCTCGGCATCCACGGCGAAAGCGGTGGACCGGCCGGATACCCCCTCCGGCCTGGCCCGAGCCGCTCCGGACCTGTCCGGTTGACTGTCGAACGGGCGCGACGTTCGGTTCGAGGCATCGTGTCCTGCCGAAGCCTGCGCGGTGCCTGCCCCGGCACGAGGCTTCGAGGGCTGCTCTTTCTGCGCGGCCGGCTTGCCCGTCCGCGTGCCGCTACCGCCGGCTGCGGGCCCTCCGCCCCTGGCACGGTCTGCTTCCGCCGACCCCTCGGTGCGGCTGTTGGATCGCCGCCACGGCTGCGCGCGGAGCGTGCTGTCGCGAACACTTCGAGACGCCATGATTCGCGCAAATGCATCGTTGACGGCGATCAGCCGCTTCGTAGCCCCGGCCTTGTCGCGGGCTACGAGATCGGGGTGAGCTGCCTTGACGTGGGTTGCCCTTGCACGTCGCACCGCCTCGTCAGAGGCATCCGGTGCCACGCCCAGCAGGGCATAGTCCGCCATTAGTCGAGCGCGCGAGCCGATCACCGGACGCACCTGCGGTCGAAGGCCGATTCAAGGAAGGGGCGACTGATCGGACGGTGTCGGCGCATGTGGCAATCCCGCGGTTCCTCTCTGGAATCCGCGAGAATCAGCTCAATGTCGATACGATCCGGTAAGGTTTGCTTAACGCTCGCCAGCGACGCCGTGCGGCAGTCAGGCGTCCTTCGGGATCACCCGCAGGCCGAGGTCGCGCAGCTGCTCGTTCGTCGGCTCCGAGGGTGCGCTCATCATCGGGTCTTCGGCGCGCTGGTTCATCGGGAACATGATGACCTCGCGGATGTTCGGCTCGTCCGCCAGCAGCATCACCATCCGGTCGATCCCCGCCGCGCAGCCGCCGTGCGGCGGCGCGCCGTAGCGGAACGCGCTCAGCATCCCCCCGAACCGCTTTTCCACTTCCGAGGCCGGGTAACCCGCGATTTCGAAGGCCTTCACCATCACGTCGGGCCGGTGGTTGCGGATGCCGCCCGAGACAAGCTCGTAGCCGTTGCAGGCCAGATCGTACTGGAACGCGGTGACCTTCAGCGGGTCGCCCGAAAGCGCCTCCATCCCCCCCTGCGGCATCGAGAACGGGTTGTGCGAGAAGTCGACCTTCCCGGTCTCGGGGTCCTTCTCGTACATCGGGAAGTCCACGATCCAGGCGAAGCGGAAGGTGTCGGTCTCGGAGAGGTTCAGCTCCCGCCCGATCTCGACCCGCGCCTTGGCGGCGACCTTCTCGAACTGCTCGGGCCGCCCGGCGAGGAAGAAGGCCGCATCGCCGGCCTTGAGGCCAAGCTGCTGGCGGATCGCCTCGGTCCGCTCGGGACCGATGTTCTTGGCGACCGGGCCGGCACCCTCGGTCGCACCGCCCTCCTCCCTCCAAAAGATATACCCCATCCCCGGCAGCCCTTCCTTCTGGGCGAAGGCGTTCATCC
>CAZOHN010000107.1:0-12368 GCA_964579325.1 uncultured Rhodobacterales bacterium
CGCCACGAGCACGACCGTGCCCACAAGCACGATGCCGATCAGCCCCTTGGTCGTGGGAAAGCGCCCCACCGCGCTACCCGAGCCGGATGCGCGGATCGACCGCGCGATAGAGGAGATCGACTATCAGGTTGGTCACCATGACTACAGCGGCGATCACGAAGACCGAGGCCTGGATCAGCGGAAGGTCGCGGTTGAGAAGCGCCTGATAGGTGAGCCAGCCCATGCCGGTGTAGCCAAACAGGCTCTCGACCACGATGATCGACCCGAAGAGATACCCGATCTGGAGACCCACGATGGTCATCACCGGGCCAATGGCGTTGGCCAACGCGTAGCGCCAGACGACCGTCCGCTCGGACAGGCCCTTGGCGCGGGCGACGCGGATGAACTCCTGTTCCAGGATGCCGGTCATGGCCGAACGCGTCATCCGCGTCAGGTGCGCCATCAACCCGAGGCCGAGCGCCAGCGACGGCAGGACCGCGTGACGGACCGCGCCGAGGAAGTCCTCCGACGGCTCCACGAAGCCCGAGGACGGCAGCCACCCCAGCCAGCGCGCAAAGACGAGGATCATCACGATGCCCCAGAAGAAATCGGGCAGGCTGACCCCCAGGAGCGAGGTCGTGGAGGACGCAGTATCCTGCCAGCGGTCGCGGTGGACGGCGGCCCAGACCCCGAGGGGAACCGCGCAGGCAAGCGCGAAGACCATCGACATCACGACGAGGAAGGCGCTCGCGGTCATCTTCTGGGCGAGAAGCGGCGCGATATCAGCCTTGAAGATCAGCGATGCGCCGAAGTCGCCCGTGAGCATTCCCGCCATCCAGCGCCCGTACTGGACGACGAGCGGGTCATTCAGCCCCAGCGACTCCCGCAGGCCCGCCAGCGCCTCGGGGTTCGACTGGGTGCCCATGATCATCATCGCGACGTCGCCGGGCAGGATATTGGTCACCGAGAAGGTGATGACCGAGATCAGCACGAGCGTCAGGACAAGCGACAGGAGACGATTCAGGAGATAGGTCAAGCCGGTGCGCCCCGCGGCCGAGATGTGGGTGCCGGCCCCGCCGCGACGGGGCCGGCGCTACGTCAGGCCGACAGCCAGACCTTGTGGAAGTTGAGGTTGGATCCGTTCGGATGAACGATGGTGTCCAGCCCCATGACGTTGGGCTGCGCCGCGATGGTCCCGTTGCGGAACCACAGGACGATGTCGAGGACTTCGTCGTAGATCACCTGCTGGACCTGCTTGTAGACCTCGGCGCGCGCCGCCGGATCGACCACGGCGCGGGCCTGCGTGGTGAGCTCGTCGATCTTCGCGTTCGAGATCGAGCGGTAGTTGAACGCCCCTTCGGTGTTCCACAGGCTGTAATAGAGGAAGTCGGATTCCCAGAGCGTGAAGAAGTTCATCATCGTCATCTGGAAATCACGATCCACCCAGCACTGGCTGAGCCAGTCGGCCCAGGTGAGTTGCTCGATGGTCATCTCCACGCCAATCTCGCGCATCCACTCCGCGAGAATCTGCGCAGACTCGATGTGGTAGGGGTAGTTCGTGGTCGCCTTGAACACGACCTTGAGGCTTCCGGGCGGATACCCCGCCTCTTCGAGCAGCGCCTTTGCCTGTGCGAGGTCCTGCGCCCGAGGCTGAAGCGCGGTGTTGTAGGCCGCCGAGGTCGGGTAGGACGGCGAGGCGGTCGGCTGCCCCTGCCCCCAGAGCGCGCCTTCCAACAGAGCCTGCTTGTCGATCGCGAGGTCGAAGGCAAGCCGTACGCGCTGGTCCTTGAAGGGCTCGAACCGGGCCTGGTTGAGGTTCACGAAGTCCCAGTTCAGAGGGAACCACTTCACCACCTGGTAGGCCGCGTCGCCCTCGATCTCGGACACGCGGTCGGCAGGGATATCGTTGATCATGTGCAACTCGCCGGTCTGCAGGCCGGTAAGGCGCGTGGTGTTCTCGCTGATCTCGCGGATGGTGATCTTTTCGAGGTAGGCCGGTCCACCGAAGTAGTCGTCAAAGCGCTCGAGTTCGACCACAACGCCAGGGGTGTAGCTGACGAACTTGAACGGGCCCGCGCCGACAGGCGTCGTGCCCTGCTGCGGCCCGGAATCGACCGGCATGACGACGCCCGCGCCGTTTTCGGCCAACCGGCTCAGGAAGGGCGCATTGACCGCGCTCATCCGGATCACGACGGTCAGGTCGTCGGGCGTCTCGATGGCGGCAACGTTGTTGAAAACCTCGAAGTTCACCGCGCCAGTGGCGGGGTCCTTGCAGCGCTCGAAGGAGTATTTGACATCGGCCGAGGTCATCTTCGCGCCGCTGTGAAACATGACGTCCGGGCGCAACTTGAAGGTGTAGGTCAGGCCGTCCTCGGCCACCTCGTAGCTCTCTGCCAGGTGGGGAATGACGTTCAGGTTGCCGTCCACCGTGACGATGGAGGCGTGGACGTTCTGCATCACCCGGCTAGTCGAGGCCGTGCCTGTCTGGTGCATGTCCAGATTCTGCACCGTCTCGGAATGGCCCCAGATCAGGGTGCCGCCGCTGACCGGGGTCGCCTGCGCCTGCGCCGCGCCCGCTGACAACTTGGCCAGGACCATCGCACCGCCGGCCATCGCCGTCGTTCTCAGAAACTCTCTTCGCTTCATGTCGTGACCTCCTGTTGAGCCGCCACCCCGACGGCCGTTGAACCTGTTGGAAACCTGAACGATCATTCCCGAAGGGTCGGACGCTCCCCCGCAACGCCAAGCTCGCGCTCGAGCGCGAGGCCGAAGTTCAGAAGCGGACCCTCCTCGAAGAGCCGGCCCCAGAGCGAGATGCCCTGTGGCACACGGAACAGCGTCCCCTCCGCACCCGGTTCCGTGAAGGACACGCCCTTGGCCGACAGAGTGCCGCGGTGACGGGTGTGCAGCATCTCGAACCCGGCCCGCAGATGCAGGCAAGGATGACCGGTGTAGTTCGACGCCACCAGCATCGGCCCGGTGCTGTAGGGGCCGATCAGGATGTCGATGTCTCGGAAGAGCAGGTCCAGCGCCGCCATGACCTGGTAGCGCAGCCGGTCAAGTTCCACGTGATCGACCGCCGAGAGGAACCACGCCTTGCGCATCGTGTTCGGCCAGGCGCCATCTTCCTGCCAGGTGAGTGTGTCGTCGAGCCCGTCAAGGGTGAGTTCCTTGTGGATCGCCGTCGCCTCGGCGTAGACGATGTTCATCAGCGCGAAATACGGCAGGTCGGGCAGCGTGACCTCCCGCACCTCGACACCAAGGCGCCGGGCGGCAGCAAGGGCGGCGTGGTCCACTTCCGTGGCGCCGTCCCCGAAGGCATCGGGCAGGTATCCCAGCCGCAGCCCCTCGATCCCCGCCTCGACATCGAAGACGAATGGCGCGTGGATCGACCCGCGATCCGCCGGGTCGCCGCCGTTGATCGCGGACAGCACCATTGCGGTGTCCTCGACCGACCGGCAGATCGGGCCGACCTTGTCGAGGCTGGGGCATAGCGCCATGGCCCCCGCGCGGCTGACCCGCCCGAACGTCGGGCGCAGCCCAGTGGTGCCGCAGCGCTGGCTGGGCGAAGTGATCGAACCCAGCGTCTCGGTCCCGATCGCGAAGGCGCAGAGCCCCGCGGCGGTCGCCGAGGCCGAGCCGGCCGACGAACCGGAGGAGCCTTCGTTGAGGTTCCAGGGATTCCGGGTTTCGCCGCCGTACCAGATGTCGTTGTAGGCAATGGCGCCGACGGTCGTCTTGCCCAACAGGACTGCGCCGGCCCGGCGCAGGAGCGTAACGAGTGTTGCGTCGGCTTCCGGCACACGGTCGCGGTAAGGCTCGGCGCCCCAGCCTGTCACGATGCCCCTGGTATCGAACAGGTCCTTCAGCCCATAAGGCAGGCCGTGCAGCGGCCCGAGGTTCACCCCCACCCGTGTGAGGGCGTCGGCGGCGTCGGCCTCGGCGAGCGCGAGGTCTCGCGTGACGGTGGCGAAGCAGAAGAGCCGCGGATTGAGCGCGGCGATGCGGTCGAGGTAGATCTCGGTCAACCGGCGACTGGGAAGGACGCCCGATCGGATCCAGGCCGACAGTGTGGCGGCGGGCGCGAATGCGATGTCTTCCGGGTTTTCGGGAAGCGGTCCGGGGTCTCGACCGGTGAGCCGCAGGTAACTGGCACCCGAGGGCATCCGGAAGCCGGGCAACCTCGGATCGAAGCGGCTCGCGGTCGGTGCGCCATTGGGAAGGCGATGCGCCCGGATCATCCGGGCAGCGCCGATCTGACCCTCGAGGTTGTCCCGCATCTGAGCGCGCTCGGCCTCGGTATGGGCAAGACCCAGAACGCGCTCGGCGCCGGTGATGTCATCCTCGATCAACTTGGCATCCGGCATCCGTAGCGGCTCCCGCTTGTCGTCGATGTCGCTGACCGAGCCACACACCTGAGATCCACGGACGGTTGCGGGCAGGCGGTTGCAACGATTCTAGAGCGAATACCCTTACAGTTGACCTGGCGGCGACAGTGTCAAGGACGAGCCATGAGGGAACCAGTCGCATCGAGGGGTGGTCCTGATCCCGACCGCGGCTGCCCATCTTCACGGCACGTCCTGCGCAAAAAACGGCACGGGATCGCTCAAGCCCAAAACAAGGAGTTGACGGAGACGCGTTTTGGGAAACTGCTTGTGAAGCGGTTCACTAAACCGATTCACCTCATTGGAGTAGCCCTTGGCGGTGGCCGGTCTGAAAGACGTGGCGAGGACTGCGGGGGTCTCGGTGACCACCGTCTCGCGCTATCTCAACGGCACGCTCGACCTTCCCGACCGCACACGCCAGACCATCGAGGCCGCGATCCGGGCGTTGAACTATGTGCCAAATCCCCATGCCCGACGCCTGAGCCTCGGACGCTCCGATACCATCGGCCTCGTGGTGCCGGATATCTCCACACCATTCTTTGCGACATTGGTGGCCGCGGTCGAGGCCGAAGCCGACCGTCGCGGCCTGGCTCTCGCGCTTCACGCGACCCTGAACCGCGCCGGACGGGAACAGAGTTATCTGCACGCGATCCATCGCAACCATGTCGATGGGGTCATCTTCATCACCAACCACCCCGACGACGGCACGCTGGCCGATGCCATCAACCGAAGCGGTCGCGTTGTGATCGTGGACGAGGACGTGCCGGGAACCGAGGTGCCCAAGCTCTTCTGCGACAATGAACAAGGTGGATACCTTGCCGGCCGGCACATGGCCGAGGCGGGCCACCGAGAGGTTCTCTTCGTGGGCGGTCCGGATTCAATGATCAGTGGAATGCGCCGCTATGCGGGCCTGAGGCGCGCCTTGCTCGAGGTCTGGACCGACGGGACGCGCATCGCCCGCTACGCAGGCGAATACTCGGTCGCCTTCGGGCGCGAGGCCGGCAGGCGCTATCTGGCGGAGGGGCGTCTCGCGACGGCGATCTTCAGCACCTCTGACGAGTTGACAATAGGGCTGCTCGAGGTCCTGAACGAGGCCAGAGTGTCGGTGCCGCAGGATGTCTCTGTCGTCGGCTTCGACGACGTGGGACCCCTGCACCTCTTCGCGCCGGGCATCACCGCAATCCGTCAGCCTGTACGCGACCTCGGGGCACGCGCCCTGTCGCTCCTCCTCGATACCGACACCCGAACGACCGGAGCCTCCGCCAAGGAGGAACTCCTGCCCGTGACCCTGATCGTGCGCGACTCCGTTGCACCGCTGGTCAGGTAAGGCACCCCGCAACGGCCAACAGAGAGGAAGACCGATGACTGCCACCTTCTCACGCCGCTCCCTTGCCACGCTACTCGGAGCAGCGGCACTTCTTGCCGCGGTTCCCGCCGCAGCCCAGGACAAGACCTTCGCGCTCATCCAGATCAACCAGCAAGCGCTGTTCTTCAACCAGATGAACGAAGGCGCACAGGCTGCTGCGGATGCAGCGGGCGCGACCCTCGTGATCTTCAACGCCAACAATGACCCGGCCGCGCAGAACAGCGCGATCGAGACCTACATCCAGCAAGGCGTCGACGGTCTGGCAGTCGTCGCGATCGACGTGAACGGCATCATGCCCGCCGTCGAACAAGCCGCCGCCGCAGGCATTCCGGTCGTCGCCATCGACGCGATCCTGCCCGAGGACGGCCCGCACCTCGCACAGATCGGTGTCGACAATGCCGCCGCGGGCGCCGACCTCGGCGCCTTCTTCGCCGAGTACGCGGCGGGTGCGGGCGGCGCCAAGCTCGGGATCGTCGGCGCGCTCAACTCGTTCATCCAGAACGTCCGGATGGAGGGCTTCGAGGGCAAGCTGGCAGGGGTCGAAGGCGTGACCATGGCCGGCACGGTCGATGGCCAGAACGTGCAGGACATCGCACTCGGCGCGGCCGAGAACCTGATGACCGCAAATCCCGACATGACGGCGATCTACGCCACCGGCGAGCCCGCGCTCCTCGGCGCAGTGGCGGCGGTTGAGAGCCAGGGTCGGCAGGCCGATGTGAAAGTGTTCGGCTGGGACCTCACCGCGTCGGCCGTTGCCGGCATCGACGCGGGCTACGTCGAAGCCGTGATTCAGCAGGACCCGGCCGGCATGGGTGCCGCGGCGGTGGACGCGCTGGTGACGATCACCGGTGGCGGGACCGTGGAGCGCAACATCGCCGTCCCGGTCACGATCGTGACCAAGGAGAACGTCGACGACTTCCGGTCGATGTTCCAATGACAAGCCCGATGCCATCTCCGGGTGGCGTTCTGGCCGAGGGGGCATCACCCCCTCGGCACGGGACCGCGCGACCGTTGGTCTCGCTGCGCGGGATTCGCAAGACCTTCGGCTCGCTGCAGGCACTGCGCGGCGTCGACCTCGACATCCTGCCGGGCGAATGCCTTGGCCTCGTGGGGGACAACGCAGCGGGCAAATCCACGCTCACCAAGGTGATCTCGGGCACCTACATCCCCGACGGCGGCACGATGTTCGTGGACGGCGAGGAAGTCCACTTCACAGGCCCGGCAGACGCGCGAGCGCGCCACATCGAGATGGTGTTCCAGGACCTGAGCCTTTGCGACCACGTCGACGTGGTCGGCAACCTGTTTCTCGGTCGCGAACTGACGCGGGGCCCGTTTCTCGACCAGGCACGCATGCTCGACGAAGGGCGGCGGATGCTCGAGGATCTGGAGATCCGCATTCCTCGGCTGTCGGCCAAGGTCGACAAGCTCTCGGGCGGCCAACGTCAGGCCATAGCAATCGCGCGCGCGGCGAGCTTCGGCCCGAAGGTCCTGATCATGGACGAGCCAACCTCGGCGCTTGCGGTGGCCGAGGTCGAAGCCGTCCTTCGGCTGATCAACCGGGTCAAGGAACGCGGGGTCGGTGTTGTCCTCATCACCCACCGGCTTCAGGACCTGTTCCGGGTCTGCGACCGGATCGCGGTCATGTACGAGGGCACCAAGGTGGCCGAGCGGAGGATCGACGAGACCAACCTCGAGGATCTGGTGCGGCTGATCGTCGGCGAGGACAGGCACTGATGACGAACTACACCGAACGCGAGGCGGGATCGGCACTCTCCGACTTCGTGGCCGAGCACGCCCAGGTCCTGTCGATCGCCCTGTTCTTTGTCGCCTGTCTGGCCTTCTTCGGATTGATGACGCCAACCTTCCTGACGACTGGAAACATCCTGAACGTGATCCGCCAGGCGGCCCCGATCCTGATCGTCGCCGTCGCGATGACGCTCGTCATCACCACCGCGGGCATCGACCTGTCGGTAGGCTCGCTGGTGGCGCTGATCAATGCGCTCGCGGCGATCCTGATGGCACAGGGGATGGACTGGCCGGTAGCGGTTGTTCTGATGCTTGTGGCCGGAGCGATGATCGGCGGAGCGCAGGGCTGGTTCATCGCCTATCAGGGCATCCCGGCCTTCATCGTCACCCTGGCGGGCCTGTCGATCCTGCGTGGCTTCGCGCTCTACATGACCGAGGGCTACTCGATCCCCATCACGGACGCGCCGGGATTCTTCTGGCTGGGGCGCGGAACGCTCGGCGGCATACCCGTTCCGGCGCTCATCTCCATCCTGGTCGCGATCCTCGGGTTCATCGTGATGCTGCGCACCCGGTATGGACGAAGGGTCGTCGCGGTCGGGTCCAACATGGAAGCCGCGCGGCGCGTGGGAATGCCGGCGCGCTGGATCGTGGCCTCGGTCTACATGGTGTCGGGCGTGGCCTGTGCCATCGCGGGCCTCCTGATCGCGGCCCGGCTCGGCTCGGGGTCGTCGAACGCGGCCGTGGGTTTCGAGTTGCAGGTGATCGCGGCCGTCGTACTGGGGGGCACCTCGCTGATGGGAGGAAAGGCCAGCATGATCGGAACCGTTCTGGGCACCCTCACCATTGCAGTGATCGGCAACGGGCTGATCCTGCTGCATATCTCGCCGTTCTTCACCCAGATCGTCACGGGCACGATCATCCTGATCGCGATCTGGATGAACACGCGGCTCTTCAGCACCAACCTCCGCCTCGGCCGGAAGAAGGGTTAGGCCATGACCAGCGAGCTTTCCCAGGCCCATGTCCGCTCGGGCCTCGTGATGACGGTGGACGGCCCGATATCTTCGGCCGACCTCGGAATGACGCTGATGCACGAGCACCTTCAGAACGACTGCACCTGCTGGTGGCACCCACCAACGGACCCGGCCCGACAGTATCTTGTCGACAGCCCGGTGCGGATCGAGATCCTGTCGGAACTCCGTCAGGACCCGTTCGTCAACCGCCATAACATCGCCCTCGACGACCTGCCGCTGGCGATCGAGGAGGTCAGCGCCTTCGCTGCCGCGGGCGGACGGACAGTGGTCGATCCGACCTGCCGGGGGATCGGGCGCGATCCGGCCAAGCTGCGCGCGATTTCGGCGGGGGCGGGTTTGAACGTGGTGATGGGGGCAGGCTACTACCTGCACACCTCGATGCCGCCCGAAGTGGCGACACTGACCGTTGACGAAATTGCCGACCAGATCGTTTTCGAAGCGCTTGCCGGCGTGGACGGCACCGACGCGAAGATCGGCCTCATCGGCGAGATCGGAGTGTCGTCGGCCTTCACCGAGGCCGAGGAGAGGTCACTGCGGGGGGCGGCGCGAGCACAGGCGCGAACCGGGCTGCCCCTCATGGTGCACCTGCCCGGCTGGTTCCGGCTTGGCCACCGCGTGCTCGACATCGTCGAGGCCGAGGGCGGCGAGCTGCGCCACACCGTTCTGTGCCACATGAATCCCTCGCACGCCGACGTAGACTACCAGTCAGGGCTGGCCGCGCGGGGCGCCTTCGTCGAATTCGACATGATCGGGATGGACTATTTCTATGCCGACCAGCAGGTCCAGTGCCCCAGCGACGACGAGGTGGCCGTGGCGATCCTTCGGCTGGCCGAGGCCGGGCACCTCGACCGCATCCTGCTGTCGCAGGATGTGTTCCTGAAGATGATGCTCAGCCGCTATGGCGGTAACGGCTACGCCTTCGTCGTGAAACACTTCCTGCCGCGATTGAAGCGGCACGGAATGGACGAGACGTCGCTGCGCGACCTGATGACAACGAACCCGCGGCGCGTCTTCGACGCCAGCGCAGCATAGCTTGAGGGAGGACAGTCACGATGACCACAAAGGTTCTGCTCGTCGGGGAAAGCTGGGTTACATCGGCCACCCACTACAAGGGTTTCGACCAGTTCGGCAGCGTCACCTTCCACCTCGGCGCGGAGCCGCTGGTCGCGGCGCTGAAGGGATCGGAGTTCGATCTCACGTACATGCCCGCGCATGAGGCCGTCGATAAGTTTCCCTTCGAGATGGCAGGGCTCGATCTCTACGATGTCATCATCCTGTCCGACATCGGTTCGAACTCGTTCCTTCTGCCGCCTGCGGTCTGGCTCAGGTCCGAGACGGTGCCGAACCGGCTGAGGCTTCTGAAGGCCTGGGTCGAGAAGGGTGGCGCTCTCCTGATGGTCGGGGGGTACTTCAGCTTCCAGGGCATCGACGGGCGCGCGCGCTGGCGCAAGACGCCGGTCGAGGACGTGCTGCCGGTGACCTGCCACCCCTGGGACGACCGGGTCGAGATGCCCGAGGGGGCAGTCGCCGAGGTGCTCGCGCCCGAACACCCAGTGATGGCTGGCCTGGTTGGACCGTGGCCCTTCGTGCTCGGCGTCAACGAAGTGATGGTGCGGGACGGAGCCGAGGTGATCGCGCGCCTTCCCGAAGACCAGGGCGGACATCCGCTCTTGGTGCTCGGTGGATATGGCGAGGGCCGCACCGCGGCCTGGACCTCCGACATCGGCCCGCATTGGCTTTCCCCCGCTTTCTGCGCCTGGGAGGGATATGGGATTCTGTGGAAGAACCTGCTCGGCTGGCTGGCGCGACAATCCTGATGGCAGCTTATCTCGCCAGGATGGCGGCCAACTCCTCGCGGCTCGGGAATGCCCGTGCCGTGCCGGCCCGCGAGACCGTCAGCGCGGCGGCTTCGGCGGCATGTGCGATGGCGCGCCGGTCGAGAGCAACGCCGCGCAAGGCCGCTGAGGCAAGAGCGGTTGCGGTGAAGCAATCCCCTGCCCCGGTGGTATCCAACACAACAGCGGGGAATGCGGGAACCTCCTCCGATCCATTCGCCGATAGCAGACGCGACCCTTTGGCCCCGAGCGTCACAACGATGTGGCCCACGCCTCGCGCAAGGAGGCTTTCGGCGCCGCCAACGGCCGCCGCCTCGCCCTCGTTGAGAAATGTCACGTCGACAAGCGACCAGAGGCCGGACAGGAAGTCGCGCAGCGGTGAGGGGTTGAGCACACTCACCATCCCGCGCGCCCGCGCCTCTGTCAGAAGCGCCCACGTCGTATCTCGCGACAGGTTGCCCTGGACCAACATGAGGTCGCCGGCCTGCGCCCCGGCAAGCATCGCGATCGCCGCCTGCGGCGTCAGCGCCTCGGCGGCGGCGTTCGTGGTCACGACGGCATTCTCGCCCGCCTCGGCCATCAGGATGATCGAGAAGTCGCTCGCGACGCCCCCCAATTCCTCGAGCTGCGTCTCGATGGGCTCTGCAGCGAGGCACGCCCGGATTTCGGCCGCCCGCGCATCGCGCCCGACCACGGATCCAAACCGGCAAGCGACCCCAGCCCTGCCCAGCACAATCGCCTGGTTCGCCCCCTTGCCGCCCAGGTCGCGCGAGATCGGGGCTCCGAGGATCGAGGCTCCCGGCGTTGGCAATGCCGCAACCGCTATGGTTTCGTCCAGCGCCACGTTTCCGATCACATGGGCCCGCATGGCCGCCCTACTCCGCTGCCGAAAGGACGCAGGATGCAACTGATTTCCGATAGATCCCCCAGCGCGATAAGAGAAATATTCGGGCGCGACAAGGTCCTGATCGGGATGATCCATTGCCCGCCCTTCCCCGGCGCTCCGCGCTATCGCGGCGCAACGCTCGACGAAATCTGCGACACCTGCCTTCGCGACGCCGAACGGCTGGTAGCCGGTGGGCTGCATGGCCTCATTATCGAGAACCACGGCGACATCCCGTTTTCCAAACCCGAAGACATTGGCCCCGAAACACCGGCCTTCCTCTCGGTCGTCACCGACCGTGTCCGCCGGGCGACCAGTGTGCCGGTAGGGGTCAATGTCCTGGCCAACGCTCCGCTGCCCGCGCTCGCCACCGCCGTTGCGGCTGGGGCGCAGTTCATCCGCGTGAACCAATGGGCCAACGCCTACGTCGCCAACGAGGGCTTCATGGAAGGACGGGCAGGCGAAGCGTTGCGCTACCGTGCTCTGCTGCGCGCCGAGCACGTCCGCATCTTTGCCGACGCCCATGTCAAACACGGAAGCCACGCCATCGTCGCTGACCGTCCGATCCCCGAGCTTGCCCGCGACCTCGCATTCTTCGACGCCGACTGCATCATCGCGACCGGTCAACGCACCGGCCACGCTGCGAGCATCGAAGAGATCGACGAGATCGGCAGCGCCACGCATCTGCCCCTGCTCGTGGGTTCGGGCGTCACCGAAGACAACGTCCTCGCGATCCTTGCCCGCACGAGTGGAGTGATCGTCGCTTCCTCTCTCAAGGAAGATGGCCACTGGTGGAACCCAGTCGATCCCGAGCGTGTGCGCCGGTTCGTGGCAAGATCGCGCGAGGGCCTCGGCGCGTGAGCGACGCGCTGCAGCCGCTGTCAGATCGGATGCGTGAAGCGATATCCGCCAGATCTACACCAGAGAGCTGTCAGCGTCCCGGACGCGACACGTTTGACCTGAGCCCCGCATCTTCCTCCAGTTTGAGGTAGAGTCCGCTCCAAGGACGAGACGGGCGATGAATCGATCGAGATTCAGCGAGGAGCAGATCATCGGCATCCTGAAGGAACAGGAAGCCGGCATGGCGACGGCCGATGTGTGCCGGAAGCATGGCGCGAGCTCCGTGACGTTCTACAAGTGGAA
>CAZOHN010000108.1:0-12326 GCA_964579325.1 uncultured Rhodobacterales bacterium
TGAGATCATAATCCATCCATCGGCACGCTAATATCGGCGGTATTGCGGCCAGATGCCATTGCCGGGAATAGGTAGAGACATGGCCCATCAGAGCGATCAGTCGAAAGACCGTGAGATCCCTCTTTCCTGGTTTGGCAAGACACTGTGGAAATTTACGCCGCTCTACGTCGAGTTGGTCTTCCTCGCCATCTGCCTGCGACTGCTCGGTCTGGTAGAACCCTTCATCTTCCAGGTCATCATCGACCGCATCCTTCCATTCCAGCGCGAGTCCTCGCTGGTGGTCGTCGTCGCCGTCTTCGCCGGCGTCGCCCTCTTCCAGGTCGTCTTCGAAGTGCTGTCCGAAATCCTCGGAACGCGCACAGCCAACCGCGTAACCCGCGAACTGGGCGGACGGATCTTCGATCACCTCTTCAAGCTTCCTCTACGCTTTTTTCGTCGGTGGTCGGTGGGCGAGATCATGGCGCGCGTGGGCGAAACCGACACGATCCGCGCCTTTCTTGTAGGCACGATGACGGGCATGTTTCTCGACCTGCTGTTCGTCACGATCTACATAGCGGTTCTGCTTGCGCTGTCGCCAATGCTGACGCTGATCGTGCTGGCAGCACTGCCGGTCCAGATCCTCATCTACATCGGGTTCGGGCCGTTCCTCAGGCGGCGCCTGCAACGGCAGTTCGACGCGTCGGCCGCGCACCAGACACAGATGGTCGAAAACATCTCGGGCATCGCGGCGGTCAAGGCGCTGGCCGCGGAAGACGAGATGCTGCACCGGCTGGACAGGACGCTTGGCGCGTCGCTCGATGCGGGCTATCGCATCGCCACACTGAACATCTGGAACGACAAGCTTCTCTTCCTCGTGGATCGTACGGTCACGGTCGCGATCATCTATTTCGGCGCTCAACTGGTCTTCGCAGGGGACCTGACGCTGGGCCAGCTGGTCGCCTTCCATCTTCTGGTCGGCCGGGTGACGGGGCCGATCGAGAATTTCTCCAGCCTGTGGGAATCCTGGCAGACGATACGCGTGTCGCGGCAACGGATGAGCGATGTCGTCGGCGAACGGGTCGAGCCATTCGGCAGCCTTACCGCGCTTCCGCGTGTGCTTGAACCCACACTGCGGCTGGAGCAGGTCCACTTCGGCTACGATCCGGCAAGGCCGATCCTCCGGGGCATGGATGCCGTTCTGCCGGCGGGAACGCTCACGCTGATCATCGGGCCGTCGGGGGTGGGGAAATCGACGTTCGGTCGTCTCTGCGCGGGTATCGACAGACCGGATCGGGGCCGGGTCCTGCTGGGGGACGCAGATATCGCCCAGCATGACGCGCAGGACGTGCGCCGCCGCATAGCCTATGTCCCGCAGGAGCCCTACTTCTTCACCGGCACGGTGCGTGAAAACCTTCTCGTCGGGTGCCATGATGCGGGGGACGAAGATATCCGGCGGGTGCTGGCGATCTCCGGGGCGGTGGAGACGGTCGAGCGAATGCCCAAGGGGCTCTGTTCCGAAATTGGCGAGCGCGGCGGAGCGCTTTCAGGAGGGCAGAGGCAACGGCTGGCGGTAGCCCGTTCGCTGCTCGGGCGGCCCGACGTGGTGATCCTCGACGAACCGACGAGCGCCCTGGACGACGCCGCGCGGCACCACATGGCGCGTGAACTGACCGCATTGCGCGGGAGTATGACCGTGGTCATCATCACGCACGCGCCGGACCTGTTCCCCTCGGCTGATCAGATCCTCCAGTTGGGAGAGCCGTCGACCGGGGCTTCCGCATGACAGCGCCTTCCCTACGCTCTCCGACGTTGCACCTGACCATAGCTGCAACGATCATCCTGTTCGGCATGCTCCTTGGCGCCAGCATCGCCTTCCGTCTGGAGGTCATCGCCCGAGGTCAGGGACGGATCGTGCCGGTCGATCGGGTGCAGGTCATCCAGCCCGAATACTCTGGGCGGATCACGGCGATTCCCGTCCGGGACGGAGATCGGGTCACCCGCGATGCCGCACTCATGCGACTGGATGACACCGCACCAAGGGCGCGCCTTGCCACGGTGGTCGCCGAAGAGGAACGCCTGCTTGCCGAGAAGGCTCGACTGGAGGCGATGGTGCGCGTCATCGAAGAGCCCGTTCGTCCGGTCGACCTCGCCCGTCCCACACAAGTCGTCGATGCCCTCGCATGGGAGGAGGAGGCGCGTGTGCTTGCGGCGGAAGCCGATGCATACAGGTCAAGTCTGGAACGGCTCGACGCGCAAGAAGCGGCGCTGTCCCGGGGAGAGGACGTGGCGCGAGCGGCCGTCGACCGGATCGACGCCTTGCTCGCCATCGAAGCCGAGCGACTTGAGACGACGCGGCGGCTGTTCGATCAGGGAACGGCCAGTCGTGCCGTTCTGCTCAATGCGGAGCAGGTGTTTGCAGAACTGACAGCCGACCGCGACGTGCAGATGCGTGAACTGGCGCGTCGGACGGCTGAACGTGAGGCGTTGCCGGCCGATCGCCGTGCGCTGCGCGATGATCGTAGGGCCTCGCTTGCCACGCGCCGTGCGGAGATCCAGGCGCGGCTGGCGGTGCTCGTCCAGGAAAGGCGGACCGTCGAACGCGAGATGACATCGACCGTTCTGCGTGCGCCGATGGACGGGACGGTGGATGGGCTGGTTACGTTCACGATCGGCGGCGTGGCCGAAGCGGGTCAGGAAGTCATGCGGATCGTGCCCTCCGACGGGGCGGTCGAGATCGAGGCCGTGCTGCCGAACCTGGACATCGGCTTCGTCCGGGTCGGGCAGCCCGCAAACGTCCGCGTCGATGCCTATCCGGCGGAGCGCTTCGGCGTACTGCGCGGCGAGGTCCGCGACGTCGCGGCGGATGCGACGCGGCAGGACGACGGGAGCTGGGGCTACGTCCTGCACGTGACGCCCAACGCCCAGGTCCTGCAGTCGGGCGCCGAGGCCTTTGCCTTGCGTCCCGGCATGACGGTCTCGGTCGATATCGTGACCGGGGAGCGCAGGATCATCAGCTACTTCTTTGCACCGATCGTGCGCACGATCGAGGAAGCCCTGGGCGAGAGGTGACGCCGACACGCGCCGGAAATCTGTAGCGCATTCAGTGCGCCGCACCATGGCTGCCGTGAATTCCACGGCAAGCGAAAAGCGTCTTCGTGCTGACCGCAGGCGAGACGCAGTGCGTCTTGCCAATTTTTACTGACGGTCAGTTCCGTCCCTTGGCCCCTGCACCCGGCGCTGCAGCCGAACCGCAAGGGCCGTCGCGATCGAGAGCGCAGCGAACGCGGCAAGCATCGAAACGGGCCAAGACCAGCCAGTCCAGCCAAAGATCGCCAAGCCGATCAATGCCAAAACCAAGCCCCATAGCCCCCAGAAAACCGCTGCACGCATCGACACCTCCCCTATCAGACAGGCAGCCCGTTCACCTCCTACTGCGGGTAGCCAGATCGAGTACCTCGGTCACGGTACTCGATCGTCCTACCTCCCGAGGGGCTGTAAACGGTACTGACCCGGCCGTCCGCGGCGCGGTCCATCTGCCGGCCTACGGCACCACCGGTCACGGCGCCAATCTCACGGCCTCGCTGCTCGCGTGAACCTCCGCCACCTCCACCTCCACCTCCACCGAAACTGGTCGTACCGAACAGATCGCTGAGCTCAGACTTCTCGCTCATTCCAACTCTCCTCTTGCTGCCTGGCGGAGGCAAGCCAACCTCCAGTGTCACAGTTCGCCGGAAAGCCAGTTCCGGCGACTTCGATCGCGAGGGCTGTCTCGGCCCCTCGCCCGACCCACCCGGCCTGGGTGGATGACGTTCTCTTGCGCGGCCTCGGCAGGCATGCGTGCGCCAGTCCAGCGGCTAACGCGCCAGGCCCAGTCGCCTCGGCTGCGCCAGAATCCCCTCTTTTGCGACTGAAGAGACCCGTCACGGAAAGGTTCTGGATCCCGCGCGGTACGAAAAGGCGCGCGCTCGGCGCCTCGCCCGCTCGCGCGGTCCCGAGGGCGATGACGCTCATGCGCCGAACCTCCTGTAGAACGCCTCGACGCCGATCCCGAAACGCGCTTCGAACGCCTCCTGCCATGCGAGGCCCGTACCCAGGTCGACATAGTACGCAAGGATGTTCTCGAAGCTCGCCCGTTCGATCAGATCGCAGGTGGCGACAAGACTGATCCGGTAGAGGAGATCCGTTTCCTCCGGGCTTTCCGCGGCATTCCGGCCACCCCAGGAGAGCTCCGCCTCGCGGATCCGCGCGACAGCCGTCCCCGCCGCCGCCCGCGCCGGGTCCAGCGACCCGGCCGCGCAGGCCTGCATCCCGTCGTCCTGGAAATAGGTGGCGGATCCTTCGACCAGCCAGTGGGGGCCCCATCTCTCCAGCATCTGCTCGGGGGTGTCGTGCTCCTCCGGCGAGATCAGCTGATATTGCACGGCGTGGAAGAACTCGTGGCGCACGGCGCGCCGCAAGGACTCGGCGCGTCGTTCCTTGTCGACGGACGCGGGCGGCGGCGCGCGTCCGTCGACGCAGATCAGGGCGATGCCGAAAACGCTCCGCGCCGCGATGCCATGGGAATTTAGCCAGCCCCGGCAATCCTCGCGTACGGCGTCGAAGCCCGGTTCGGACTGCTTCGGAGCGGGGTGGACCGCGAGGAATTCGGCAGTGTAGGGAAGCGGCGGCGCGAGGAATTCGTCAAGTCGCGCCGCGGCATCGGTCAACGCATCTTCGATGATCTCCAGGTCGGCGTCCGCCACCTGTCCGTCAGAGACGAGACGGTACCGCCCGGACGCCGCCGACGGCCAGTGCGCCCGAAGCGGAGCGTGCATGATGCCGGCCTGCCGGCAGAGGGCGGCGTCGGGCGCCGTACCCCTTCCCCTCAGCTTTCCGGCGATCGCGCCGCGCAGCTGTGCCAGCCGCGTCTGACCCGTACCGCCATCGGCGATCTCCAGGTCCAGTGCGCCGATCTGCTCGTTGACGCATCCGGTCATCAACGTTGCGTCGGCCTGCGAAGGACCTCCGACGCCGATCGCGCATGCCGCTACGACAAGGCCCGCGAGGATCGCCCGAAGACCGGCACACCTGCGATTCTCCATCGTCTGCCGCCTAACTCTGTCGGTGGGACCGCAGCGGGCGGACGGTCTGGCCGTCCGCCCGCCCTTCGCGAAAGCTAGCGGCCTGCCGGTCCGCCATATGTGGCATTGCCCGAGTAGGCATCGCCCTCGTCGTTCGTAGGTCGACCGTGCACACCTTGAGGGTCTCTCGGGTTCTGGCCCATGCCCTTGCCAAACTGGCCGGCAATTGTGTTCGCGACGCCCACGCCGCTTCGCATGTTGGCCTGGTGCAAATTGGTGCGGCTCGACGATCTGCCGCCGCCCCCGCCACCACTGCTGCCCCCACCACCGAAGCTGGTCGTGCCGAACAGATTGCGGACTTCGGGATTTTCCATCATTGTGTCCTCCTTATCACGCGGCCGACGGAGCCGGGCCGCTTTCTGGGCAGTAGCTGCCGGACGATTGTATCCGGCGGTTCGATGGCGAGGGCGCACAATACCCCTTCGCCCACTCCACCCTGCGCGGGTGGATCCCGGTCCCCTCACGCGGCCCCGGCACGCAGACGCGCTCCGGTCCAGCGGTTGACGCGGCGCTTGGAGCCGTCCGTATGTCGACGCAGGCTGGTGGCCACGTGGTCGGGAAAGACGTGATGGGTCATGTCGTGGACGACCTCGCGCAAGTGGCCGTAGGGTGAAACCCAGTCGTTGAAGAACAGCCGGTGGCCCGCCGTCCACTCATCATCCCTTAATGCGCGCCCGGTCCGGAGCACCTCTTCCTCGCAGTCGGCTGTCAGGAAGGCCCACGTCGCGAAAGCGACAGGAATCCCGTCGGGTGAGAGCCAGAACCGGACCTGGCTTGCCAGGAAAGGCGGGATGATCTCGACCGCAAGATACTGGCACAGCTTTTGCGTGCGATGATAGTCGGATGCCCCAAGAAGATCGACCGCCCATCCCATATGCTTATGGATGACGTGGCTGCCCTCGCCGTCATCCTCGGTCGTGATTGCCCCAAATCCGAAGGGCGTCGTTCGCCATTCGGGCGTTTCGTAGCCCCAGGGACGCCCACCTGCTTCACGCAACAGTCGGAACGAACCGTCGCGGAGGGTAGCGGCGACTCGATCGACCCACGCGCCGAGCTGCGGCCCCGGACCGGGATCATCGAGCCCGGCATCAATCTCGAGAAGCGCGGCTGCCCCACACAGGCGATAGGCGCGCTCCCGCGGTGACGCACAGGCGAGCGACACCGGCGGGAGAGTGGAGGCGACGGGACACCACTCCGCGACAAGGTCCATCGCCCTGTCCCGCGCCGACATGAGTTGAAGAAGGCGATCGGCTGCATCGGGCATCGCCGCGATGCGCGAGGCGAAGGCGGCGGCCACCGGGTAGTTCACGTCGTAGTGGTATTCGGCATCGGCGTCGGGAAGGCCCTGGGCTACATGCTCTGCACTGCGCTTGTCCCTGACTTCGATCAGTTCCGGCGCGTGCATCGACCCGAGAACGACAGCTTCGAAGACGAAGGCGCAGATCTCGCGCGCGACCGGCGCGACGAAAGCACCCCGGGCGTGTAGAACATGCAGCGCATGCCCGAACTCGTGGATCAACTCAAGCCGGCTGTCCGGCGAGCCGTCGAAATGCAACCGCACCAGCGGGCCATCCGGCCACCTGTCCAGTGTCGCCGGCCGGCTTCCCCGTGGCGAATCCCCTGCGATCACGGCCCGCTCCAGAGCTTCGGCAGAGCGCGGTCCCAGACCTTTGGCAACGCCAACTCGAAGAGCGCTGAGCGCTTCGCCGAGGGCGACGGCCGCAGTGGAACAGGGCGTCTTCTCAGGCCGGTGCGTCAGTCCGGTCGCGTACGCCACAAGAGCCGCGTCAACGGTCGCCATTGTCAACCCATGAAGCCTCAACCAATCACGCACTGTCGACATGGCGAATCTCGTCTCCTAGCCTCCTGAAAGTTAGCAAGCAGAGCGAGTGTGAACAGTGCGCGCGATCAACCACGGGGCTAATCGGCGAGAACCTGCGCAGCCCGTTGCTCGCTGCACAAAATTCGCGTCGATCCTCCTATCTTGCGTTGCAGAGGACAGTGCGATATTCGCCCGCAGCAATTTTCTGTCGTCCCGGCTCCGGCTCGGATCGTTCGCAGCCTTGCTGGCGCTGCCCGTGGCCGCGCAGGATACCGGCGTGGCGGCCGACTGCATCGAAGGCAGTCCCCGCATCTGTATTCTGGCCGATCAGGATGCATCCGCGGTACTGGTCGCACTGACCCTCGCCGTGGGCGCCGCGGACGAGGAGCCCGGTCAATCCGGCGTAGCCCACTACGTCGAACACCTGATGTTCCGCGGTCGCGTGGACAACGACACCGCCCGCGCTACCGGGATCGACCGCTTCGGCAACGCTCATACGGGCCACTGGGCAACCACCTACCACTGGACGGTCCCGCCGGACCAGGCGCGGGCGGCGATTACCCGCGCGCTGGACGTCCTCCTACCGATGGACGCCGGCCAGGACGAGATCATGCAGGAACGGCAGATCGTCGCGCGCGAGTACGAGCTGGCTGCGGCGGAACCCGTCTGGCGGGCCTGGCGCGGCATCGACAGCCACTTACTTGCGGGCTCGCCGCTTGCAGGCGGCATCATTGGAACGCCTGAAGCGATCGCGTCGCTGGACAAGCCCGCCGCACTTCAGTTTCACCAGCGTCGCTATCGGCCGGAGGCCGCGACCCTCATAGTGGCCGGCGCCACGCGCGGCTTGGACGTCGACCTCGTCGTTAACCTCGTCGGTCCTCTGCCCACGGGCACGCGCGACGCCGTCCCCGAGCGCCTGTCGCTCGATCGGCGCCTTCCGGTCGCCATCGCAGGCACCGACCGGATCGCGGGCAGTCGGCGCTTCGAGTCCGTGGTCCTTCGCACCGACCCAAGCGACATTGCTGCGATAGGACTTCTCGATGCCTGGCTCGGGTCCACCCTTTCGGGCGCGCCGGGCCGGATCCTGACGCGCGGCGCGCCCGGCGTGCAGGACTTCCGGGCGAGCATGGGCGAGATCGCGCCAGGATGGGTCCGCTTCGACGCCGTCCTGACCATGCGCCCCGACGCCGGAGGCGCGGCCCGCGATGCGGCCTGGTCTGCCTGGCTTTCGCTCAGGCAAAGCCTCAGCGCGGATTGCACCGCCGGAGGGTCGGTCGAACGGCTGGCCGAGCGCGAGCGAAGGCGCCTCGCGCGCGAGCGCGGTGACGGCATCGCCGCGGCCTGGTCTCTGATTGGCTGGATTGAGTCCGGGCGGGGCGTGGACGATTGGCGCGCCTATCCCGACGCAGTGTTGGCCACGACCAGAAACGACATCCGCGGCCTCGCGGCGCGCCTGGCCGATCCGGTCCGCTCCGTGAGACTGGATTTGGAGCTCGAACGGAACGCCATGGCGAACGAAGAATGATACGTTTCGCCACGATCGCGGTGATAGCCCTAGCATGCGCGACAACGGCTGCGGCTGGCGAACCAGAACGCTTCAAGACGCCCGCCGGACGCCCGATGCTGCATGTGGAATTGCCGGGCGCGGATTGCTGGCAGGTGTTCCTGTTCTGGAAGGGCGCGACGGCGCTCGACTTCCCCGGACGGGAGGGCCTGGTGACGCTCGGAGCGCAGCTTCCATTCGAACAGGCTGGAGACTTGGCCTTCGAAGACCTGAACGAGGACCTGCGCGATGCCGGTGTCGCGATCCACCTGTCGTCGGGTTTCGCCGGGACCGCGATGGTGCTGCAGTCCCAGGACCCGCTGCCCCAGGGCGGCGTCGATGTGGCACACGCCCTCCTCCACGACGCGGCGATCGAGGAAGATGACTTGGCCTGGCTCAAGGATCGGATCGAAGCCGGGTTGGCCGAGGAGGAACGCGATCCCGTCATCCTCGCGCAAAGGACGCTCGGCCATGCCATTGCGGGTCACGACCGACGCCTTTCGGCGCTGACGAACAGGCCCTTCAAGATGGTGGCCGATGTCACCGCGGGCGATGTGCGCGACTGGATGGACCGCACCTTCCACGACGCTCCGCTGATGCTGTCGGCCGGTCCCGGCACCGCTGCCGAAATCGGGCGGGCCATCGACTCACTCCTGGAGGGGTTGCCGCCGCCGGTCGGTGATGCTGCGGGAGAGCCGCCGTTCGCGTTCCGCTCCGGCACCGCCCCCGTCGTCCTCGTCACCCCTGAGGCCGAAGAAGCCGTCGTCATGGTGGCCATGGCGCTGCCCTCGTTCTCCGCGGCGGGCATGGTGATCCCCTCGGCGCTTGCCGGCGGCGACGGATCGCGCCTCTTCATCCGCTTGCGCGAGGAGATGGGTGCGACCTATGGCCTGCGCGTGGACCTGCTGCCGCTCCTGCCGGGAACCTCGGTGGCGATGTTGATCGGAACGGTCCCAGAGGACCGTGCGGCCGATGTGGCAGCAGTGATCCGCGATGAGTTGGTGGAACTGGCGCGGGACGGTGTGACCGAAGGCGAACTGGCCCTCACTCGGGACGAGATGGGCCTTGGTCTGGCACAGGCGGCTACGGACCCGGAATCCGCGCTGGCCATTATGGGTGACCTTGCTTTGCTGGGCGCCGATCCTTCGGTTGAACGCCTCGCCGAGACGCTCACCGCAACCTCCCTGGAGGACGTGAACGCGGAAATTGCCGATCTTTTGGCAACCGCGCCCACGATCGTCATCGCCTCGCCCACCGCCCCCGCCTTGCCGGACGCATGCGTCGTGACGAAGCCAGAAGAGGCCGACCGTTGTTTCGCGGATAAATGATGATCTCCGAAGCGGCGTGTCTGCGCTCAACCGCTTGTGGTAATCTTGCGGCGCAGTTTGCCATTAATATTTGCACTTCAGGCTCTTGGCTCCGCATCCGCCCAATGCCGGTTGACCGGCTGGCTTCGGGCCCGAGCGGCGGCCTCGCGCCAGCCCACCGGGCGGAAGTCCCAGACATCCACGCCAATGTTCACCGCGTTTCGGGTGCCGCGCCAGTGGCCGTGAACATGGCCGAGGAGGTGCAACGCACCCTTGCGGGCGTGGTTCCAGGTGATCATCGGGTAGTGGCAAAGTGTCACCGGCCGGTCCGCCTCGGGATCGGGAACCTCGGCCAGCGGCGCGACGCTGTCCCAAGGCAGCGCGAGCGTCGGCGCGAGGTCATGGTTGCCGATGATCAGGTGCTTCCGCGCGCCGGGAAGCTGGGCGAAGACGGTGAGAAGCCAGTCCTCGTCCTTCGCCCGCGGCCCGAAGGCGAAGTCGCCCACGATCCATAAATCGTCTTCCGGGCCAACCCGCTCCCATAGCCGCTCAATCAGGATCGCCGCCGTGTGCTCGGCGTCCCGGAACGGCCGTCCGGCCGCGGCGATGATGTTGTCGTGGCCGAAATGCGTGTCGGCCGTATACCAGTGCGCCAAGTGAAGAAGTCCAGTAGAGCGGGTGCCGTCTTTGCCCCGGCCGGTCCAAAGCGGTCAAGGACAGACATCGACGTCAGCTGCGATCGCCACAGCCATCGACCCATCCGCCACGGTTGAGCAGCCGTTCGCGACCCTGCCATGCGTCGATTTGCGTGATCTGCTGCCAGAACATCTCGCCGATCTTGAGGTAGGCTTCCGGCTCTTCCACCCGAAAGGGATGCGGGGCGAAGACACCTACGAAGGCCGGATCGAGAAGGCGCGCCGTCAGGACATCGGCCTCCGGGTTGTCGTAGGCGTCCGAACTGTCGCCGTTGTCGATGAAGACGATGCTACCGCCGAAGCGGTCTCGCAGCTGGGCGGCGTAGCCATCGGCCTGCGGCCACGCCCACCAGCCGCGGCAGACGTGCCAGTCCAGACCGTGGGCCTCCCGGAAGGCGTAGAGCTGCGCTAGAATCTCCCCGCGCCCGGTCGTGTCGTGGAAGACGGTGAACCGGACCTGAAATCCGGTGTGCAGGATCAAGAGGGAGAGGAAATCCTCAAGCGCCGCCGGGTCGGGCCGCGCGGCGAACACCACGTCGATCGAGCCGTCCGTCCGCGTCAGCGCCAGCGTCCCTCGCACGTGAAACTGCTGAGAATGGTGTCGATCGTCGCGCCTCGTATGAGCGCTGCCATCATATGCGGCTTCTGGCGCAGGATTTCCGTCAGCGCGTCGGATATCGTTGGATGGGCGAAGGTCCACTTTGATCCGGAGAGCTTTAGGAACGAGCCTTTCAGTTCAGCGAAGCAATCCTGGATCTTGGTGAGGCTGTACGACGTCAGCTCCGCGACCGCCTGGGCCGCCGACACATCGTGGTCGCTGGGATCGAAGCCGGCTTGATGGACGTAAACCAAGATGAGCGCGGCTTGAAGCTGATCATCCAGGGCATTGACCGTATCGATCAAATGCTCTGTCGGCTCTTCCATGAAGCGAACCAGGGAGCTTTCACGAGGCGCGAGCCCCTTCGTGAAGTTCGGGTCACCAAGACGTTCGGCAATCCCGGGAAGAAAGTCGCGAACGGCGGCGACCGCAGTCAGGTGCGGCTTAACGCTTGATCGCCAGCTCTGACTCTGCTCGCCGAAATTCACATGGTTATAAAGTATCTGCGCCTTCTCTTCGACCGTCAGCTCGCCGACGTCGACGACGGCGCTATTATCAGCGAACTGTGCAAGGTTGCGCTGTCCGAGCCGACGTCGCGCCGCTTCATAGATATGTTTTCGGGAGGTCAGGAGGAAGCGGTTGCCGTGCTTGATTGCGGCCCGCAGCTTCGAGAAGGTCGACGCCCAGTCCTGCACATAGTCGTCGCGTAGCACATTCGAGCCGAAGGCGTCATCGATCCAGAAGAAGCGGCCCGGATCGTTTGGATTCCATCCAGCCTCGAAGTCGCGTGGACTGGTCAAAGCGAGAACGGTGTTGTCCGGGTTTTCCGAAGCGATCGTCGAGACGATTGCGCCGATTGCCGATTTGCCGCTTGATGGATTGCCCAGCAGCAGCACCACGCCGTGGTTTGAAATGGCGTTGACAGCGTCGCGATGAGCCTTCGTGGGCACATAGGTGCGGAGCTTTGGAATCCAACTGTCAAGCAGCGCCCGGCTCTGCTCGCTCAGGCGCTCATCAACGATCGACGTGAGATCTCCGAGGCCGTAGACCTGCGGGACGAGTGCCCGCAGTCGGGCGCTGGTTCTTATGACCCGGACAATATACTGGCGACCAAGAATGTGCGGCCTACGAACGCCGAGCGCCCGAAGCTTGGCGCGCATTGCCGCCGCTACAGGGGCGTCCACGCTCATGTTCGTCATGAAGGCGTAGGCGGTGTCAGCAAAGCGTGTTGGTTCGTACTTTGTTCTTGCGGGTCAGCAGGG
>CAZOHN010000109.1:0-12253 GCA_964579325.1 uncultured Rhodobacterales bacterium
TACAGGATCGGGTCGCCGCCGCCCGAGGGATCGAAGAAGGTGAAGCCGAAGTTGCGGTCCATCAGGAGCATGGTGATGGCGCCGGCCAGCACCGGAAGCGCCAGCAGGATCATCCAGGCGGTGACGAAGATCGACCAGGCGAAGAGCGGCACCTTGAACAGCGTCATGCCAGGCGCGCGCATGTTCAGGAAGGTGGTGATCATGTTGATCGCGCCGAGGATCGACGAGGCGCCCGAGAGGTGCACCGCGAAGATCGCCAGGTCCATCGACATGCCGCCTTCGGTCGTCGAGAGTGGCGGGTACAGAACCCAGCCGACGCCCGAGCCCATCTGGCCATTTCCGCCGGGCGAAAGCAGCGAGGCGACGCCGAGCGAGACGCCCGCCACGAACAGCCAGTAGGACAGGTTGTTCAGGCGCGGGAAGGCCATGTCGGGCGCGCCGATGTGCAGCGGCATGAAGTAGTTGCCGAAGCCGCCGAAGAGCGCCGGGATCACGACGAAGAACATCATCAGGACGCCGTGATAGGTGATCATCACGTTCCAGAGGTGCCCGTTCGGGGTGCATTCGCCGGCAGCGGCCGCCGTGAAGCGCGCGCCTTCCATGCACATGTACTGCACGCCCGGCTCCATCAGCTCCATGCGCATGTAGACCGTGAAGGCTACCGCGATGAAGCCGACGACGCCGGCGGTGAAGAGATAGAGAATCCCGATGTCCTTGTGGTTCGTGGACATGAACCAGCGGGTGAAGAAGCCCCGCGTGTCTTCGTGTCCGTGACCCTGAACGGCTGCGTCGGCCATGCTGCCTCCGAATTGCTGATCTAGCGGCGTGGGCGGTTGGCCGCCTCTGCCCCGGTTTCAATTCGGGGTTTAGAATGAGTCTGGGCCGGGGGCAACGGCGCAGGTTGATCGAGATCAAGGAAAATGGTCGCAGGGGGGTGCGGCCCTCAGGCCGCCTCGGCGCGGAGCCGGGCGAGGAGGTCGGGCACTTCGCCGGCGGACACCTCGGCCTCGCGCACCAGCCAGTCGAAGTGCAGCGTGAACTGTCGCACACGCTCGCTGTCTCGGAAGGCAAGGTAGTTGCGGCCCAGGTAGAGAACCGCGAGCAGCGGGCCGAACACGGTGATCGGGGCCGAGAACACCCGGCGCGCATCGTAGAAGAAGAGCCGGAGCGAGGGATAAAGCTGGTCGTGAAGCGCCAGAAGGCGGTCCAACTGCGTGCGCCTCACTTCGGCGGAAAGCCCGGCGTAGTAGCCTTCGCCGCGCGCGAAGGCGGTGATCTCGTGCAGGGGCAGGGCGATTTCGTAGTCGGACCGCGACGACCGCATCCACGTCAGCCGGTCTTCCGAAGCGCCGATGGCCTGCTCGACGGTCAGGCCGAGGTGCGGCGCGTACTCCCATTGCAGGACATCGTGGGTCTTGAGCATGTCGGGCAGCGTCGCGGGAACATGCCGGATCTTGTAGCCCGCGGCTTCCCTGTGCCACGCGAAGATGCGTTCGTCGATCAGGGCGCGCGGTGCCTCGGTCATCGCCACCTGTGCGGCGAGGAGGTCGGCGGCACGTTCGGGGCGGTCGGTGAGCCCAAGGAGCCAGTCGGCCGAGACCCCGAGCGCGCTGGCGCATTCGCCGACGATCTGGCCGTTCGGCAGGCGGGTGCCCTCGTCGGTCAGGAGTTGCGAGACCGTCGAGCGGTTGACGCCGACGGCGCGGGCAAGGGCGCTCTGGCTCATCCCGCGCGCCGCCGCTGCCTCTGCGAGGCGGGAGCGGAACAAGGCCGAGCGGATGCGCTTGTCGGTTTTCATGACCAGATGTCTACTTTAATGAACGTTGTTCCGTTTATGTTGCGTTATTACAGAATTCAGACAGTCCATGCCAAGGACTATCAAAGGTTTGGGAAGATCGTTGCTGGAGGATTGAGTGAAGACATCTCGCGCGCCGGCCGTCGAATGGCCGACGCTGTTGCTCATCGTGGCCACCTATGCGGTCTGGGCGCTGGGGACGACCCTTGCATGGGAAGCCTTCGCGCCGCTCGGTTTCGCCCTTGCAACGCTTGCCATCGTGCAGTTCTCGTCGCTTCAGCACGAGGTCCTGCACGGCCATCCGTTCAGGTCGCGCCGGCTGTCGGAGGCGATGGTGTTCCCGGGGCTCACGGTGTTCGTGCCCTACATCCGGTTCCGCGATACCCACCTTGCGCACCACCACGACGAGCGGCTGACCGACCCCTACGACGACCCGGAGTCGAACTACATGGACCCCGCCGTCTGGGCGCGGATTTCGCCTTGGCTGAAGCGGGTTCTGCGGGCCAACAACTCTCTTCTCGGCAGGATTCTGCTCGGCCCTGCGATCTCGACGATCGCCTTCGCCCGCAGCGATCTTCGGGCGGCAACGCGTGGCGATACGGCGATCCGGGATGCATGGCTGTGGCATCTGCCGGGGCTGGGGATGGTGGCCGCATGGCTCTGGGCGACGCCCGGCATGGGGGCCGGCTGGTATCTCGTCGCGGCCTATCTCGCGTATGGAATCCTGAAGATCCGGACTTTTCTCGAGCATCGCGCGCACGAAAAGGCGCGGGGGCGGACCGTCATCGTCGAAGACCGCGGGCCGCTTGCGTTCCTGTTTCTCAACAACAACCTCCATGTCGTGCATCACGCCAAGCCAAAGGCGCCGTGGTACCAGCTGCCCGCGCTCTACGCAGACAACCGCGGCGAGTTTCTCAGGCGGAATGAGGGCTACCTCTATCATGGCTACGGGGAGATCTTCCGGCGCTACTTCCTGACGGCGAAGGACCCCGTACCGCACCCGCTGTGGGTTCCGGAGGACATCGGCACGGTGCCGGGCGAAGCCGGGTCCACTCGCGACCGCGACGGCGAGGCGCGCGCGCGCGCCGACGCCTGACGCCTCTCGACAGCGTGCCTTCCGCCTGACAGGGAGGCCACATGGCACTCTGGGTTTATGTCACCATCGCGGCGGCCGCCGTTCAGACACTGCGGTTCATGATGCAGCGGCAGCTGCACGGCATCGGCCTTTCGCCCGGCGGGGCCACGTTCGCGCGGTTCGTCTTCGCCGCGCCGATCGCTGCCGCTCTGGCCTTCGCGTTGGTCGCCGAAAGGGGCGCGGGCATCGCTGCGCCGGGCTTGCGGTTCTGGAGTTTTGCCGTTGCGGGCGGGCTGGCACAGATCGCGGCGACCTTCTGCACGGTCGCCCTGTTTCGCGAGCGGAATTTCGCGGTGGGGATCGCCTTCACCAAGACCGAGACGGTCCAGGTCGCGGCGTTCTCGGCGCTGGTGCTGGGCGAGTTCCTGACGTTGACCGGATGGATCGCGATTGCGGTGGGAATGGCGGGAATGCTCCTGCTGACGCGCGCGAAGGGCGCGGGGGAGGCGCGTGTCCTGAACCGGGCCACCATGCTCGGCGTTCTGGCGGGCGGGCTGTTCGGCATCTCGGCGGTCGGCTACCGTGGCGCGACACTTGCCATAGGCGACGGAGAGTTCTTCTTTCGGGCGGCGGTGACGCTGGCCTTCGTGACGGCGTTCCAGACCGTAGCGATGGCCCTGTGGCTGGCCTGGCGCGAGCCGGGAGAGCTGGCGCGGGTCCTGCGCGCCTGGCGGCGGACGCTGCCGGTTGGCATAACCGGAATGCTCGGCTCGCTCGGCTGGTTCACGGCCTTCGCACTCCAGAATGCGGCGCTGGTGCGGGCGGTGGGACAGGTGGAGGTGGTCTTCACCCTTCTCGCCTCGTGGCTTGTGTTCCGCGAGCGGATCACCGTCCGGGAACTGGGTGGCATCGCTTTGGTGGTCGTGAGCCTGCTGCTGATCGTGCTGGCGCTATAGCCGCAGAAATTCCGAACGGCCGGTATCGTTCTTGAAGAAGGGCACGCCCTCGGGCGCAGCGCCGCGCAGCCGGTGGGCAACCTCGGCCAGAACCACTGTGGTGATGAACGGCAGGTCGAACCGCCGCGCCTCGGCGAGCGGCACCCATTGCAGGTGTTCCAGTTCGTCCTCGGCACCGCCGAAGTCGTCGGGGTCGCCGGTGAGGCTGTCGGCTTCTGCGAGGAAGAAGCGTGCATCGAAGCGACGGGGGCGGCCGGGTGGAGTGATCGCGCGGAACACGAACGAGAGTGCCCCGGCATCGGGAAGGTTGCCGGTCGCGGCGAATCCGCGCCAGCCTTTGGGCGGCTCGGGCCAGGCTCCCGGCGCACCGAGGAGCAGGCCGGCCTCTTCCCAGAGCTCACGGATCGCCGCAGCGGCCAGCGCTTGCGGCGTCGGGCCGGCCGAGGACCGGGCGAGCCGGGCGCAGGTATCCTCCGGCAGGGGACGGCCCAGCGGAACCGTGGAGTCCGCCGGATCGACCGCACCGCCGGGAAACACGAACTTCATCGGCATGAAGGCGGCACCAGCGCCGCGCTGGCCCATGAGGACCGACGGCCCCGAGGATGCACGCCGCACAAGGATGATTGTCGCCGCGTCGCGGATCGGGACCTCTGTCACTTCGGTTTGCGGCACGTCGCCTCCTCAGGCGGTGCCGAACCCGTGCATCCGCTTGGCCCACTGGAAGGCGACCATCATGCCCTTGAGCCGCGGCAGAAGGAAGAGCGAAAGCCCGACGCAGCCGATGGTGAAGCCAGTCGCCATCACCAGCGGCTCGGGCCGGAATTCGGTGAAGACCCAGAGCATCAGGGGCGCCATCAGGTGCCCGACGATGAGGATCGTCAGGTAGGCCGGGCCGTCATCGGCGCGCTGGTGATGCAGCGGTTCCTCGCAGACGGGGCAAGCATCGCGGACCGTCAAGTAGCCGCGCAGCATCGGGCCGGATCCGCAGCACGGGCAGCGCCGCCGCCAGCCGCGCTTGAGTGCGGGCTTCAACTCGCGCTCGCCGTCGTCGCAGCTGAACGTCGGGCCGGGCCGCGCGACAGGTTCGGCGATGGTCGCCGGGTCCTGTGCGGATACACGTTCGAGGATCGAGACTGTCATGTGTCACCGTGATTTGCGAGGCCGAGGTTTAGCGCCTCCCGCGCCCCATCACAGTGCGCGGAATGACCTTGCGCGGTAATGTCGCAAAACCGAGCGACGGAATTGTGGCCGTGGCGCGTGAGTGAGGCATGAGGCGGATGAAATGCCTTCTCCGCACGCAGATCGAAGATGGAGAGAGAGACCATGAAACGCACAACGACCGTCGTTGTCATCGCCCTTGCCGCCGCCGCCGTCACGTTGCCGGCACTTGCCGACCGCGGCCCGGGGCGCGGCATGATGGGTGGCATGGACGGGTCCGGCCCGATGGGCGGGCTGATGTTCGAGCGGCTTGACGCCGACAAGGACGGAAAGATCACCACCGAGGAATTCCAGGCTTTCCGGGCATCCCGCGTGGAAGGGCTCGATGCCGACAAGGACGGCTTCGTGACCGCCGAGGAACTGGCCGCGCACGAGACCCGCCTGGCGCGCGAGCGGATCGACGCGAGGGTGGCGATGCGGATGCAGGCCCATGATCTCGACGGGGACGGCAAGCTCAGTGCCGAAGAGCTGGCGCAGGGGCCCGTCGTCCGGGCGGTGCCGATGATGTTCGAGCGGCTCGATGCCGACGGGGACGGCGCGGTGTCGCGCGAGGAGTTCGACGCCATGCAGAGCGCGCGAGGCGAGCGGGGCGGCCGGGGGGAGCGCATCGGGCATGGCCGCGACGGCCACGGGCAGGGCTTCATGCAGCGCTGGAGGAACTGAGCCTTCAGGGTCTAGACTGCGGTGCGGCGGGGTGATCTGCCGCACCGGCCACGGAACAAGCACCGAGCGCGATGCCCTACGACGCCGACAGCGAGACCAGCGATGAGGTGTTGCTTGCCCGGTATGGCGCGGGCGATGCGGTGGCTGCGCGTGTACTTGCGACGCGCATGGTGCCGCGCGTGACGGCCTTTGCGGCACGGATGCTGGGAGGCGACCGGGCCGAGGCCGAGGACGTGGCGCAGGAAACGATGTTGCGGCTCTGGCGCATCGCGCCGGACTGGCGGGCCGGCGAGGCGAAAGTGTCGACCTGGGCGTTGCGGGTGGCTTCGAACCTCTGCACCGACCGTCTGCGCCGCCGCCGGGGGCAGGACCTCGACAGCATCCCCGAACCCGAGGATCGGGCGCCGGGTGTGCAGGCCGGGATGATGCAGGCGGAACGGGTGGCGGCTCTGGATGCCGCGCTGGCGCTTCTGCCCGAGCGGCAGAGGCAGGCGGTGGTGCTCCGGCACATCGAGGGGCTTTCGAACCCCGAGATCGCCGGCATCATGGGGATCGGCACCGAGGCGGTGGAAAGCCTGACGGCCCGGGGCAAACGGGCACTTGCGGCGGCCCTTTCCGGGCGGCGGGACGAACTGGGGTACGACGATGACTGACCGAAACGATCATGACGATGCTCTGCTCGACGCGGCCTTTTCTGCCGCCCGGGCTGAGGCACGCCAGCCGCCCTCCGCCGACCTGATGGCGCGGGTCCTGGCGGATGCCGAGCGGTCGGTTCCTCGCAGCGTGGCGGCGCGGTCTGTTGTGTCGCCAGCGAGGCGGAGGTCGGGATGGCGGGAGTTCATTGCGCTGATCGGTGGCTGGCCGGCGCTGGGCGGGCTTGCCACCGCGGCCGCGACCGGGTTCTGGATCGGGTTCGCGCCGCCGGCCACGTTCGAGGGCCTCGACGAGCAGTTGTTCGGCCCTGCCGCGGCACTGACAGGTGCGCTGCCAAGTTATGATCTGGCGGAATTCGGGGAGGGGTGAAATGGCTGGCAGCAAGGGGTTCTCCGCATGAGTCCGCCCGACACGAACGGACCCGAGACCGCCGCGCCCGAAGCTGGCCCGCCGCCGGCCGACACGGTGCGCCGGACCCCGCGTTGGGTGCGGTTGACGCTGGTGCTGTCGCTTGCGCTCAACCTGATGTTTGCCGGGTTGATCGGTGGGGCTGCGCTCTTGCGCCACGGGCCTCCGGGCATGACCGAAGGCCGCGACCTCGGTGCGATGCCTTTCCTCGCGGCCCTCCCCCGTGAGGAGCGGCGGGCGCTTCTGATGGCCTTGCGCGCAGATGCTGGTCCGCTGCGTGAGAACCGCCGGGCTTTGCAGGACGAAGCACGCAGCACGCTGGCCGCCCTGCGCGCGGAGCCGTTTGACGCCGAGGCTTTCGCTGCGCGGCTGTCGGCGCAGCGTGCGCGCGTGGCGGAGCGGGTGAATCTTGGCGACCGGGCGCTGGTGGCGCGGCTCGCGGCGATGGACGCGGAGACACGGGCGGCTTTCGCCGACCGGCTCGAAGAGATTTTCCGGGATGGCGGGCGCAGGTCCGAAAGGCGGCGCGACTGATCCCCCGGGTCAGGCCGCGCTGCGGCTGAAGGTGACCTGATTGCGGCCGTCGGCCTTGGCGGCATAGAGCGCCCGGTCTGCCTCGGCGAGAAGGCCGGCGGGATCGCGCTGTGGCTGCGGCCCGATGGCGACGCCGATGCTTACCGTCATCGCAACTTCGCCGGGTGCGATGGCAATGCTGATCGGTTCGTCCTGAACGACACGGCGGAATCGTTCGCCGGCCGTCATCGCGGCCTCGGCGGTCGTGTCCGGCATCAACACAAGGAATTCCTCGCCACCGATCCGTGCGAGCGTATCGACACTGCGCATGTTGCCCGACAGCCGTCGACCGACCTCGAGCAGGACGGCGTCTCCGGCCGCGTGACCGAAGGTGTCGTTGATCCGCTTGAACCGGTCGAGGTCGAGCAGCATGACCGCGAACGATCGGCCCGTGGCATCGGAGCGCTCGGCGATCCGGGCGAGCTGGGTCAGGGCGTAGCGGCGGTTGTAAAGGCCGGTGAGCGGGTCTGTCGCGGCCAGTCGCAGACCGTCCGTCACCTGCCGACGCAGACGGTCGGCCTGGCTCTTGCGGCCGAGTTCGCGGCGCAGACGCAGCACCAGCTCGAGCGGGTCGAGCGGTTCCTCCACGATGTCGTTCGCGCCAAGGTCGAGTGCGGCGACGGCGGCTTCGGTATCGCCCTCGGGGACGACCGCGACGATCCCGGCGTGGCGGTCGTTCGATCGGCTCCGCAACTCGGAAATGAGCATCAGGCCGTCGCGGCGCTGGGTGAGGTCGGTCGCGATGACGAAGACGTCCGGGCGGCCCGAGACGGCGACCGGGTCGAACATCCGGTCCGGCCGGAGGACCTCGAGCCGGTCCCGCAGGTGAGGCGACAGCGCGGTCTTCCAGGCGATGGCGGTTTCGGCACGGGGCGCGACGAGGGCGATCGAGCCGGGCATCTCGAAGGCGGCCGATGGCTCGGCCAGACCGAGCACAGCGCGGGTCTCGTCGCGGACGCCGAGGTCGGACACCTGGTTGCGGGCCCGGATGATCGCGCGAATCCGGGCGAGGAGCGCGTCGTCGTCGAGGGGACGTGTCATCACGTCGTCCGCCCCGGCGGCGAGCGCCGCCCGCCGCGCGACAGGGTCACGGCCAGCGCCGAGGGCGATCAGGCCAATTTCCCGTGTCGACGGGTTGGTGCGGATCGACTGCATGAGTGCAAGGGCGTCGGCCGCGGGATGCCCAAGGTCGATCAGGACAACGTCCGGCTGCGCGGTCATTGCAAGACCGGGCGCCTCTGCCCGCTGGCCGGCCAGAACAATGTCGTAGTGGGATGCCGAAAGCTTCGACTTCAGCACGATCCTGTTCGTGGCCACGTCGTCGGCGATCAGGATTCGCCCAGGCATTCTGCCCTCCCGGGTCCACGTTGCACTTGAAGGTACTCTGTGGTGATTGTGGTTAAGGAATCCTTTCCGGTTCTGATCAAATTTTCCGTGAAGTTTGCGTGATCTGGAGGATGCGCGGATGAATGCCGAGGCTGCCGAAACGCTGGCGCTGGAGGCCCTCGGGTGGCTTGCCGCGCAGGACGACCTTTTCCCGGCTTTCCTCGGGGCGACCGGCGCCTCGGTCGAGGATGTCCGCGGCGCGGCGGATGACCCGGCCTTCCTGGGAGGAGTGCTGGATTTCCTGCTTCAGGATGACGCCTGGATCAGCGCCTTCGCCGCCGCCTCGGGCAGACCGCCAACTGAGCTCGTGGCGGCCCGGCAAATGCTTCCGGGTGGCGAGGCCGTGCACTGGACCTGACGCGCGGGCTTGCGCTTGCCTGCGGCGGCACCGATTGTCACGGCGACCTGCAGGGAGATGGGGCGATGGTGGCCGTGCGCGGCGTGCTGTTCGACAAGGACGGAACGCTCTTCGATTTCCACGCGACGTGGAGCGTCTGGACGGTGAAGTTCATCGACGACCTGGCGGGTCAGGACCCTGTCTTGCGGTCGCGTCTGGGACAGGCCCTAGGGTTCGACCCCGACGAAAGGCGGTTCGAGCCCTGGAGCCCGATCATCGCCTCGACGCCGGACGAGATCGCCGAGGCCATTCTGCCGCTTCTTCCGGGCGTGCAAGCAGGATGGCTGGTGGCGCGGATGAACGCGACCTCCGCCGTTGCCCGACTTGTTCCCGCGGTCGATCTTTCGGCAATCCTTGGCGCGCTCAGGTCCCGCGGACTGCGGATCGGGCTTGCCACCAATGACGGGGAGGTGCCGGCCCGGGTGCAGCTTGAGAACAGTGGGATCGCTGGACTATTCGACTTCATTGCCGGCTTCGACTCAGGGCATGGCGGTAAGCCAGGTCCAGGGATGGTGCTGGCCTTCGCGCACAAGGTCGGTATTTCGCCGGGCGAGACAGTCATGGTCGGCGACAGCAGGCACGACTTGGAAGCAGCGCAGTCTGCGGGCGCCCGGCCCGTTGGCGTGCTCACCGGTCTGGCCGGATACGACGACCTTGCGCCACTTGCCGAGGTCGTGCTGCCCGACATCGGCCACCTCGCGGCGTGGCTGGATGCCGGGCAGGGCAGATAAGGCCATTCAGTCCTAGGCCGGGTCCATGACCATCTGATAGCTCATGGGCACGTAGCGGAAGCCGCCTTCGGCTTTCGCCTCGGCGAAGCCGACGCCGGGGAAGGGCATGTGGTATCCGACGAAGGGGACCCGGTCGGCCGCGAGCATTCCGAAGAGCTGCTTTCGGGTCGCGGCGGCCGCGGCCTTGTCGGCGTCGAAGCGTACCTCCCAATCAGGGTAGCCGAGCGACCAGACATAGTGGTTGGCGGCATCGGCGATGATCGCAAGGCTCTGGCTTTCGCTCTCGATCATGTAGGCCATGTGCCCCGGCGTGTGGCCGAAGGCGGCCATGCCGGTGATGCCGGACGCGACGCTGCCGCCATCGCCGAGGAACGAGGTCTTGTCGGCCAATGGCCTCATGTTGGCGTCGAATCCTTCGTTCGACTGCCCGGCCCAGTGGTCGAACTCGGCCTGACCGGTGACGTAACGTGCGTTCGGGAAAGTCGCGCCGCCGCCCAACCCACCGATGTGGTCGCCGTGCATGTGGGTCAGGACGACGATGTCGACCTGGTCAGGCGAATAGCCGGCCTCGCCGAGCGCCCCGGTGATGCCTTCAGGATTGAGGCCAGTGTCGAACAGGACAAGTTCGGAGCCGGTATTCACGACGGTCGGCGTGAAGAAGAACTGCGCGCGGTCGGCGGGGATGAAGTTGGCGGCGGAGACGGCGGCAAACTCTTCGGGTGTGACGTTCGTTCCGAAGATCGTCTGGATGTCGCCGGTCGTGCGGGTGCCGGCCAGCAGCGTCGTCACCTCGAAGGCGCCTACCTTGAACCGGTTGAAGCGGGGCAACGACGTCCCTAGCATTTCTGCTGCTGCGCCGGCGGGCCGCGCCAGCAGGGCGGCGCCGAGCGGCGCGGCGGCCGCGGCCATCATGGCCTCGCGGCGGGACAGGCGAAACGTGGTCATGTAGCATCCTCCCTCGTGGGTCGCATCAATCTAGAAGGTTAGCGCCGTGGCCATCAGAGGCGAGCGAAACACGGTGCGCTCGCGCAGAGGTGATGTGCGGCGCCCCGGCCTATTCCCACCAGGGATCGATGCGGGCGATTTCGTCGTCGCTCCAGCCGAAATGGTGGGCGAGTTCGTGGACGAGAACGTGGGCGACGAGCGTGCCGAGCGGCTCGCCCGATCGTTCTGCCCATTCGTCGAGGATGGGACGGCGGAAAAGCCAGATCGTGTCGGGCCGCTCTGGCTGGTCCATCACTGATTTCTCGGTGAGCGGTATGCCGTCGTAGAGGCCAGTCAGGTCGAAGGGGTCTTCGATCTCCATCGCGTCAAGGGTTTCCTCGTCGGCGAAGTCCTCGACGATGATAGCGATGCCCCGCGCGACCGAGCGGTAAGGCTCGGGCAGGCCGTCGCGTGCCGCGAGGGCGAGGGCCTCGACGTCGGCGAGGGAAGGGGCGGCAAGGTTGGCATAGTCGCGCGTCATTCCGCCGATATGGACAAAACCCGGCCCCTGTGGAAGAGCAGGCGCGTCCGAAGGAGCCGTTTCATGACCGTCACCCGCTTTGCCCCATCGCCCACGGGCTACCTCCACGTGGGCAACCTGCGCGCTGCGATCTTCAATTGGGCGATTGCACGCAAGGCGGGAGGGACGTTCATCCTGCGCCTCGACGACACCGACCGCGAGCGGTCGAAGCAGGAATACGTCGACGGGATCATGGAGGACCTGACGTGGCTCGGCCTCACCTGGGACAGGGTGGAGCGTCAGTCGGAGCGCATGGACCGCTATGCTCAGGCCGCGAGCGACCTCCGTGCCGCAGGCCGGATGTACGAGGTTTTCGAGACGCCGGTGGAACTGGACCTCAAGCGCAAGAAGCAGCTCAACATGGGCCTGCCGCCGGTCTATGACCGCGCAGGCCTGAAGCTGACCGATGCCGAGAAGGACAAGCTGCGCGCGGAGCGGCCGGGATACTGGCGGTTTCTGCTGGATCAGACGCGGATCGAGTGGGAGGACGGCATTCTCGGGCCGATTTCCATCGACGCGGCAAGTGTGTCCGACCCGGTGCTGATCAAGGCGGACGGGCAGGTACTCTATACCTTCGCCTCGGTCGTCGATGATGTGGACATGGGCGTGACAGACATCGTCCGCGGCGCAGACCATGTCACCAACACGGCAACGCAGATACAGATCATCGCGGCGCTTGGCGCACGCCCGCCGCGCTTTGCGCACCACTCGCTCCTGACCGGCGCGGGGGGTGAGGCGCTGTCAAAGCGGCTGGGGACGCTCTCGATCCGTGACCTGCGAGCGCAGGGCGTAGAGGCAATGGCGCTGCTGTCGCTGATGGCGCGCTTGGGATCGTCCGATCCGGTCGAACTCCGGTCGTCGCATCAGGAGATCATCGACGGGTTCGACGTCTC
>CAZOHN010000110.1:0-12092 GCA_964579325.1 uncultured Rhodobacterales bacterium
AGGCGCTGACGGCCTATTCCGGCGCCGTGATCCTCGTCAGCCACGACATGCACCTGCTCGGCCTCGTCGCCGACCGGCTCTGGCTGGTGAAGGGCGGTGCCGTCGCGCCCTACGAGGAGGATCTGGAAGCCTACCGCCGCACGCTGCTTGCGTCCGACGGCGCGCAGGAGCGGTCGAAACCCGCGAATGGTGCCGCGAAACCGGTTCGCGATGTCGTCTCGCAACTGAAAGGCGACGTGAGGAAAGCCGAGGAACGCATTGCCAAGCTTGAGGAAATGCGCGTGAAGCTCTCCGAGAAGCTCGCCGACCCCGCGTTCTACACACCAGCCCGCGCAGGCGACCTCGCTGTGTGGCAGGCGAAGTTCACCGAGATCGAGGAGGCGCTGTCCCGCGCCGAGGCGCTGTGGATCGCCGCCCAGGAACGCCTCGACGCCGCCCGCGCCTGACCCCTTCCCCCGCAGCCCGCCACACCCTACCTTTGGTGTCATGAACCGGGAGCAGGGAACATGAGCGGAGACGACTGGGGACGGCTTGCCTACCTGCTCCTCCTCCTCGTGGCGGTGGGTGGCTACTTCGTGGCGCACGCCCGTTCCAACCTCAGCCGCACGCTTCAGCAGGCCGCCGTCTGGGGCCTGATCTTCCTCGGCGTGATCGCCGGCGTCGGCCTGTGGGACGACATCCGCTCCACCGTGATTCCGCGCCAGTCAGTCGCCGCCGACCAGAGCCAGGTCGAGGTCCCGCGCGCCCCCGACGGACATTTCTACCTCACGCTTCAGGTCCAGGGCACACCCGTCCGCTTCGTCGTCGATACCGGCGCCTCCGACATCGTGCTCAGCCCCGCTGATGCCCGCCGCGTGGGCCTCGACCCCTCGGCGCTCGACTTCACCGGCATGGCGATCACCGCCAACGGCACCGTGCAGACAGCCCCCGTGCGCCTCGCCGAGGTCAGCCTCGGCGGCATCGAGGACCGCAACGTCCGGGCCGTCGTCAACTCCGTCGACATGGCCGAATCGCTCCTCGGGATGACCTATCTCGACCGCTTCGGCCGCATCGAGATGACCCGCGACCGGCTCGTTCTCACCCGCTGATCCGCCGCGGCGGAATCACGTCGGTCGCTGCCCCTTCCCGCGTGAACATCGTCTTGCGGTTCAACCAGACCACCGCCACTGCCAAGGCAACGAAAAGCGGCGTGTCGAACGGCTGGGCATCCGGCCAGAGCGGATTGTTGAGCTGGAAGTGATAGAGCATCGCCAGCAACATGCTGCCCCCGCTGGCATTGAACAGCGGCGTGAGGATCACGCCCACGGCCGTCGCGCCGATGAAGAACGGCATGAAGCTCCACCCGCTCTGCGGCAGGCCCGAGAGCAGGAAGGCCGGCAGGTGCCACAAGCCCCAGATCAGGCCCAGAACGAGTCCTGCCCAGATCGGGGCGAGATGCCGCTGCATCAGCGGCAACGCCAGACCGCGCCACCCGAACTCCTCCATCGGGCCGAGCAGCGCCATGAATGCCATGAACCCCAGAACCTGCCAGATCCCGGGGAGGTCGGGAACCAGCGGCACTCCCTTCAGCGCCGCGCCCGCCATGAAGACCGCCGGAATGCCAGCGAGCAGAACCGCCCACCAGCCCAGAGGCGCCCGCCAGAGCGCCAGCCGCGAGAGGTAGCGCGCGAACCCGGCCCGTCCGCCATAGGCCAGGACGATCGTGAAGGCGGTCAGCCCCGGAGCATAGACCGCCAGGAAGAAGAGCGGATGGGAGGAACTCGGGGGCCCGAAAAGCCGTTCCAGCGTTTCGGGCGCAAGCAGGAAGGCCGCAAACGCGCCCCAGGCAATCCCGAAGGCGCCGACGAAGAACGGAAAATGCGCGCGCGAGGGCACCGGACAGACGTGACCTGCGGGATCGCGACTGGACATGGCTTGCTCCCTTCGCCTTCGCCGCGCGGGGATCGGTCCTGTGGTCCTCAGCCTAGCGGCCACGGGCCTGTCGACGCAAGCGCGCTCAGGCCGGCGCCGTCCCTGCGCTCTCCGCCTTCTTCTCCCAGCGGCCCGACTCCTCGCTCCAGTAGGCTGCGGGAAGTCCTGCGGAGGTAAGCGACTTCCACTGAGAGCGCGCACGCGCCAGGGCGGCCTCGTCGCTGCCGTCAAAGACGATGCAGACCCGCGCGCACCCGCGCGCGTCGTCGTCGGAGACCTCGGTGCCGTCGATTGCGATGAGGCAGTCGGTGTCAGTTGCGGCGCCGGGAACGGTCGTCAGCAGCACCGGCTGCAAGGCGTCGTGCGGGCCTCCGGCAAGTCCGTGCGGCAGGAAGCCCTCGTCGCTTCCCAGCCAGAGCCGCTGGTCGAGCCATTCCATCCGCGCCGCCTCGCGCCCCCGGACCTCCACCCTCCAGCCGCGCCCGATCGATCGCGCGAGCAGGTCGGGCAGCACCGCCTCGAGCGGCCGCCGCGTGAGGTGGTAGAACCAGACCTCCGGCATCAGCCCTTCGGCTCGAGACTGTCGCGGATCAAACGGTCAAGCGACCGGACGCCCCAACCGGTCGCCCCCTTCGGCGCAAGGTCCGACTCCTTGGTCAGAAGCGTGACACCCGCGATGTCGAGATGGACCCAGGGGCAATCCGGCCGGACAAACCTGCCAAGGAACTGCGCGGCGGTGATGGAACCTCCCGGGCGCCCCCCCGAATTCTTGATGTCCGCAAGGTTGGACTTGATCTGCCGCTCGTAGGCGGCGCCCATCGGCATCCGCCACGCCCCCTCGCCCTCGGCCGCAGCCGCCTTGAGAAACGCATTCGCCAGCGTGTCGTCATTCGAGAATACACCTGCATTCTCGTGGCCAAGCGCGATGATGACTGCCCCCGTCAGGGTGGCGAGGTCGATCATGCCCCTGGGCTCGAACCGTTCCTGCACGTACCAGAGCACATCGGCCAGGACCATGCGCCCCTCGGCGTCGGTGTTGATGACCTCTATGGTATCGCCCTTCATCGACCGCACGATGTCGCCCGGCCGCTGCGCTGTCCCCGAAGGCATGTTCTCCACGAGGCCGACCACGCCGACGACATTCGCCTTCGCCTTCCTCAACGCCAGCGTCCGCATGACACCGGCGACGACACCCGCGCCGCCCATGTCCATCGTCATCTCTTCCATGCCCTGCGCGGGCTTGATCGAGATGCCGCCGGTGTCGAACACCACACCCTTGCCGACGAGAGCGAACGGCTTGGTGGCTGGATCGCCGCCCTTCCAGTTCATGACGACGACCTTCGAGGGGCTCGCCGAGCCCTGCCCGACCGCCAGCAACGCCCGCATCCCGAGCTTCTCGAGATCTGCCTCCTCGAGGATTTCGACCTCCAGCCCTAGTTCGCCCATCGCCCCGAGCCGTGCCGCAAAATCGTCGGTGGTCAGGACGTTCGCGGGCTCGCTCACGAGATCGCGGGTGAAGAAGACACCCTCGGCCAGTGCCGCCATGGGTGCCGCGGCTCGGGCAACCTCCTCGGGCTTGCCAACCATGAATGTGACGGGGCCCGGGGCGGGATCTTCTTTCTTGGTGTGATAAGCGTCAAAGCTGTAGGCCCTGAGCGCGAGGCCGAGCGAGATATCGGCAGCGCGCGGGAGATCGCCCGCGAGCACGATCACCCCCTTCTCGCCGATCCGCCGGCCGATCGCTGCGCCTGCGCGCCGGGCGTCGGCAAGCGTCGCGCGGCGGTCGAGGCGCACGACCTGGATCGCTTCAGCCTGCGCCCCGGCGGGATAGGCGAGATCGGACGTATCCCCCTCCTTCAAACGCGAGAACGCAGCGCTCTGCGCAAAGCGCTCGAGCGCCCCGCGCGTCAGCCTGTTGAGCCGGCGACCGCTCTGGTCGAGCGTACCCTTGCCAGAGACGAAGGTGACGATCCGACCTTCGAAATCGGCGAGCGCGTCGAGGTCGAGAGGCTTGAATGCGATGGCGGGCGGTGTCGTCATGGGATCCTCCGATGCGCCGGCGGACCCTAGCGCGCGGTCCCTGCATTGGCCAGATAGCAGTTTCCCATCGGCGACGGTTTGGGCTAGGGTCCGCCCGCGCGGGCAGCGCGGGTCCGTGGGGGCGCCTTGGCGAGATTCGACCGATATTTCCTGTCGCAGCTGCTGATGCTGTTCGGCTTCTTCGCGCTCGTGCTGGTCGGTGTCTACTGGATCAACCGGGCTGTCGCACTGTTCGACCAGATCATTTCCGACGGCCAGTCGGCGGGGGTGTTTCTGGAACTCACCGCGCTGACGTTGCCCAATGTCATCCGCATCGTGCTCCCCGTGCCGGCCTTCGCCGCTGCGGTCTACGTCACCAACCGCCTCATCACCGATGGCGAACTGATCGTCATGCAGGCCTCGGGCCAAGGCCCGTTCCGGCTGGCGCGCCCCGTGGTAGTGTTCGGGCTCTTCGTCACGCTCCTGCTCTCGGCGCTGGCCCATTCCCTGGTGCCGATCAGCCGCGCAATGCTGGCAGAGCGTCGGGCCGAGATCGCCGAGAACATCACCGCGCGGTTCCTCGTGGAGGGACGGTTCATGCATCCGGCCCAGGGTCTGACCGTCTATATCCGCGAGATCTCCGAGGCGGGCGAGCTGTCGGACCTTCTCCTGTCGGATCAGCGTCGCCCGGAGGTCCGCACCACCTACACCGCCTCGCGTGCACTCCTCGTGCGGGCCGAGGGTGGACCCAAGCTCGTGATGTTCTCCGGCCTCGCGCAGACCTATGACATCGCCTCGGGGCGGCTCACCACAATGCGGTTTTCCGACTTCACCTACGACCTGGCAGAGCTGGTTGCGGGAGGCAGGCTCCTGCGACCGGATGTGAACGAACTTCCGACCCCGGTCCTTCTTGCGCCCGATGCCGCCACACTCGAGGCGATCGGCAAGCCTGCCTCGGTCCTGCTCTACGAGGGGCACGCCCGCTTCGCGCAACCGCTCCTTGGCCTGGTCGGGCCGCTCGTCGGGTTTGCGGCCGTCATGGCCGCGGGGTTCAGCCGGTTCGGCTTGTGGCGCCAGATCTCTCTCGCGGTGGTCCTGCTGGTCATCCTGCAACTCCTCGAGAATGCCATCGCCGACCGGGCGCTTGCCGACAGCGCGCTCCTGCCGCTGGTCTACCTCCCGCCCGCGGTGGGGATGGTGATGGTATGGTCGCTGCTGTCCTATGCCGGGCGACGACGACGGCAGCCATCCGGCGGCTTGCCGGCGGGCGCGTCGGCATGACGCTCGACCTCTACTTCGCGCGGCGCTTCCTGACGGCCTTCGGGCTGGTGTTCGGGGCTTTCTTCGGCTTCCTCCTGCTCCTCGAAGTCGTCGACCAGGTGCGCCGATTCGACACGTCCGAGATCGGCTTGCCGCAGGCACTCGAGCTGGCGCTGCTGTCGGCGCCCGAGACGCTCTACCGCATCCTGCCACTCATCACGCTGCTGGCGTCCCTTGTCCTCTGCCTCGGCCTCGCACGGTCGAGCGAGCTTGTGGTCAGCCGGGCGGCTGGGCGGTCGGGGCTGACCAGCCTTTCCGGACCGGTCGTGACGGCGCTCGCCCTCGGGGTCCTCGGGGTTGCCGTGATGAACCCGATCGTGGCGGCGACCTCGCTCGAATACGAGACCACGGCCGCACGCTACTCCGGCGCGGAGTCGAGCGTCCTGTCGGTCTCGCGCGAGGGGCTCTGGCTGCGGCAGGGCGGGACGTCCGGACAGATGGTGATCCGCGCAAGCCGGGCAGACCGAGACGGAACCACGCTGCGCGAAGTGACCTTCCTCGAATTCGCTCCCCGAGGAGGCCCGGTCCGCCGTATCGAGGCTGCCGAGGCGCAGCTCGTTCCCGGGGCCTGGAACCTGCGCCTCGTGAAGGAATGGCCGCTCGACGCCAACGTGAACTCCGAACGAGATTCCGTCCGCCGCGAACGCCTCTCGATCCCCTCCGACCTCACGCTCGACCGCATTCGCGACAGCTTCGGCACGCCGGCGTCCGTGCCGATCTGGGAGCTGCCAGCGTTCATCAGGCAACTCGAAAGCGCCGGGTTCGCGGCGTTGCAGCACCGGGTATGGCTCCAGACCGAACTCGCCCGGCCCCTGTTCCTCGTGGCGATGTTGCTTGTCGGGGCGGCATTCACCATGCGCCACGCCCGACTGGGACGGTCCGGCATCATGGTGCTGATGGCCCTCGTGATGGGGTTCGGGCTGTTCTTCCTGCGCAACTTCGCGCAGGTGCTGGGCGAGAACGGGCAGATCCCCGTCGCGCTTGCGGCATGGGCCCCTCCGGTGGTGGGGATCCTCCTGTCGCTTGGCCTTCTGCTTCACCTGGAGGACGGATGATCCGTCTTTTCGCCCTCGCCATTCTCTGCCTGACGCTCGCGCTGCCCGCCCGGGCGCAGGACGCCGCGACGCTTCTGGCCGACCGGGTGGAAATCCGCGCCGATACCTTCCTCGTGGCAGAAGGCAACGTCGAGGTGCTGTGGCGCGGCGCCCGCCTCACGGCGCGACGCATCACCTACGACCGCGCCGGTGACCGGCTTGCGATCGACGGGCCGATCACACTTACCGAAGGCGAAAGCGTGGCCCTCTTCGCCGATTTCGCCGAACTGTCGCCCGATCTCCAGAACGGCCTGCTGACCAGCGCGCGGCTGGTGCTGGAACAGCAGCTCCAGCTTGCCGCCGCCGAGATCCACAGGGTCGAGGGGCGCTACACGCAACTCAGCAAGGTCGTCGCCTCCTCCTGCCAGGTCTGCGCCGGGCGCCCGACACCGCTGTGGTCGATCCGCGCCCGCCGCGTGGTGCATGATGCCGAGGCACGGCAGCTCTATTTCGACGGCGCGCAACTGCGCGTGCTCGACCTGCCGGTCCTCTACATTCCGCGGCTGCGGCTGCCCGATCCGACGCTCCGCCGCGCGACGGGGTTCATGTTCCCGACACTCCGGACCACGTCCAAGCTCGGCACCGGGCTGCGGCTTCCCCATTTCATCACCCTCGGCCAGTCCGCCGACGTCATGCTCACCCCCTATCTGTCGCCCGACACGCGGACGCTGGGCCTGCGCTACCGGCAGGCGTTCCGACGTGGCGGCATCGTGGCGGACGGGGCGATCACCAGCGACGAGATCCTGCCCGGCGACACCCGCGGCTACCTCTTCGTGTCGAGCGCCTTCGCCCTCGCGGGGGGCTTCACGCTCGGGGCACGGATCGAGACGGTTTCGGACCCGGCCTATCTGCTGGACTACGGCCTCCAGGATCGCGACCGGTTGCGCAGCGCACTGACCCTCACCCGGACAAGGGCCGACGAACAGATCGATGCCTCGCTCTCGGCCTACCACACGCTGCGCTCCGGCGAGTCGAACAGCACCCAGCCGGGCATCGTCTATGACGCCGCCTACGAGCGCCGGTTCACCCCGGGGCCGCTCGGCGGAAGCGCCACGCTGTCGCTCGGTGCCCTCGGCACGCGCCGGTCCTCCGACCTCGATGGCGACGGTCGCGATGTCATGCGCCTCGACGCGCGGCTCGGCTGGGAGCGGACGGAGGTCCTCGGTCCGGGGCTTCTCGCCACCGGAGCCTTCGGCCTCCGCGCGGCCGCCTACGACATCCGCCAAGACAGCGCCTTTCCCGGGGAGGTCTTGCAACTCTCCTCCGAGGCCGCCGTCACGCTGCGCTGGCCGCTGATGAAGACCGGCCAGCGCGGAGCGATGCAGATCCTCGAACCCGTGGCCATGATCGCCTGGTCCGAAGGCGAAACCGACAGCGTCCCGAACGAGGACAGCCGCCTCGTCGAGTTCGACGAGGGCAACCTGCTCTCCTTCTCCCGCTTTCCCGGCGAGGATGCGCGGGACCGGGGCCTGCGCGCGGCGCTCGGCGTGAACTGGGTCCGGCGCGGCGCCGACGGCGGAACCCTCGGGCTGACCTTCGGGCGGCTCTTCCGCGACGAGGATCGGGGCGACTTCGCCGACGGATCGGGCCTCACCGGCACGTCGTCGCACTGGCTTGTCGCAGGACGGGTCGACCTGCCCTCGCGCCTCGCCCTCAGCGGGCGCGCGCTCCTCGACGACGACTTCTCGGCGGCCAAGACCGACCTTCGCCTCGCGTACAACGATGCGCGCTTCGACGTGGCGACAGGCGTCACTTTCCTTTCTGCGTCGATTGCCGAGAACCGGCCCGAAGAGACCGCCGAATGGGCGCTCGATGCCGCCTGGCGCATCGACAGCCGCTGGACCGGCCGCACCGCCTGGCGCTATGACTTCGTCGCCGAGCGGGCGACGTCGGCCGGAGTCGGGCTGGGCTTCGAGAACGAATGCCTGCGCGTCGATCTTTCCCTCTCGCGTCGGTTCACGTCCTCGACTAGTGTGACGCCGACCACCGATTTCGGCCTGTCGGTCGCGTTGACTGGCTTCGGAACCGGCGGGGAAGGCGGTGCGCCCCGGCGCCGCTGCATCAACTGAGGCGCCAGAGGGGATGGCACGACGAGCATGACCCACAGACCGACGTACCGATTTCCCGTCCTGTTTCTTGCCCTTGCCGCGTTCCTCGCGGTCATCGGCGCCGGGACGGTACCTGCCTCATCGCAGACCGATCTGTTCCGGCCCGTGATCACCGTGAACGACCGGGCGATCACCCGGTTCGAGATCGAGCAGAACCGCCGCTTCCTCACCCTGCTGGGCGAACAGGGCGATATCGACCTTCTGGCCGAGCAGCGCCTGATCGAGGATCGCCTCAAGGCAGACGCCGCCGCCGCGCTTGGTTTGTCGGTATCCCCTGCGCAGGTCGACGCTGGCGTGGCGGAGTTCGCCAGTCGCGCGAACCTGACGACCGAGCAGTTCCTTGCCGCGATCGGCCAGGGCGGCGTGACACCCGAGTTCGTCTATTCCTTCGTCGAATCCGGCCTTGTCTGGCGCGAGGTGATCCGCGCCAGGTACGCACAGAGCGTGACCATTTCCGACGCGGAGATCGACCGCGCCATCGTGGCACGCGCCAGGACCGGCGGGGTCCGGGTGCGTCTGGCCGAGATCGTCTTGCCGAACGACACTGCCGCGGGGCGCGCTTCGGCGCTGCGGATCGCGGGATCGTTCGTGGGCCAGGTGGTCTCCGAGGGCGCCTTTGCCGCCGAAGCCCGCGCCTCCTCGGTCTCGCCCTCGGCGGCCCGGGGTGGCGACCTCTCCTGGGTGTCCATCCGCAACCTGCCGCCGCAAGTTGCGCAGTCGCTGAACGGCCTGCGCCCCAACGAGGTCGCCAGACCCGTCCCCACCGGCCGCGCCGTGGTGTTCTTCCAGCTCCGCGGCGTCGAGCAGACCGAAGCCCCGCCTGAGTCCGCGCTGACGGTCGAGTGGGCGGAATTCCCCGTGGCTGATCGCAGCGAGGCCGAGGCGATCCGCGCGCGTGTGGACACTTGCAACGACCTCTACGCCGTCTCGCAGCGCGCCACCGCCAACCCCGTCCGGCGCGAAACGCGGCCGCTGCCCGAGGTGCCGACAGATGTCGCGCTGGCGCTCGCCGCGCTCGACGTGGGCGAAATCTCGACGACCTTCGCACGGGGCGGCCAGCCGACCCTCCTGATGCTGTGCCGCCGCACCTTCATCGAGGATGCCGCCGACCGCGGCGAGGCCGAGGCGGCGGAAGGTGGGCGGGTCATCGACCCCGGCATCGGCAGCGAGACCTCGCGCGACCAGGTGCGCACCGTGCTTCAGAACCAAAGACTGGCCGCGCTGGCCGAGATCTACCTCGAGGAACTGAAGGCCAACGCGACGATCCGCCGGCAATGACCCCGTCACCCGCCGTCACGGTGATGACCTGCGGCGAACCCGCAGGCATCGGAGCCGAAATCGCGGCGAAGGCGTGGGAGGCACTGCGGGACGCCCTGCCCTTCGCCTGGATCGGTGATCCGCGGCACCTGCCGTCGGGAACGCCAACCGCAGAGATCGCCCACCCCTCGCGCGCCGCCGCGGTGTCAGCGCGGGCGCTTCCGGTGGTCGTCCACCGCTTCCCAGATCCGGCCGTCCCCGGCCGCCCCTCGCCCCGCAACGCCGCCGCCACGATTGCCGTGATCGAACGCGCGGTGGGCTGGGCGCTGTCGGGCGAGGCCGGCGCCGTCTGCACCGCGCCAATCCACAAGAAGGCGCTGCAGGACGGCGCCGGCTTCGCCTTTCCCGGGCACACCGAATTCCTCGCCCACCTCGCCGGCGTGGACCGCGTCGTGATGATGCTGGCCTCGCCGCTCCTGCGCGTGGTGCCCGCGACGATCCACATCCCCCTCTCCGAAGTGCCCGCGGCCCTCACCCCCGCTCTCCTGTCAGAGACGATCCGCCTCACGGTCGCGGGCCTCCGGCGCGACTTCGGCATCGCCCGGCCGAGGATCGCCGTGTCCGGGCTCAACCCCCACGCCGGAGAGGGCGGCGCGATGGGGCGCGAGGAGATCGACAGGATCGCCCCGGTGCTCGACGCGCTCCGCGCCGATGGCTTCGACCTCGCCGGCCCGCTTTCGGCCGACACCATGTTCCACCCCGAGGCCCGGGCCCGCTACGACGCGGCGGTCTGCATGTATCACGACCAGGCCCTGATCCCGATCAAGACGCTCGACTTCGCTGGCGGGGTGAATGTCACGCTGGGCCTGCCCTTCGTGCGCACCTCGCCCGATCACGGCACCGCCTTCGACATCGCCGGCACCGGCCAGGCCGACCCGACCAGCCTGATCGCGTCGTTGCGACTGGCGGACCGGATGGCGCGCTCCCGCGCCGGACTTCCCCATGCCGGCGATTGACGGGCTTCCGCCGCTGCGCGAGGTGATCGCGGCGCACGGGCTTTCGGCCAAGAAGTCACTCGGTCAGAACTTCCTGCTCGACCTCAACCTCACCGCACGGATCGCGCGCGTCGCGGGCGACCTCTCCGGGTCGGATGTGCTCGAGGTCGGGCCCGGCCCGGGCGGACTGACGCGCGGCCTGCTTGCCGAGGGCGCACGGCGGGTGCTGGCGGTCGAAAAGGACGCGCGGTGCCTGCCCGCGCTGGCACAAATCGCCGCCGCCTATCCCGGACGGCTCGAGGTGCTGAACGCCGACGCCCTCGACGTGGACGCTGCGGCACAACTCTCGCCGCCGATCCGCATCGTGGCGAACCTGCCCTACAATGTCGGCACTGAATTGCTGGTGCGCTGGCTGACCCCTGATGACTGGCCGCCGTTCTGGCAGAGCCTCACGCTGATGTTCCAGAAGGAAGTGGCCGAGCGGATCGTGGCACAGCCGGGAGGCAAGGCTTACGGTCGCCTCGCGATCCTGGCGCAATGGCGCTGCGACGTGCGGATCGCGCTGACGCTTCCGCCCGAGGCCTTCACACCGCCTCCCAAGGTGCATTCGGCGGTCGTGCACCTGACCGCCCTCTCCGCCCCCCGCTACCCGGCCGATCCGGCGATGCTGAGCCGGGTAGTCGCCGCCGCATTCAACCAGCGCCGGAAGATGCTGCGGGCCAGCCTGCGGGGGATCGCGCCGGACATCGAGAATATCCTGCACAGCGTCGGCATCCCGCCCACGGCGCGTGCCGAGGAGATCGGGCTCGAAGCCTTCTGTGCGCTCGCAAGGCGGCTCTCTGAGGCCTGAAGCGCGCCAGAAGCGCGCCTAGGGTCTTGCCCCGGCGCGATGGGCGCCGGGAGACCTACTCGGCAGCCTCGGGGGTGTCGTTGGTCGCCGTGTCCTCGCCGGGCTCGGAAGCGGCCTCTGCCGCCTTCGGACGCCGGGGTCGGCGCGCGCGGGCAGGTTTCTCGGCCACCGGAGCCTCGGGCTCGGCCGGTGCCACGACGGGCTGCACCATATCGCGGCTCTCGGGCGTTTCCACCAGACCTGGATCGTTGGAATCGGCCTCGAAGTCGATCACGTCGTCTGCAATACGCTGGCGGCGCTCTTCGGGGGGGCGCTCGTCGCGCGGACGCTCCTCGCGCGGGCGTTCCTCGCGGGGACGCTCGTCACGCGGCCTGTCATCACGGGGGCGTTCGTCGCGGGCACGATCTTCGCGGGGCCTGTCATCGCGGGGCCTGTCATCACGGGGCCTGTCATCACGGGGCCTGTCGTCACGGGGGCGGTCATCGCGCCGGTCGTTGCGACCGCCGCCGTCGCCCCGGTTGTCCTGCCGCGGCTGCTC
>CAZOHN010000111.1:0-11984 GCA_964579325.1 uncultured Rhodobacterales bacterium
CCGTAGTGGCGCAGCCAGCGCAGGTCGCTCTCGAAGAAGGCGCGCAGGTCGGGGATGCCGTATTTCAACATCGCGATGCGGTCGATGCCCATCCCGAAGGCGAATCCCTGCCATTTCTCGGGGTCGACGCCCGCAGCGGCCAGCACCTTGGGGTGCACCATGCCCGACCCGAGAATTTCCAGCCAGCTGTCGCCCTCGCCCACCTTGAGCTGCCCGCCCTCCCAGGAACAGCGCAGGTCGACCTCGGCCGACGGCTCGGTGAAGGGGAAGTGCGAGGCGCGGAAGCGCAGCTCGACGTGGTCGACCTCGAAGTAGGCACGGCAGAACTCCTCGAGACACCACTTGAGGTTCGCCATGCTGATGTCGCTGTCGATGGCCAGGCCCTCGAGCTGGTGGAACATCGGCGCGTGGGTCTGGTCCATGTCCATCCGGTAGACGCGCCCCGGTGCGATCACCCGGATCGGAGCGCCGTGCTCGGCCATGGCACGGATCTGAACGGGGGATGTATGGGTGCGCAGCACATGCGGCGGACGGTTGTCGCCTTCGGCCCGCGCCATGAAGAAGGTATCGTGTTCCTGCCGGGCAGGGTGCTCGGGCGGGATGTTGAGGGCGTCGAAATTGTACCAGTCGCTTTCGATCTGCGGGCCCTCGGCGACCGAGAAGCCCATGTCGGCGAAGATCGCGGCAACCTCGTCCAGGACCTGGCTCACCGGATGGATCGTGCCGCGCGGTCGCGGACGCCCCGGGAGAGTCACATCGAGCCACTCCGATGCCAGCCGCGCTTCCAGCGCCGCATCGGCAAGCCCCGCCTTCTTCGCCTTCAGCGCCGCCTCGACCTCGTCGCGCAACCCGTTCAGCGCCGGCCCCGCCACCATCCGCTCCTCGGCGCTCATCTGGCCAAGTTCGCGCATCTTCAGGCTGATCTCGCCCTTCTTGCCCAGCGCGGCGAGGCGGACTTCTTCCAGCGCCGCCTCGTCGGAGGCCCCGGCGACCGCCGCGATGTAGCGGCCTCTAAGCTCGTCCAAACCCTGCATCAGTCGGTCCATCCCTCGTGTCCGGGGCTAGGTGTTGCGGGCTTGCTACCACAGTACCTTGCGTGGTCAAGGCAAGCCCCAAAGACAAAACCCCGCCGACCCGTTTCCGGGCCCGCGGGGTCTGACATTCCCTCTGCTTTCGAGAGGCAAGCTTACGCGAGCGCGGCCTTCGCCTTTTCGACGATGGCGCCAAACGCCGCCGGTTCATGAACGGCGAGGTCGGCAAGCACCTTGCGGTCGACGAGGATGCCCGACTTCGTCAGGCCGTCGATGAAGCGCGAATAGGTCAGCGTGGCATCGAATTCGCGCACCGCCGCGTTGATCCGCTGGATCCAGAGCGCGCGGAAGTTCCGCTTGCGCACCTTGCGATCGCGTGTGGCGTACTGGTTGGCCTTGTCCACCGACTGCGTCGCGACCTTGAAGGTGCGCGAGCGCATGCCATAGTGGCCCTTGGCCTGGGCGATGACTTTCTTGTGGCGACGGCTGGTGACGGGACCGCCTTTGACGCGTGACATGGTTCAGGTCTCCTCAGCGGGCGTAGGGCATGTAGGCTTTGATGATCTTGGTGTCCGCGGCCGACAGAACCGTCGTGCCCCGGGCATCGCGGATGAAATCCTTCGTCCGCTTGATCATTCCGTGCCGCTTGCCCGCCTGGCCGGCCTTGATCTTGCCGGTGGCGGTCGTCTTGAAACGCTTCTTCGCGCCAGACTTCGTCTTCATCTTGGGCATTTCGGCTCCTTTCGGTGTCGTTCGCGCGCGACTCGGCATGCCACTTCGGCCGGACGCGCGGATAGTTCAGGCGCGGGGCTATACGCGCCAGTACCGTGTGAGGCAAGCGGATTCGGCTCAGATGAAGCGGCCGATCACCGACATGAAGACCTGCGGGATCTCGTTCAGGGTATAGCCGCCCGGCTTGTTCATCAGCGCGTAGACGATCAGGAAACCGGCGGCCAGCACCACGACCGAGGCGACGCGCGGCGACCGGCCCTCGCTCAGAGCGCCGACAATGGACGGAACCGACAGGACTGCGAGCACTCCGCCGATGACCAGCAACAGATCTGGATCATTTCCCACAAATTCACCTCCGGGCGCACCTGACGCCACGTCAGGCAATTATTGCGGTTCGGCGCTGTAAATCAACCTCTCGTCGCAGGGCGCCACGCGCAGGATGTTGGTCGTCCCCTGCACGTTGAACGGCACGCCTGCGGTCACGAGGATCTGCTGATGCTCGTCGGCGAACCCAAGCTTCTTGGCAGCGCGCGCCGCCTGGATCACCGCCTGCTTGAAGCGGCCGACCTCCTCCTCGATGATCACGCAGGTCGTCCCCCATGTGAGGCACTGCCGCCGTGCCGTCCCGGTGAGCGGTGTGAGCGCCAGGATCGGCACCCGTGGGCGCTCGCGCGCGACGAGGTTCACCGTCGCGCCGGACTGGCTGAAGCAGCAGATCGCGCGGATGTCGGTGGTCTCGGCGATTTCGCGCGCCGCGGCCACGATCCCGTCGGCCACGGTGGCGCGCTTGGCGGTGCGCGAGGCCTCGATGATGTCGCGATAGGTCGGGTCGCTCTCGACGCTGCGGGCCACGTTGTCCATCGTGGTGACAGCCTGGACCGGGAAGCTTCCGGCGGCGCTCTCGGCCGAAAGCATCACGGCGTCCGCCCCCTCGTAGATCGCGGTCGCCACGTCCGAAACTTCGGCACGGGTCGGCATCGGGCTCTCGATCATGCTTTCCAGCATCTGCGTCGCCACGATGACGGGCTTGGCCGCTGCCCGGGCCCCCCGGACGAGGCGCTTCTGGATCGGCGGCACCGACTCGACGGGAAGCTCCACGCCCAGATCGCCGCGCGCCACCATGATCCCGTCCGAGGCGTCGAGGATCTCGGCATAGGCCTTCACCGCCGCGGGCTTTTCGATCTTGGACATGATCAGGGCGCGGCCCTTGACCAGGTCCCGCGCCTCGTCGACATCGGCGCGCCGCTGCACGAAGGACAGCGCCAGCCAGTCCACTCCGATCTGGCAGGCGAACTCGAGGTCGCGCAGGTCCTTCTCGGACAACGCGGCGAGCGGCAGGACAACGTCGGGCACGTTCACGCCCTTGCGGCCCGAGATCGTGCCGCCGGCGATCACCGTGCAGTCGGCATGGGTCTTGGAACAGTTGTCGACCCGGAACCGCATCTTGCCGTCGTTGACCAGCAGCGTCGCTCCCGGCTCGAGCGCCTCGAAGATCTCCCGGTGCGGCAGCAGCACCCGCGCCTTCGTGCCGGGCTTGTCCTCGAGGTCGAACCGGAACCTGTCGCCGACGTCGAGGTCTTCGGCACCGTTGGCGAACTCGCCGACGCGCAGCTTCGGGCCCTGGAGGTCGGCGAGAATAGCGATCGGGCGGCCGATGTCGGCCTCGACCTTGCGGACATTGGCATGGCGGCGCGTGATGTCCTCGTGGGTCCCGTGGCTCATGTTGAGCCGGAAGACATCGGCCCCGGCCTCGTAGAGGGCGCGGATCACCTCGTAGCTGTCCGAGGCCGGGCCCAGGGTGGCCACGATCTTCACGTTGCGATGCCGTCTCATGCTGTCACCCGCTCCTGCTGTGGCGCGATGTTAGCGCCCAAACTGACCTGTCTATCCCTGATTCCGACGCAGGGGGCAACTGGCGCGTGCCCGATCTATCACCTAAAGCGACGTGACGCGCAAAGGTGACACGATAATGACGAGCAGCGCCTTCGAGATCATCGGGGAGGACCGTCCGTCGCGGTGGCTCGTGACCTGCGACCACGCGTCGAACCGGGTTCCGCCCGAAGTCGGCGGAACACTTGGCCTGTCCGACGGCGAAATGGGCCGCCACATCGCCTGGGACATCGGCGCCGCGGAGGTCTCGGCGCGCCTTGCGGCGCTTCTCGACGCGCCGGCCATCCTGAGCACCTTCTCGCGCCTCGTGATCGACCCCAACCGCGGCGAGGACGACCCGACGCTGGTGATGAAGCTCTATGACGGCACCATCGTGCCGGGCAACCGGCAGGTGGACGACGCCGAAGTCGCGCGGCGGCTCGCCCTGTTCCACCGCCCCTACCACACCGCACTCGCGCGCCTTGCCGCACGACGGCCCGACACCGTGCTCTGCGCGATCCACTCCTTCACGCCACGCCTGATGGGGCGCGCGCCTCGGCCCTGGCACATCGGTGTGCTCCATGCCACCGATGGCCGCATCGCCGCGCCGCTCCTCGCCCGCCTGCGCGCCGAGCCCGACCTTTGCGTCGGCGACAACGAACCCTATTCGGGCCACCTGCCCGGCGACTCCATGGACCGCCACGGGCTGCTCCCCGGCCGCCCGCATGTCCTGATCGAACTCCGCCATGACCTCATCACCACCCCCGAGGGTCAGCACGCCTGGGCGGAACGCCTAGCGCCCATCCTTGACGTGGCGCTTGCCGAGGCACAGGTCTGACCGCAGGAGGATCCCGACATGGACGACCAGACCCGTATCGAACTCGAGGCAGCCGCCTTCCGGGCGCTGCGCCACCACTTGATGGAAAAGCGCCCCGACGTGCAGAACATCGACCTGATGAACCTCGGGGGATTCTGCCGCAATTGTCTCAGCCGCTGGTACCAGGAAGCCGCGAACGAGCGCGGGATCGCGATGACCAAGGATGAGGCCCGCGCGATCTACTACGGAATGCCCTATGCCGACTGGGTGGCGCAGAACCAGACCGAGGCGAGCGAGGGCAAGAAGGCCGCCTTCGAGGTCGCCTTCCGCGAGAACGTCGGCCCGAAATCCTGAGATTTCCAAGTCGGCAGAAGGTGGCAACGGGCGGTTTCTTGCCCACCCGCTGCCGCAGTGCTGCCAAATTCTTCCATCATCCCGGAACGACCGTTAACCAACCGGAAACATAGAAGTCAGGTCGCACGCAATGTTACCGATGGCACTTTTCGCCCTGATCTCGGCCGGGGTCCTGATGGCCCTGTTCGAGGGACCTTCGGATGACGAGGTCGCGGAAGAGGAGGCGGAGGTCGATCCGATCGACCAGAGCGCACCGATCGTCGACGACCCGTACTTGGGAACGTCCGGCGATGACAGCATCGAGGGCGGCACGGGCGATGAACTGATCGACGCGGGCGACGGCGACGATTTCATCGATGGCGGCGAAGGCGACGACACGATCTATGGCGGCGCGGGCGACGACCTGATTGTCGACAACTTCGGCGCGAACGTGCTCGATGGCGGTTCGGGGAGCGACACGATCTTCGCGGAGGATTTCCCCGGCGCGCCCTTCGCGCCCGACGTCCTGTCCGGCGGCGAAGGCGACGACTTCCTCTGGGGCGACGACGGCGACACGATGACGGGCGGCGACGGCACCGACATCTTCTCGGCATGGTTCGATGAGGACGACGACGCCCCGGTGACGGTGACCGATTTCGACTGGCTGACCGAGACCCTCTACCTCGACTTCGACCGGGACACCTTCGGCGCGGTGACCCAAGCCGACCTCACGCATGACGTGGAGGACGACGCTTTCCTCGTGCGCCTCTTCGTCTCCGGAAAGGAGGTGGCGATCCTCACCAACACCACGACCTTCGACGCCTCGCGCGTGCGGGTGGAAAGCTTCGCCTGACCCCGCTTTCGCGGCGCGCTCAGACTGCCGCCTTGCGCATCTCGTCGATGTAGAGCTCGCGCAGCCGCTGCGCGACCGGGCCGGGCGTCCCGCTGCCCACCCTCGCCCCGTCGACCTCCACCACCGGCATCACGAAGATCGAGGCGGCAGTCGAGAACGCCTCGTCCGCCCCCTTCGCCTCCTCCACCGAGAACGGCCGCTCCTCGACCTCGAACTGCGCCTCGCGGGCGAAGCGCAGCACCGCCGTCCGGGTGATCCCGTGCAAGATGTCCTCCGAGAGCTGCCGGGTGATGATCCGGTTGCCCTTGACGATGTAGGCGTTGTTCGAGGTGCCCTCGGTCACCACGCCGTCCTCGACGAACCAGCTGTCATCGACGCCCGCCGCCTTCGCCGCCATCTTGCCCATCGACGGGTAGAGAAGCTGCGTCGTCTTGATGTCGCGCCGCGCCCAGCGCAGGTCGGGGATCGTTATGACGCGGAACCCGGTCTTCGCGGCCGGGGCATCGGCGAGGTTCGGCACGTTCTGGGTGAAGGACACCACCGTCTGCGGCAGGTCGGCGGGCGGATACATGAAGCTCCGGTCGCCGGGATTGCCGCGCGTGACCTGAAGGTAGATCATCCCTTCCACCACGCCATTCCGCTCGACCAGTTCGCGGTGCATCTCCAGCAGCGCCTCGGCCGGCATCGGCATCCCCATGCCCAGTTCCCTCAGCGACCGTTCGAGCCGGGCGACGTGGCCGGCGAAGTCGATCAGCTTGCCGTCAAGCACCGAGGTCACCTCGTAGACGCCATCGGCCATCAGGAAGCCGCGGTCGAAGACCGAGACCTTCGCCTCCTCCTCCGGAAGCCAGTCGCCGTTGACATACACGGTACGGGTCATGGTCGTGCCTCCTGAGACCTGCTGCCCGCTGTTTCGGGCGCAGCGGAGCAAAGGTCAAGCATCGAGGGCGAACTCCTCCGGGCGCAGCCGGCCGCCACGCAGCAGGTGCTGGAGCGCGAGCGCAGTGCCGGTGGCGTCCGAAAGGGCGTCGTGCGCGCGCGCCCCCGTTCGCTCGATCCCGAAGAAGTCGCAGAGCGTGTTCGAGCGCAGCTTGATGATGTCCTCGACGGGGATGCCGGCCGCCTTCAGGAGGCGCGTGGCATTGCCAAAGCGCCCGGCCGGGATCGGCGGGGCGACCCCCGCGAGGTAGCAACTGATCGCGATGGCGTTCAGCTCATCGGTGCCCCAGGCCCAGACCGGCGCCCGGTTCGTGAAGGCGTCGAAATTGCGCAGGGCATCGGGAAGCTCCACGCCTTCCTGCGCCATGCGTTCGGCAGTGATGCCGGTCAGGCGCGTCAGGAACTCGGTGATCGGGTAGCGCGACCCTTCCCGGTCGCGCGGCACGACGAGGCACTGGAACGTGCCGCCCGTCGCGAAGTCGCCGTCAAGGCCAAGTTCGACCGCGCCGATCTGCACAAGCACCGGGTCGGGGTCGTCCGGGCCGCACCAGAACCGTTGCGGCGCGCCCGGGGCCGTCAGGAACTCGACATCCCAGATGATCGCGCGGTCCAACGCTACCCCCAAAGCTCGCGATCCGGGGGATGCACACCTGCCGCGTCGTAGCGCATGGGGTGCGGCCGGTCCTCCGCGAGGAGCAGCGGCCCGTCAAGATCCGCGATCTCGGCGCCCTGCGCCACGAGAACGGCGGGCGCCATGGCGAGCGACGATCCCACCATGCAGCCCACCATCACGCCATAGCCCTCGGCCCGGGCGATGTCGCGCAGCGCCAGCGCCTCGGTCAGACCGCCGGTCTTGTCGAGCTTGATGTTGACCACGTCGTACTTGCCCGCGAGGTCGGAAAGCGACGCCCGGTCATGGCAGGATTCGTCCGCACAGACCGGAAGCGGCCGCGCCATCTCTGCCAGTGCCTCGTCGGCGGCCGCCGGCATAGGTTGCTCCACCAGCGCCACGCCCATCCGCACCAGATGCGGCGCGAGCTCGGCGTAGACCTCGGCTGTCCAGCCCTCGTTGGCATCGACGATGATCCGCGCCTGCGGCGCGCCCCGGCGCACGGCTTCCAGCCGGGGCATGTCATCGGCCGTGCCGAGCTTGATCTTCAGAAGCGGCCTGTGCGCATGGCGCCGCGCCGCGGCCTCCATGTTGTCGGGACTGTCCAGCGACAGCGTGTAGGCCGTCACCACCGGCCCCGGCGCAGGCAACCCGGCGATCTCCCAGACCCGCCGCCCCGCCTGCTTCGCGGCCATGTCCCACAGCGCGCAATCGACGGCATTGCGCGCCGCGCCGGGCGGCAGCGCCTGCTGCAATGCCTCGCGCGTGATGCCCTCGGGCAGCCCCTCGATCTGCGCCGTCACGCTTTCGAGGCTCTCGCCGTAGCGCGCGTAGGGCACGCATTCGCCCCAGCCGGTCACGCCCTCCCCGGTCACCCGCACCGTGAGAACGCGCGCCTCGGTCCGGCTCCCGCGCGAGATGGTGAACACTTCCGCCAGGCGGAAGGTGTCCGGCGTGACAGAAAATCCCATATTCCTAATCCTTCTGGACCGATGGCGCGCAGGGTGGACCCCCGCGCCCCCGTGCTTTCCCCAGACTAGAGAGCCAGCACGGCATCCACCAGCTTGCCCGCCCCGAAGCGGAACGGATCGGTCGCGGGCAGGCCGAGGTGGCGCTCGAGGTCGTGCAGGTATTGCCCCGCCTCGTCCTCGGTCATGTGCTGGGTGTTGATCGCATAACCCGCGACCTCGCAATCGGGGTTGGCGATCCGCGCCATGTGCAGCGCGGCGTCGCGCACCTCGTCGGGGCGCGGCACCCGGAAGCCCGGCAGTCCGCGCAGGTGGGTCCGCGTCGGCTCGTGGCAGACGATCAGCGCATCGGGCTGGCCGCCGTGAATCAGCGCCAGCGTCACGCCCGAATAGGAGACGTGGTAGAGGCTCCCCTGCCCCTCGATGATGTCCCAGTGGTCGTCATCGTTGTCGGGCGTCAGCCACTCGATCGACCCGGCCATGAAGTCGGCGATCACCGCGTCGAGCGGCACCCCGTCTCCGGTGATGAGGATCCCGGTCTGACCCGTCGCCCGGAAGGTCGACTTCAGCCCCCGCGCCCGCATCTCGGCATCCATCGCCAGCGTGGTGTACATCTTCCCGCAGGAACAGTCCGTCCCCACCGCCAGAAGCCGCTTGCCCGACCGCCTCCTGCCGTTGGCGATGGGATACTTCACCGAGGGCACCCGCACGTCATGCAGCATCCGGCCATGCCGTGCCGCCGTTGCCACGAGGTCGGCCTCGTCGCGCAGGAGGTTGTGCAGGCCCGACGCAAGGTCGAAGCCCTGCTCCAGGGCGGTGTGCAGCACCGCCTTCCAGCCGTCCGAGATCACCCCGCCCCGGTTGGCGACCCCGATGACCAGCGTCCGCGCACCCGCCGCATGGGCCTGCGCGAGGTCCATGTCCGCAATCTTCATGTCGGCCTGGCAGCCCGTCATCCGGTATTGTCCGAGCGCGTTTTCCGGACGCCAGTCCCGGATGCCCTGCGCGACCTTGGCGGCCAGCGCATCGGGAGCGTCGCCTAGGAAGAGGAGATAGGGGGTTTCGATCATGGCGGGCCGTTCCTTGCGGGTTGTCCTGACCCCGACCATGACTCCGCCGCGACGCAAACGCATCCGCGATTTCATGCGGCTCAGCGCCGGTCGCGCAACTTCCTGCGAGCCAGCCGCATTTTCGCGCAGGATGCTGTCACGCCAGCCGCGACCTGCCGCAACACTGCACTGCCGCGACCGATGCCGCACCTGCGATGCTGCGCGTGCGAAAAGCCGCTTGAAGCGGGCCGCGCAATCTTCTACCCGGTATCCCGTCGCATACGAAACTTTCTTGCCCGAGGAGTCGCCCGATGTCCTTCCGCACCCAGCCCCCCGCCCCAGCCCGCCCCAACCGCTGCCAGCTGTTCGGCCCGGGCTCCCGGCCCGAGCTTTTCGCCAAGATGACGGCGAGCGCGGCGGACGTCATCAACCTCGACCTCGAGGATTCGGTCGCCCCCGACGACAAGGCCAAGGCGCGGGCGAACATCGTCGCGGCGAGCCACGAGGTCGACTGGGGCACCAAGACGCTGAGCGTTCGCATCAACGGCCTCGACACGCCGTGGTGGGTGCACGACCTCACCGACCTGATCGAGAAGGGCTCCGAACGGATCGACCTCATCATGATCCCCAAGGCCGGCAATGCCGCCGACCTCTACGCCGTCGATGCCGTCGTCACCGCACTCGAGGCCGCGAAGGGCCGGAAGAAGCGGCTTGGCTTCGAGATCATCATCGAAAGCGCGCAGGGCATCACCAACATCGCCCAGATCGCGGGCGCCTCGCCGCGCCTGCAGGCCATCAGCCTCGGCGCGGCGGATTTCGCCGCCTCCATGGGGATGCAGACGACCGGCATCGGCGGCACGCAGGATAACTACTATATGCTCCGCGACGGCCAGAGCTATTGGCCCGACCCCTGGCACTGGGCCACGGCCGCCATCGTCGCCGCCTGCCGCACCCATGGTGTCCTGCCCGTCGACGGACCCTTTGGCGACTTCTCCGACGACGCGGGCTTCCGCGCCCAGGCCCGCCGCGCCGCGACGCTCGGCATGGTCGGCAAGTGGGCGATCCACCCCAAGCAGGTGGCTCTGGCCAACGAGGTATTCACCCCCTCCGAAGCCGCCGTGCGGGAAGCCCGCGAGATCCTCGCCGCGATGGAAGCCGCCAAGGCGGCGGGTCAGGGTGCCACGGTCTACAAGGGCCGCCTCGTCGACATCGCCTCGATCAAGCAGGCCGAGGTGATCGTGCGGCAGGCCGAGATGGTAGCGGGCGGCTGACTACTTCAGCGGCAGCACGATGTCGGTCAGGAGATCGTCCGGCGCGGTGTCCATCGGCGAGTTCAGATAGACCTCGTAGGACGGCGCATCCGCCGGCTCGCGGCCCGACTGCCCCAGCCATGGCCCGTAGAGGTAGCCATAGGCCGCAGGCAGCCCGGCATAGGGCCCCTTGAAGTGCAGGACCGCCGCTGGGCCGCCGAGAATCTCGATCGCTTCGAGCCCGTCGGGCGCGTCGGCCCCATCGGCAAGCACGAAGCCCGCATGGCTGCGAAGCTCCGCGGCGGGGGTTGCATCGGGGTCGTCGTAATAGACAGCGACCATGCCCCGGACCTGCGGCCAGGCATTCCGGGCTGTCAGCACCGCCGACAGCTTTTCGAAGGCACGTCCGATCTCGTGGTAGGGTCCTCGGTGCGACATCGCGGCCAGACGGCGGGCGGGCACTTCGGTGATCTCGACGGGAAACATGGCATGGTGTCCTTTCGGGTTTGGAGGAAGGTCTGCAACCAGCGCCGCACGGTCGCGAAACGCGGCGGGCGACAGCCCGTAGCGCTGCGTGAAGGCCCGCGCGAAGCTGCGCGGATTGGCATAGCCGACCGCGGCGGCGATCTCCGGCACCGGAGCCGGGGTCTGCACAAGCCGGCAGGCGGCGCGGTGCAAGCGGATGCGGCGCACCGCATCGGCCAGTGTCTCTCCGGTCACGGCGTGAAAGACGCGGTGCCAGTGAAACCGGCTCATCGCCGCCAGATCGGCCATCGCGTCAAGCGACAGGTCGGCGCCGGGATCGTCGTGAATGTGCTCCAGCACCCTCAGGACCCGCTTTTCGATGTTGCCGGACATGCTGCTCTCCCTGCGCCCACCTTTCCTGGCACGCCCCTTATGCACAGGTCTTGCGAAACTGGTGCCATGTCGCCGCAGTCCGCCCGCCGATTGCAAATCGCCCCCCCTCCGGCCATATAGCGGGCATCGTCACCCCGGGGGACCCGCGCCCATGAACTACCTCGACTTCGAGAAGCCGCTTGCCGAGATCGAGGGCAAGGCCAGCGAATTGCGTGCGCTTGCGCGGCAGAACGAGGGGATGGACGTCGAGAAGGAGGCCGCGGCTCTCGACAAGAAGGCGGGCGAACTCCTCCGCACGCTCTACAAGGGCCTGACGCCCTGGCAGAAGGCACTGGTCGCGCGGCACCCCGACCGGCCGCATTGCCGCGATTACGTCGAGGCACTCTTCACCGAATTCACGCCGCTCGCCGGCGACCGCAACTTCGCCGACGACCACGCCGTGATCGGCGGGATCGCCCGGTTCCACGACCGGCCCGTCGTCGTGATCGGCCACGAGAAGGGCAACGACACCAAGAGCCGGATCGACCGCAATTTCGGAATGGCCCGGCCCGAAGGCTATCGCAAGGCGATCCGCCTGATGACGCTCGCCGACCGCTTCGGGATGCCGGTCATCACGCTCGTCGACACGCCCGGCGCCTATCCCGGCAAGGGCGCCGAGGAGCGCGGCCAGGCCGA
>CAZOHN010000112.1:0-1516 GCA_964579325.1 uncultured Rhodobacterales bacterium
GCGGGCGGTTTCGGGGCCTTGTCGGGGGTGGGCGCCACCGGAGCCGCCGGAGCGGCAGCGGGGGCGTCCGCGGCGATCTTGGGGGCTGCGCCGGCGGAGGTACCCAAGGGGACGACCTTGTTGGCGCTGATCGTCCAGCCGCCCGGAGTCGATCCGCTGGGCTGCCAGTTGTCGACGGCGGCTTCGGGCGTGCGATGCGCGGTATTGCCCGTGATGACGACGCGCTCGGCGTCCTCATGGGCCCGGATGACCGGGACATAGGCGGCCTGGGACGTCTTCATCGCCGGGTTCTGCAGGACCGTGTTGTCGCGGATGGTCAGGCCGATGGTCTGGGCGATGGCGATGCCCATGGCCTGGCCGGTGACGACGGTGTTGTCCTCGATGAGGACGTTCTCGAAGAAGGCATCCTTGCGGCCGGTCTGGTTGGCGACGAGGTTGCCGAAGAAGATGCCATGGGTCATCCCGTCGTCGGTGCGGATGTCGTTGCCCCGGATGACGATGTTCTTGGAGGGCGCATTGACGTCGGTGTTCCAGAACTGGATGGCATCCTTGTGCCGCACGCCGGGGATGGCGCGGTGGTCGACGAGGTTGCCTTCGATGCGCACGTTCTCCACCCGCCCGAGGATCATCGCGTCGAGCGCGCTGTCGCGGAACGCGTTGTCGGTGAGGGTGAGGCCCTTGATCGAGCGGAAGTGCCCGGCAGTCCAGAAGTCGTCGAAGGTGTTGCCGTCGAGGGTGACATTGGTCATGTCGGTGAGCCAGATCCCCTGCCCCGAGCCGTAGCCGCCCGTAAGCAGGCCGTCGAAGGCACTGTCGCGGAAGGTGATGTTGCTCGACTTCGAGAGGTTGAAGGGTTTGGAACTGCCGCTGCGCGCGCTGTAGTCGAAGGTGATGTCCTCGAAGGTCAGGTTCGAAGCATGGATCACCGAGAGGCGGTCGATGACGGCCGGGTTGCGCGCATCGGCGGAAGCGATGGTGACTTCGCCGTTAAATTTCAACTTTTGGTTGATCCGACCGTTGAGGTCGACATGACCGTAGGAGCCGGCCTTGAGCAGGATCGTGTCGCCGCCGCGGGCGGAATTGAGCGCGGACATGAGGCCCGCGGTATTCGAAACGTTGAACGTGGCCATGGAGGAATCCTTCTGGAAAGCACAACCGGTCGGTCCCTGGGTGAAGCAGGGTCGGAGCGGCGCGGGATGTCAGGAAAGTGTGGAGATCAGGTGTGCGCGGCGGAGCCTGGCAGGCAGCCTGCCCACATCGCCGTGCGCAGCGGCGCGAGGGCCTGGCGGGGTCTCAGGCAGCGGTGGCGGAGCCGTACCGCGCCGCCCCGGTCTTGCGGGATACCGCAGGGGCCTTGGGCATGGCCTTGGATCCGGGGATGAATTTCCGCTTGCATGGAGAGGACGTAGAAGACCCGGGGCCGGTGGGGCAACCCTTGATCGCCCCGCGCCGGATCATGGGCGAAATCACGCCGGCGGCGCGCGGCGACGGCAGGCTTGCGTCCTGCGGGCGGAAA
>CAZOHN010000112.1:1526-11857 GCA_964579325.1 uncultured Rhodobacterales bacterium
CGGGGAACCGTCTCGAGGGTTCGAATCCCTCTCTGTCCGCCACTTGCCCTCGCGAAAGCGTTCTCCCGATCCGGCTGCGACCGGATTTTTCCGTTTTTTTCGAGGGTTATGCGGGAGGTGCTGCGCATCGACACCGGGGCCAATAGGCCCGGAAGCGGTCTCTCAACCGCGATGCTGAACGCGCGCTCGACAGCGTGCCGGGACTGATCGTGGCGACGGGGATGGAGGGGAGGCCATGACGTCGGTAGTGCGGAGAAAGAGATCGAAGCCTTCCGGGCAGCAATTCCGATCAAGCAATCTGTGACCTTCAGAGCCACAATTGATATGTTTCAAGGGAGGTCGTCATGGATTGTGTTGGAAAAGCACTGTGGTACATCGAGACTCACTTTGAGGATGACGTCGCCCTCGAAGATGTAGCCACTGTGGCCGGTCTTTCAAAATTCCATCTCGTTCGCGCTTTCGGCACCTGTTTCGGAAAATCCGTTATGCGCTATGTCCGAGAGCGGCGTTTGACCGAGGCCGCCAAACGACTTGCTACGACTGATCACGGCATTTTGGATGTCGCGCTTCAGTTTGGCTACAACTCCCACGAAGCATTCACGCGGGCTTTCAAGGCGCATTTCGGCGTCACGCCGGACGCGATCCAGAGGGCCCGATCAACCGAAGCCATCAAACTCGTAGAGGCTCTCAGGATGAACGAGATCCCAGCACCCGCAACCCTCGAACCGCGCATTGTTGCCGGAGAAGCAATGTTATTGGTCGGTCTCAAGCGGCGCTACAGCGATGCAACAAGCGCTCGAATTCCGGCACAATGGCAAGCCTTCCAGCCACATATCGGAACCATCGAAAAGCAGATCGGCACTGCCGCTTTCGGTGTCATGTGCAACAGCGATGACGAGGGGAACATCGACTACTTCACGGCTGTCGAAGTCGGTGCCTTTGATGACACCGCGCCGGAACTTGACGCCCTGCGTTTGGCGCCTCGGACCTATGCCGTGTTCACCCATGAGGGTCATGTGTCTGAAATCCGGCGCACATGGAAGGCGATCTTCGGTCCGTGGAGCCAGAACACGAGTCGCAAGCTTGTCGATGCACCGCAGTTCGAGCGGTACGGAGAGAATTTCGATCCTCAGACCGGCAACGGCGACATGGAAATCTGGATACCTGTCGATTGAGCAACACTGGCGGCGCGGCGCATGGGCACTGCGATCCGGCCCGGCGCCCGCGTCACGCGCCGGGCCACATCGGCAGCGTCGCGCAGTACCCGGTCGGTCGACAGACCGGGCCGGGACGTCCCGGACTGCGGGGTCACGCTTCGGGATGCGGAGGCGCCAGCCCCGCCAGCACCCGGCGGATCGCCTCGCGGTATTGCGGTGCAGAGGCGCCCCCGGCCAGGCGCAACGCCGCCTGATCGAACATCGCCGAGAGCAGGTCGCACAGCGCCTCGAGAGCCTCCGGCTCTGGCGGCTCCTCCGCCGTTAAGTCGCGCAACCCCAGGTTCAGGCTCCTGCGCGCATGCGGTCCTTCGATTTCGGCCATTTCCGCGGCGCCCAGAATGGCGGGGCCATCGACCAGAAGGAGCCTCGTCCGCCCATCAGCCTGCATGGCTTCCAGATATGCTTGCGCCCCGAGAAGCAGCCGGTCGAGCGCAGACGAGACCCCGCCCCGGCTCTCCGAGGCGGCAATCGCTTCCGCGACGGCTTCCGCCTCTCGTTCCAGCACGGCCCGCAAGATCGACTTCTTGTCTGCGAAATGGTGATACAGTGCGCCGCGCGTGGCTCCGGCCCGCGTCACGATCATCGGCGTGCTGCTGTCAGCATATCCGACTTCGACGAAGAGCGCCCGCGCCGCGTCGAGGAGAGCAAGACGTGTCGCGCGCGACCGGGCTTCGTTGGATCGTCTCTCCATTGACATGCAGCCTGCCTGTTTGTTATTGAACGTCAGCATGCAGGCAGTCTGCATGTTAATTCGCAAGGTGTGCAACATGAAAGTCACCAGCTACTACCCCGTGCTGATGGTGGACGATGTCCCCGGAACATCGGCCTTCTATGTCGCACATTTCGGCTTCAGACCGCTCTTCGAGGCGGACTGGTATGTCCACCTTCAGTCCGAGACCGATGGCTCCGTCAATCTGGCGATCCTCGACGGGCAGCACGAGACGGTCCCGGAGGTCGGTCGCGGACGGGCCGCGGGGCTGCTTCTCAACTTCGAAGTCGAGGACGTGGACGCGGTTCACGCGCGGCTCGCGAAGGCCGGTCTGCCGATCCACCTGTCGCTGCGCGACGAAGCCTTCGGCCAGCGCCACTTCATCACGGCGGATCCGAACGGCGTCCTGATCGACATCATCAAGGTGATACCGCCTGCTGATGCGTTCGCGGACGCCTATCGCGAAGGAGCCGCGTGACGACCGGCAGGCAGATCTGCCCCTCAACCGTCGCTTCTGGTCCCGGCCCCTCCCCCGTCGCCGGCCCCCCTGATCTGGACCTTGCGGCAGCGGGATGTTCCGCGCGCGGAACGCGCTGCGGGGGTGGCGAGGTGGCGGCGCCGATGCTCCGCCCCAGTTGATCCGGCTGGCCGGCTGGGGCCATCTCGCACTGCCGGGCGGGAGAGCGGCGCGTTCAAGTCGGGTCGGGGGCTGACGGAAGCGGGGTGGCGGAGCACAGGCAGCCTTCGGGCCGGGCGAAGATAGCGGGTCTCCGGGCGTCCTGTCGGGGCACCCTCATCCCGAAATCCTGGGCCTTGCCTCGGGCCAACACCCCCAATCCGTGCCGACGCCGAACCGGCCTCGAAAAAGCAATTGCATCCTGGGCCGATTCCGGGCCCTTTCAGCATGTGTTGCTTGGCTTGGAACCATATACTAGGCCCTGTCTTGTGCGGTCGGCCTCGGCCTTCCGCTCTGTCTGGAGTAGGTCATGAAACCCAGCGCGTGCCATGTCGTCGAGACCGAACCGCCCGCGACCGACCTCGTCGGCGCAGTCTGACCGCCCTGCGACGGAACATCCTCAATGGCAGAGACCCACTTCTTCATCATCACATCGACACGCAGCGGCTCGACTTGGCTGCTGACATTGCTCAATGGCCAGTCCGGCATCCGGGCGTTCGGCGAGATCTTCCTGTGGCGGGCCGTGCGGCCTGAGTTTGCCTGGGTGGCGGCTGGCGATCCCGAGCGCTTCTTCGTGCGCCGGAAGGGCCTTGGGCGCACGCGCCTGACGGCGATGCCGCGGTATCTCGACGAAGTCGAGGCTCAGGCTCGTCCCGGCGAGGCGCTCGGCTTCAAGCTCATCGTGTCGCATCTGCGCCAGGTTCCGAATCTGCTCTTCCATCTCCTTGCCCGGCGCTATCGGCTGATTCTGCTCGTGCGCGACAATGTCTTCGAGAGCACGGTCTCGGAGATGATTTCGAACGCCCGGAACAATCCGCATGGCGAGGCGCCGTCCAAGGAGCATCCGCCCCTTGTGCTCGATCCGGTCGAGCTCGTGCGGCGCGTGCGGATGCGCAGGCGCGGGATCGCGGCAATGCGCTTCCTCGAGCGCTTCTGGCCCTGGCCCTCGACGGTGATCGACTACGACGACCTCGTGCGCGACCAGCTCGGCACGCTGGGGCCCGTCCTGCGGATGCTTGGCTCCACCGCCGCGCCGCAGCTCGTGGAAAGCCGTCTGACGAGGCGCGTCACCCGCCCCTATGGGGAGATCATCGCGAATGCGGATGAGGTCTTCGCGGCACTTCATGCTGCGGGGCTGGGCGACTATTGCCCCAGACCCGAAGCCGCGATGGCTGGCTGACGGCGGCCTTGCTCACTCGAGGTCGAGACGTCCCGGCCGCTCCGGCGCGACGGGGACGCCCGACTGGTCGTGATTTCGAATCCTGCGGATCATGCCCGCAAGATGCAGCAGGGACACCGCCGAGAGCGACACTGCGACAAGCGCGACCGTGGTTTCGAAATCCCCAACGGCCACGCCGGCGGCGAGGGCAACCCCGGTGACAACGAAATGCGCCGACTGGGTCACGAGCATGTTGCGCTGAAACCGCAGCAATGTGGACAGGGCCGTCGCCGGCAGGTGGATCGCAGCGATCGCGTAGTAGAAGGCGAGCCACTTGACCACGGTTCCGGCCTGAAGCCAGTCCTGACCGAACACGAACGGAACCACCTGCTCTGCAACGAAGAACAGGCCGACTGCCGCGGGCAGGACCAAGATGGTCACCATGCCGATGACTTTCAGCATGAACGGCAGAAGCGGCTTTCCCGCGCGCATGAGCTCGCGCGCTTCCTTGGCCATCAGGGCCGTGATCGACCGCCGGTAGACCATGAGAGAGGCATTCGCGAGGCTCTGGGCGAAGAAGTAGGCGCCGGCCGCCGCGGCACCGAAGGCCGGCGCGAGAACGAAGATCGGCAGCTGCATCGCGGCCGTGTTCATGAAACCGGCCGGTGCCAGGAAGATGGCCTGTTCGCGATAGGCGCCGAAGACCTTGCGCATGTGGCGCCGGCGGTTTGCGCGCAGTACGGGCACGACAATCCTCCGCAGGACCGGCAAGACCATGCAGGCGATCGCCAGCAAGAGGCCGACGGTCCTGCCGAGCAGCAGCCCGAGGGTTCCGAGGCCCGCAAGGCCCAGTCCGATCTGGGCCAGGGCGCCGCCTGTGCCGTTCACGAAGTTGCCGAGCGAGACGAGACGGTACTGTTCGAACTGAATCAGGAACGGCGGCAGCACCCGGGACTGCATGACGCTCAGAAACAGGATGAGGGGCGCGAACAGGAACAGGGGTGACCAGAGCGGGTCGATTGCCAGGGACCGCTGGATGACACCAGCCGCGACCAGCGCAAGCAGGAGGCCGAGCGAAAAGACGGTCAGGATGCCGAGCGCGAGACCGAAAGCGTTCTGGCGCGAGGTCGCCGTCTGCCCCGAGACGATGACTTCCTCGTAGCGGAGCGTGGCCACGAAGACCGACATCATGGCAATCGACAGGATCACGCCCGAAACACCGTATTCCGCCGGCGAGAAGATGCGCGACAAGATCGGCGAGGCGGCGATGGCGCCCGCCTGACCGAGCGCGCTTCCCGATGCCAAGGTTCCGAGCTTGCGGATGAACGCACGCATTACTGACATCGACCTCGTACACGTGACACTCGCCGACGCAAAGCACATGTCGTCGGCCCTGCAGGCTCCTGTGCTTAGGTTGGGGCCGCTTCGCCGGTCAAGGTGTTTCCGGATGGTTCGGATGAACCGTCCCGCCTTCGGCTCGGCCACCGGGCTGTCCGACATTAACCATATGATATTAGTATGTTTCGTCAGAGCCGCCGAGGCAGATCGGCGGATTGTTGCTATTCAAAAAGAGGCGGTAGACACAGATGCACCCACAACGGTACCGATACAAATAACGCAAAGACAAGGGTGTAGTCATGACGATCAACATGCGACCGTCATCCAATAGTATTTGGGTGTCCAAGAATGGTTCTGACAGCAATTCTGGCACTGCTACCAGCCCGTTTCGAAGCATTCAGAAGGCGATCAACACGGTGGACCCAGGTACCACCATCTATGTCAAGGAAGGAACCTATAACGAGAACGTCGTCATTTCGGCTCGCGTAAATACGGATCTGAACGACACGACGGCCACAAAGTCGATCGCACTGGTTTCTGCGGATGGTGCAGGAAAGGCCCATATCGCAGGCCTGTCGAACACGAAGTCCACCGTCGAGATCCTGGGCATGAAGCATCTCGTGATCGATGGCTTCCGGATTTCGGCCAATACCTTTGCGACCAAGGATCAGGCGCCCGTGAAGATCACGGGGGCCGCCGAAGCCATAAATAACACGGGTAACATTCACATCATCAACAATATCCTGTCCGGTTCAGGTGTCGATGCCATAAAGGCTATCAAAACTAATTGGCTCGACATATCAAATAATACTTTCAACGGTAACTTTAAGGAGCAGGTTGTCGATCTGGTCTCCGTCTTTGATTCCGTGCTGTCCAACAATCGCGTCACCGGCGTTTCGGACAGCGGCTTCGGCGTCAAGGGCGGCTCGACGGATATCGACATCACCAACAACCACTTCACGTTCCGCAGTGCAGATGGCAAAGGTCCGGCCATCAAGGTCGGCGGCGAAGGCTTCAACCGGACCACGGCCGACATTCCGGTGCAATTGCGGGGGTTCGAAGCCAAGAACGTCACGGTCACGAACAACGTCGTCGAGGACTCCGGCGCCTATGCCGTCGTCCTCCAGGGCGCGCACAATTCGACCGTGCGTAACAATTTCTTCGACAACGCGGGTCCTTATGCGATGCGCGCTGCCTACAGCGAGTCGCTGTACGGCGAGTCCGAAAACAAGGGGAACGTGATTTCGGGCAATATTCTCGTTCCCGGCAAGAAGCTGATCCTGGTGCAGTCGGGTGCCGAACTCGGCTCCACAATCGGGAGCAACAGCACCGGATCCTTGTCGAACGTGAAGTTCAGCTACGGGCCGGACGGCAGCACGACGGCCCCCGCTCCAATCACGGCGCCGCCCGCCCCCGAGAACAATGTCCTCGAGATTCGCGCGGGCGGCACCGGGACCGATGCTGCGGCGCCCCGTTTTACCGTCGAAGTGGATGGGATTGTCGTCGGCACGCGAACGGTCACAGACCCCGTCTCGCGGTTTCAAGTCAACAACGATTCGCATTATGACAGCTTCCGGTTCGATCTCGGCACATCCAAGCCGAGCACCGTGGAGATCACCTATATCAACGACGGGCGCTCGGGATCGATCAACCGGGATCTGTTCGTGGATTACATCGTCGTCCGCGGAAACGTCTACGAATCCGAGATTCATGGGGATTTTTCCGCGGCGAACGGCAACAGGGCTTTCGACGGCCCGCGCGAAGCCCTCTACGTCAACGGCACTCTGACTTTCGACTTACTCTGATCGCTTCGGCGCTTCCGGAAACCGCAGCATTCCGCGTGCGGAACACACCGTGCGCTCAAGTCTGCGGCATGGCGGCGAGCGCCTTGGCGAGGGCGGCGGCGACGGTCTCTTCGAGCGCGGGTGAGACGCCGGGACCGTCGAGCGTCACGGTGAGCCGCTGGCCGCGGCAGCGGCTCTGCAGGGCGATACCGGGGGCGATCTCGTGCCGGGCCGCGGGAGGGGCGGGCGTCCGGGCGGCTCCTGCGGCGAGTTGTTCGAGAAGGGCGATCTCGGCACTGGCCTCCGCCGGGGCGGTGGCGGCGAGGGTCCTGCGCAAGGCGGCGGCTTCGCCGGCGCGCAGCCGCTCCACCAGCCGCAGGCCGAGCCGTTCGGGGATGGCCTGGGGGAAGCGGAGCACGTCGTCGAGGGCGTGGTACAGCTCGGCGAAGGCGCGGATGCGCGAGAGTTTGGGCCGGGAGGCGCCGGCGAAGAGCACGTGCAAGGCGGCGTTCTCGCTCTCGAAGACGCCGCGGGCGGCAGCCCGGGCCGCGACGCGGGCGCGTTCGTACTGGCTGAGCCCGACGCGCAGCTCGTTCTCCTCGACCATGGCGACATAGGCCGCCGCTGCGGTCTCGGGGCGGCGCACCAGCGCCTGGACCGTGGCGAAGCGTACGTCGCCGGTTTCGGCCTGGAGCGCCTTGAGCGCGGCGAGGCGGCGCCAGCCGGAAATCAGGCCGTAGGGCAGGGCGCCGGTGACGGGTGTGACTTCGATCGGCGTGCGCTGGCCATGGGCGCGCAGGCTCTCGCGCAGGGCGGCCATCTCGTCGTCATCGACGGGCAGGCGGTCGCGGCTGAGGTGGTCGGGGGCGATGGCGTCGAGCGGCACGTCAAGGATGAGCCTGCCCGTCTCGCGGGCGCGGCGCAGGGTTTCGGAGAGTTCCTCGAGGGCGGCAGCCCCGGCAGCTTCGGCAGCGACGCGGGCGATGGGAGCGGGGGCCATAGCCTGTTCCGCGCGCGGAACATCCGGCGCTATGTCGAGGGGGGTCAAGCGGCGGCGGGCCATCAGACGGCCTCCGGCAGAGCTTGGGCCGCGGCGCGTTCGTCCCGGCGCCAGGCGCCGATGAGCAGGCGCTTGAAGCCCGCATAGGTCTGGTCGAAGGTTTCGCGCCCGCGGGCATAGGTGTCCCGGTTGAAGTCGCGATAGTCGGCCTCGTAGATCGCACTCGCCTGTTCGCCGGCCTGGCCGACCAGTGCGGTGAAGTCCTGGCGCCAAGGCGAGAGGACGCGGCCCATGTAGGCTTGCATCAGGCTCGCGAGTTCAGCTTGCTGGGCGCCGTCGAAGCGCGTGATGACGGCGCGCACCGCATCCCATTCGAAGCGGATCTCGGGGCGCCCGAGCGCCCGGGCGGCCATGTTCTCGCCGGTTTCGATGGAAGCGAACGTGGCATGGAGCATGTCGAAGAAGCGCCCTGTGGAATCGAATTCGAGGAAGGAGGCGCCGAGCGGCACGAGGAGGATGTCGGCGGCGGTCAGCCCGTTGATGGTCAGATACCCCAGAGCAGGCGGGGTATCGAGGATGACCACGTCATAGGCCTCGAGCACCCGGTCGCGGGCGAGCGCGTTCTCGAGCGCTTCCCAGAGTTTCCAGCCGCGCAAGCTCATGCGCCAGACAGGGATCTGGAACTCGGCCCAGTAGAGGTTGAGCTGGGCGCCGATGAGGTCGATGTTGGGCCAGTGGGTCTTCTGGATCACGTCCTGGGCCGTGCGCCCGAGCGCCTCCGAGAGCATGTCCTCGAAGGGGAGGGGAGGATCGCCCCGGTCCGCCCGCCGGCGGTTCTCGGCCTGGAGCCCCAGAGCATAGTCGCGCGCGATGAGCGGGAAGACGGTGTCCCATTCGGTAGCGACGCGCCCGCCGAACATCGAGGTCATCGAACCCTGGCTGTCGAGGTCGATGACGAGGACGCGGTAGCCGTCGAGGGCGGCGGACATAGCCAGATGCGCCGCTGTCGACGTCTTGCCGACTCCGCCTTTGAAATTCGCCACGGCGCAGATTTTCGCAGGCAGGCCGGCGGGGCGGTAGGGTTTGTATTCCTTGGCGCGGCTGCCTTCGGCGGCGAAATGAGCGCGCAGCCGCAGCACTTCGTCGAAGGTGAACCATTTGGCCCCGCCCGCCGTCTCGGAGGCGCCTTGCGGCAAGGCGGGGTTGGCGCGCAGGACCCGGCGGAAATGGGCGGGGGCGACGGGGATGAGGTACTTGGTGATCTCCCAGGTGGAGAAGAGCCGCAGGCGTCGCAGGCCCCCCGTTTCATGGCCGCGGCTCGCGAGGTCGCGCCGGCCTTCGGCGCAAGCCCGGGCGATGGCGGCGAAATCGGCGGCACTCACCGGAGCGTCCAGCTCGGCCAGAGCTTCGTCGGGAGAGATGTTGAAGTACGGCGGGGGGGTGTCTTCGGGGCCTTGGGACATCAGTCTGAGCCTCATATGCCTTGTTTTTAGCAATGTATCACGATTCGCGGCATATGGAAGGGAAACCGGTATCTCATGGCATTTTTCAAGGCAAATCAGGGTGCTCTGATGCGGTGCAGGATGTCGGGGCGATTTTTTCGTCGTGTTATTTCGTGTTAGAAACTGTGTTACGGGATCTTGCGCTTTGGGCAAGTGCTTCGAGTCCTTGCCGGAATCCGGTCATTTCGGCGCCAGGCGATTCCGGAACCACGTTGGGGCGATTCCGAAACCACGGCCAAGCGATTCCGGAACCCCGAAAACGGCGTTGCACCGAGGCGATGCTGTCCCTAGGCTCGGTGTCACTGAAACCACGATAGAAAACGGACCACCGTTTCATGGGGCAGAGCGTCACAGGGCCGGCCGCGGGGCTTCCCGCGGCGACGGATTTCTTCATCTGCGACTTCCTCGGGCCGACGCCCAAGGACGACATGGCGAGCATGGAGCATCCGCTTTTCACGCTCGCCACGCGCCCGGACCGGCGCATCCTGCGCTATGTCCATGGGGCCGCGGAAATCGAGATCACCCCGTCGGTCAAGGGTCTCGCCACGATTCATGACAAGGACGTGCTGATCTTCTGCGTGAGCCAGCTGATGGCGGCGGTGAATGCGGGCCGGCCGACGTCGCCGGTGCTGCATCTCAAGGCGCATGACCTGCTGGTGGCGACCAACCGCGAAACCTCCGGCGATGGCTACCGTCGGCTGCGCGAAGCGCTCGAGCGGCTGGCGGGCACGCGGATCGTCACCAATATCGCCACAGGGGGCGTCGAGAGCACCCGCGGCTTCGGGTTGATCGACGCCTGGGAGATCCTGCGCAAGGCCCGCGGCGGGCGGATGATCCATGTGACCGTGACGCTCTCGGACTGGATCTATCGCTCGGTGCTGTCGAAATCGGTTCTCACGCTGCACCGGGATTACTTTCAGTTGCGCAAGCCGCTGGAGCGGCGGGG
>CAZOHN010000113.1:0-11721 GCA_964579325.1 uncultured Rhodobacterales bacterium
GGGGTTCGATTCGTCGACGCGACGGCCCACGGCGGACACGATCTTGTCGATGATGCGCAGCAGGTGCCGTTCGTCCTTGAACGTCACATCCGTGAGTTGCAGCTTGCCCGCGCGTTCCACGAACACCTGCTGCGGGCCGTTCACCAGAATATCGTTGACGGTGTCGTCCTTCAGCAGCGGCTCGAGCGGGCCGAGGCCGGTCACCTCGTCATAGAGTTCCTGGTTGAGCGTGATGCGCTCGTCCTTGTTGAGGACGATCGACATCTCTTCGAGCGCTTCGCCCGAGATCGCCGAGATTTCGGCGCGCAGATCCTGCTCGGTCGCATGTTCGAGGGCGGCGAGGTTGAGGTTGTCCAGGAGCCGCTTGTGCAGCTCCATCTTGATCTCGGAGAGGCGCTCCTTGCGCTTCTTCTCCTTGTCGGCCGGCGCCGCCTGCGACGAGACGCGGTTGTTCGGCGCGGCGACGGGAATAGGCTTCATCAGCGACTTCGAGGGCGCCGAGGCCGGGGCCTGCGCGTCGAGGGACACGTCAGGCTTCGGGGCCGCGCCGGGCGCGACGGGCGTTGCGCCGGTCTTCTTGTAGCGAGAGAACATGTCTACCCCCTTCTACTGGTGATCACTCGGCCGCCGCTTCGGCCTGAATAAGTTCGTGGAGCGAGGCCGCGAGCTTGGCGATTTCCTTACGAAGCGGGTTCTTTGCCACTGTCTCGGCGAGCGGCAGGCCATGATCGTCGGCCTGCGCGACCTGCGCGCCGCCGTCGGAAAGCTGAAGTTCGAGCTTTATGTCGAGGCTCTCGGCCATCCGCTTCACCCGGCTCTTGCCCGACAGATCCGTGAACTTCGGCGCCTTGTTGAGGACGAACCGCAGCCGCTCGTAGGGCAGTTCCTCGGACTTGAGGGCCCGCAGCATCCGCAATGTGTTTTGGGCCGAGCGCATGTCGAGCTGAAGAAGCGCGAAGTACACATGGGCATTTGTGAGGATCGTCTCGGTCCAGGGCACCACCGTCGAGGGCATGTCTACGATCACGAAGTCGAACTGGCTGCGCGCCATGCGGATCAGCGCCGCAATGTCGTCGGGCGAGACGAAGTCGAGCGGCAGCATGTCCGCCGGCGCGGTCAGGACGTGCAGGCGTTCCTGGAACGGCAGGAGCGCGGCCATGAAGCTCTCGGCGTCCATCGATGAGGTGTCGGACAGAAGCTCATAGACCGATTCGCGGCGCGGCAGGTCGAGGTAGGTGGAAACCGAGCCGAACTGGAAATCGAGGTCGAGCAGACAGACCCGCGGAGCCTTCTCCTTGCTCTTCTCCTTTTCCTTCTCCTTGTCGCGGCCGATGATCGCCAGTTCCCAGGCCAGGTTGACGGCGAAGGTCGAGCCTCCGACGCCGCCGGCGAGGCCGTGCACCGGAAGCACGACGCCCTGTCGGTCGTCGCCGACTTTCAGTCGGACGCTCTGGTCGACGTGGGCGGCCTGCAGCATCGGTGGCGGTTCGGGGGCGCGGACCTTCTCGATCGCTTCGTGAAGCGCTCCTTCGGGCAAGGGGTAGGGGCAAAAGCTGTCGGCTCCGAGCCGCATGAGCTGGTGCAGGATCATCGGCCCGAGGTCTTCGGTGACGAGGATCACCTTGATTTTCTTCTCTTTTGCAGTTCGTACGATCTCGCTGACGAGGCCCATCTCCGCCTCGTCCTCGTTATCGAGCGCAATCGCAACGAACTCGAGCCGCCCCGCTTCCGGCTGCCCGAAGAACGCCAGCGCATCGGTGAAGGAAAGATCGCCCCATGTTTCGCCGAGCTCGGCCTCCATGTCCTCGATCAGCAGGTCGAAATTCTGCACGTCCCTGGAAATCGTGCAGGCCACGATCGGGGCGGGTTCTGGTTTCAGTGCGGCACTGCTCGACATTGCCAAATCTCTCCTCGTTACGGCGGCCCATCGCCGACCGACCGTTCTGGCGGTCAACAGGCAGCGGCCTTCCGCGCGATGACGGAGTCCCGGATGGACTGCTCTGACGGGGAAGGTGCCCGGGAATGTGGGCGAGAATGCGGCTGAACCGGCCCAATTATTCGGTATTGTGGGACGATGGCTGAGGCAGCATCGCCATCGTTTCTCGCGCTCCGGGAACAAAAGAAGGCGGGGTGATGCCCCGCCTTCCCGAATTGTCGCGATGGCCGCCCGCAGACGGGATCAGCCGCCGCCGGCGCCTTCGGCATCGGCCTGTTCGACCGTGGTGCGTTCCACCGCGCTCTGCACGTACTCCCGGAAGATTACCTGGGCGTATTTGCCGTTGAGCACCATCGGGTGGCTGCGCACGAAACCCGACACGTCGGTCACGGTGCGGCGGTTCTGCCGCTCGCGGCCTTCGGTCACGATCAGCGGCTGCGTTTCTCCGAAGGAGACGACCGCCTCGAGGCGCGACCGGCTGATGCCCTGGCTGACCAGGTAGCTCACAACCGCTTGGGCCCGGCGCATGCCAAGACGCTGGTTGTAGGCATTCGAGCCCACGAGGTCGGTGTGTCCGTAGACCCGGAACCGGATCTCCGGGAACTGCTTGATCCAGTCGGCCTGCCGCCGAAGGATCGACTGTGCCTCGCCGTCCAGGGTCGCCCGGTTGAACTCGAAGTTGACGGTGGTCGGAACCTCGCTTGCGAAGCGGCGGCCGAGCGCGATGGTATAGTCGCGCTGCCCGGTCATCACGAGGGTGTTGTTCATTGTCGGGTTGCCAAACCCGCCCTCGTCGACTTCCGCGCCGGCCTCGCTGTAGAACTCCTGGCGCGATCCCTCGGTACACGCGACGAGAGCGAGGACGCTCGCAGCGCAGAGGATCAGTTTGAAATGCCGCTGCATGTCCCTCACTCCATCACGTAGCCATAGGAACCGGTGAAGTCCTGCCGCGCAACCTCTGCGGCAGCTCCACGGCGCGGGCGGTTGCCCCCGGAGACCTCGCCGAAGAGGAAGAGATCGGCCTCGGACGGCGGCTTGATCCGGTCGGTCGGAAGCGCCAGCGCCTCGCCACGGGTTGGCGTCACGAGATGCGGCGTGACGATGATAACGAGTTCCGACTGGTTGCGTTCGTATTCCGCGCTGCGGAACAGCGCGCCCAGGACCGGAATATCGCCGAGCCATGGCACCTGGCCGTTCAGGTCGCGGAAGTCGTCCTGCAGAAGGCCGGCAATGGCAAAGCTCTCGCCGTCGCGCATCTCGACCGTGGTGGTGGTCTCGCGGCGACGGAAGCCGGCAATCACCAGACCGCCGGAGTCGAAGGTCACCGTGGGGTCGATCGACGAGACCGCTGCAGTCATCGCGAGGTTGATGACGTCGCCGTCCACCACGCGCGGCGTGAAGTTGAGTTCGATGCCGAACGGCTTGAACTCGATGGTGATCGAGCCGTTTTCCTGGTTGACCGGCACCGGGTATTCGCCGCCTGCGAGGAACTTGGCTTCCTGACCGGAGAGCGCCGTCAGGTTGGGCTCGGCCAGCGTCCGGACGAGACCCTTCGACTCCAGCGCCTCGAGGAGAACCGCAAACTGAACGCTGCCGGTGGTCCAACCCAGCGTCATCGTGCCTTCGCGTGCGTTCGGCGAAACCGGCGAGGTGGCGACATTACCGTCGAACACCGCGTCGAAGTTTGCGGCGTTACCCAAGACGCCGGTACCCGCCGCAACCCCGAGATCGCCGTCGAGGACGTTGCCGCCGATCGCAACGCTCGACCGAAGCGACTTGGTGACCGAGCGTTGCACTTCCGCGAAGCGGACCTTGAGCATCACTTGCTGGGTGCCTCCGACGCTCATCAGGTTGGAGACCCGGTCGGGCGCGTAGCGCTGGGCGAGATCGAGCGCGCGGTCGAGCCGGGCGATCGAGGAGACGGTCCCCGACAGGACGATTCCGTCGTTTGCCGTGCGGACCTCGATGGTCTCGCCGGGCAGGATCTGCTGGAGCCGCTCCTTGAACTCCGCGATGTCCGGCGTGACGTGGACATCGACGTTGGTCAGCAACCTTCCGTCGGGGCCAAGCAGCGTGAGCGTGGTGCGCCCCGGAGCCTTGCCCAGCACATAGATCGTGCGGTCGGAGAGCGTGGAGATATCTGCGATGCCGGGGTTGGCGATCGAGAGCTCCGCAAAGGGCGTCTCGCTTTCCACCACGACGGCGCGGTTCATCGGGACGGCGAGTGGCGCGGAGGAACCGTTGGTCATGACCCGCAGCGTCTCGGCCTGCACCGCCGGAACCACTGCAAGGCTCACGGCGAATCCGAGCAACCCGCTCTTGAGTAGCGTCTTGAGTTTCATGTGACCTGCCTCTCTGATCACCACAGATGCCGGGTCTTTGCGCCCGTCAATTGGAGGCAGAATGCGCCAGTCGTCGTTTTATTGCAAGAATCAGTAAGTTGTCGGCGATTCCTGATGTGGATAAGTTGCAACACACGCAATTTGTTGATGCATGACAAAGGCCCGGCACCTGATCTGGTGCCGGGCCTTGACGGGGAAAGGTGGTGGCCGGGATCAGTTCGTGCAAGCGATCGGAACGTCCACAAGCTCGCCGCCACGCCGCGTCTTGATCGAACAGACCCGGTCGGGCGCGGCCTGGATCACGACCTGTTCCTCGATGCCGAGCAGTGTCCGCTGGTCCACCTCGACGCTGGCCGAGACGGTATCGTCCGCGACGCCGACGAGCGACAGGCTCAGGCTTCCGCTCGACTGGGCTTGCGCCAGCGACGCCACCTGCACCGGGGTCGCCTCGACGGTCACGGTGCGGGCGATGGTCGCCTCGACGCGGTCCTGGTCGGCGGTCTGGTCGATGGCGATGATCTTCACGTTCGCTTCGATCAGCTTGGTGACGCTCGGCCCGTTGTTCACGCTGCCGCTCCAGTAGACATCGACCCGGTCGCCGGGGTTGAGGAAACCCGAGACGCCCGAGGCGACATCGACCTTGATGGTGAAAGCGCGCATTCCCCGGGTGAGCAGCGTGGCGACACCGGCCGGTGCGCCGGGCTCGGTCACCTTCACAGCGAGAAGCGGTTCGTTCTCCTCGATGGCGCGCAGCACGAAGCGCGGATCGGAGTTGCCCGGCGGGAACAGGACGGCCTCTTCGGCAAAGTGTCCCTCGGGGAGATAGTCGGTCGGGAAGCGGATGCGCCGGACGTCTTCCAGCTTCAGCCGCTCGCCATAGCGCAGGGGCCGCGCGGCGACATAGATCTCGGTGACGTTGACCTGATTCTGGAGTGCCTGCTGGAGGCGCAGATTCTCTTGGGCCTTCTGGGCGAAGTGCTGCTGGGTCAGGTGCACGGCGAAGCCGGCGATCCCAAGACCCAGGATGAGCACGAGGCCGAATACGATACGCATGGTCCTGCCTTTCCTCGGTTGTCAGCCCGCTCGCATCATCGTCGCGCGATCCGAGCTATTCAGTCCGTTATGGAAACAGTATTCGGGGTGATTGAGGCAAAACCGTGGAGCGGGAGCGGTAAGGCCGTGAAATTCCACTCGCCTTGCACAGTCCCGAGACAGCGCAGGCTGGTTCAGTTCAGCGACTGGTTGCCCGCGTTCGTCAGCGTCGTCGACACGTAGTTGGCACCAACCTGGACGCTCTGGGTGGTGATGATGTTGAACACCAGCATGCCAAGCGCGATCACGCCGGCCGACAGCACGACCCAGTCGACCGTCACGGCACCGGATTCGTCGTTCAGGAAACGGGTGAACTTGTTCATCATGTCACGTACTCCTCAGGGGCCTGGGTAACGGGCCTTGGTCTCGACTTCGGGTCAGACTGCACGGCAAATCGGGCAGGAAGTTGGCGCTCGGGGGAAAGTTTGGGGGGCTGCGTTAACCCTGCTGCGGACAGACTGTTGCCAAAAGTCGTTAAATTGCAGAGCGAGCTGCCAGGCTCCCAAATGCAAAACCGCGGCCCGATGGCCGCGGTTCGCACAACGTCTCTCGTCTGACGAGGCTGGTATCAGCCGCCCGTTCCGAGCGTCTGGGTGCCGGCCGAGGTCAGGTTGGTGTTGATCGAGGTCGCCGCCGAGTTCAGGCCCGGCTTGATGGCCGCGATCACGGCAATGCCGAGACCGACGATGGCGGCGGTCAGCACGACCCAGTCAACGGTGACGGCGCCGTCTTCGTCTTTCTGGAACTTGCGAACGAAGTTGAACAGTTTCATAGTAGGTCCCTCCATAGGATCATCGCTCGTTTCACACACACCGCTGCGGCACTCGTCCCGGCCTCTGTTCCGGATTTCCGCCTCGGCATGGGGACATATGGCTCCCGGATTCGGGCAGGATTTGGGCATGGATCGTACCTTTTTGCATCCGCCACGGGCGACCCCCAAAAACATGACAAGCCATTGATTTTCGTATAAAAAATTTTCTTTCCAGTGGAGTCCGCGTTGGGAATCCGGTGCCGATCTGTGGACAACTCGCAGCACGGCGGCGGATTATTTCCCGGGGGGCTGGAAGTGGCTCTGCTGCCGTGAGACTTCTGTCGCCAATGACAGATACGTCTGAGGCAGGACGATGAAGCCGAGAATCTCCGCCGCCCTTCTCGGGGCGCTTCTGGTCGTGGCGGCGCCTGTGTCTTCCGAGGAAGGTCCGGCCTGGGCCGACTTCTCCTTCAAGCGAATCGGGGTTCCGCAGGCCGGCGTCGGCAAGCGCATCACCGTGCAGATCGACCCCGAGGCGCAGGCTGCCTTCATCGCATCGCGGCCCAAACCGGGCGACCGACCGCAGCGTGACGACGACGTGGCCACGCTGCCGCCGTTGCCCGGTGGCGGCACCGGGTCCTTCCCGTGGTTCTGGACAGCCGTCTCTCCCGCACTTGCCGAGGCCTCCGCCTCGCGGCTGGAAACCGCGATCTCGCACCTGACCGACGGTTTGGCCGGCGCCACGGTGCCCGCGCCGCGCCTCCAGGCGATGCAGGAGATCGCCGATGCCCATGGCGCCGACATCCTCAAGGCGACCATCGGCACCCGGGTCTCGCCGGCACTTGTTCTCGCGGTGATCGGCATCGAAAGCTCGGGCCGGTCCACCGCCGTCAGCCCCAAGGGTGCAAGCGGGCTGATGCAGCTGATGCCTGCCACTGCCGAGCGCTTCGGTGTCACCGACACGACTGTCCCGGCGGAGAACATCCGCGGTGGGGTCGCCTACCTTCACTGGCTGATGGGAGAGTTCGACAACGACCCGATGCTCGTCCTGGCCGGCTACAACGCGGGCGAGGGGGCGGTGCGCACTCACGGAGGCGTGCCGCCCTACAACGAAACGCGCGACTATGTGCCGAAAGTGCTCGCGGCCTGGCAGGTCGCCAAGGGCCTCTGCGTCACGCCGCCCGAGCTGCTGTCGGACGGCTGCGTGTTCATGTCCCGTCGGGCCGGCCCCTAGGCGAACACGTCGCTCCATTCGGGGTGCCGCTGACGAAGCCCGTTCACGAAGGGGCAGAGCGGCACGACCTTGAAGCCTTCGGCGCGGGCATCGGCCACCAGCCGCTCCACGAGCGCCCGCCCGGCTCCGGTTCCTCGAAAGCTGTCCGGCACCGCAGTGTGATCGGCGATCACCAGGACAGGCGAGGCACGCGACCAGGTCAGTTCGGCCTCCTCGCCGTTCATCGCGATGACGTAGCGGCCCTTCGCTCCCGTCTCTTCGCGGCGGACGTCGAGGTCAGTCAACGATCGTCGCCTCGGTCGCGGCGCGGAACTCCGCGTCGGTGACGCCCGGCGCCAGTTCGACGATGTGCAGGCCCTTGTGCCCCACGTCGAGGACCCCGAGGTTGGTGATGATCCGGTCGACCACCGCCTTGCCCGTCAACGGCAGGGTGCACTCGCGCAGCACCTTGCTCTCGCCGTGCTTGGAGGTGTGGTCCATGACCACCACCACGCGGCCGACGCCGGCCACCAGGTCCATCGCCCCGCCCATGCCCTTCACCAGCTTGCCCGGGATCATCCAGTTCGCGAGGTCCCCCTTCTCGGACACCTCCATCGCGCCCAGGATCGCCATGGCGATCTTGCCGCCGCGGATCATCGCGAAGGACTGCGCGCTGTCGAAGTAGGCGGTCTGCGGCAGTTCGGTGATCGTCTGCTTGCCGGCGTTGATGAGGTCGGGGTCCTCCTCGCCCTCATAAGGGAAGGGGCCCATGCCCAGCATCCCGTTTTCCGACTGCAGCGTCACCGTGATCCCCTCGGGGATGTGGTTCGACACCAGCGTCGGAATGCCGATCCCGAGGTTGACATACATCCCGTCGCGCAGCTCCTGCGCGGCGCGGGCGGCCATCTGGGTGCGGTCCCAGCCCTTTTGCTCGGCCATCACGCGGCCTCCTTCTTGCGAACCGTCCGGTTCTCGATGCGCTTCTCGTGGGTGCCCTGCACGAGCCGGTGCACGTAGATGCCGGGAAGGTGGATCGTATCGGGGTCGAGCGAGCCCAGCGGCACGATCTCCTCGACCTCGGCCACGCAGACCCGCCCGCAGGTCGCGGCGGGCACGTTGAAGTTGCGCGCGGTCTTGCGGAACACGAGGTTGCCCGAGGTGTCGGCCTTCCAGGCCTTGACGATGGCGAGGTCGGCCACGATGCCGCGCTCGAGGATATAGGTCTCGCTGTCGAAGTCCTTGTGCTCCTTGCCTTCCGCGATGACGGTGCCGACGCCGGTCCTGGTGTAGAAGCCCGGGATTCCCGCGCCGCCCGCCCGCATCCGCTCGGCGAGCGTGCCTTGCGGGTTGAACTCGATCTCGAGCTCGCCCGCGAGGAACTGCCGCATGAACTCGGCGTTCTCGCCCACGTAGGACGAGATCATCTTCCTCACCTGCCGCGTCTCGAGCAGCACGCCCAGCCCGAAGCTGTCCACGCCCGCGTTGTTCGAGGCTACCGTGAGGTCCTTCGTGCCGGCGTCCCGGATCGCCGCGATCAGCAACTCGGGGATCCCGCACAACCCGAAGCCCCCCGCCGCGATCAGCATCCCGTCGTGCAGAAGCCCCGAAAGCGCGGCAGACGCGTCCGCGTAGATCTTCGACATTGGTTCACCCCCTTGGCCGTCCGGCGCGCGCGCAGTTAGGGGAACCCGCGCGGCGGAGTCAATTGCCGCGCTGCGGCGACTGCCTCACGGCCCGGTCGTGACGTTGTAGTGTTCCGCGAACTCCGCCGAAGGTGGAATCGGCGTGATGATGTCGATCAGGGCGCCGTCGGGACCCTGCACGATGAAATGGCGTTGCCCGAAAGGCTCGTCCCGCAGGGGCAGGACCGGTTCCAGACCTTCCGCGCAGAGCCGGGCGTGGATGTCATCGACGTCGGCAACCTCGAAGTTCAGCAGAACTCCCTGCGCGGCGCGCCCTCGTGCGCCGGCCGGGATCGTCTCGTGATCGCGATCGAGAACGGCGAGGTTCACTGTCGGATCCTCGGCGGACTGGAGGTGGATGTACCAGTCGCTCTCGAAAAGCGGCCGGAAGCCGAGGTGGCGGGTGTAGAACGCGGCCGTCGCGGCGACATCGCCGGTGGCCAGGACGGGATAGCAGGATGTGCATTTCATCGGTGGCGATCCTCGTTTAGAGATACATGCAAGATGAATGCAATTAACATGCAGGCTGTATGTATGCAAGATGCAAACCGCAGGCCCACCCAGGAAGAACGCTCGGCCGCCATGCGCGCGCGGCTTGTCGCGGCAGGGCGGCGGCTTTTCGTGGAGAACGGTTTCGCCGCGACGGGCACCCCCGAGATCGCACGGGCGGCGGGTGTCACCCGTGGAGCGCTCTACCACCACTTCGCCGACAAGTCGGACCTGTTCTTCGCCGTCCTGCGGGCCGAGGCGGAAGCGGTCGCCGACGAGATCGCCACGGCGGCCGGGTCCGGGCTCCCGGGTCTCCGCGCCGGCGCGGCAGCCTATTTCCACGCCATGTCCGAGCCGGGCCGTGCGCGCCTCATGCTCATCGACGCCCCGGCTGTGCTCGGCCCCGCAGCGGTGGCCGGGGTCGATGCGGCGACCGGCGGGGCGACGCTGCGAGCGGGCCTTACCGAACTCGGGCTCCCTGCAAGCGACGCGGAGGTGTCTGCCCTGGCAGATGTGCTGTCGGCGGGGTTCGACCGCGCAGCGCAGGCGATCGCCGACGGGGCCGACGCGGCCCCCTATCTCGCCGCGATCGGCCTGCTGCTCGACGGGCTTGCCAACTAGCGATCAGGCCTTCTTCGCGCGGGCCTTTGGCTTGGCGGCCGTCGCACCTGCGGCCTTGGCCTTCGGCTTTGCGGCAGGCTTGGCCGTGGCCTTGGGCTTCGAGAACTTCGCTTTCGCCGACTTCCCCTTGCCGCCCTTGCCCGCCTTCTCGGCGATCAGCGCCAGCGCCTCGTCGAAGGTCAGCGCCTCGGGGGCGATCTCCTTGGGGATGGTCGCGTTGACCTTCTCCCATTTGACGTAAGGCCCGTAGCGCCCCGGCATCACCTGGATCTCGCCGCCCTCGGGATGCGGCCCGAGGCTCTTGAGCGCCGCCGCCGCCTGCCCGCGGGCGGGACGTCCGCCGCGCGCGGCCTTCTGCGCCAGAACCTCCATTGCCCGGTTCATGCCGATGGTGAAGACTTCGTCCACCTCGGGGATGTTGGCGTAGACCGGCCCGTGCTTGATGTAGGGCCCGAACCGCCCGATCCCGGCCTCGACCGGCTGGCCGTCCTCGGGGTGCTGTCCCACCAGCCGTGGCAGCGACAGAAGCTGCAACGCCCGGTCGAGGTCCATGTCCTCGGCCTTCCAGCCCTTCGGCAAGGAGGAGCGGGGCGGCTTTGGCACCGCGGCCGTCGCCTCACCACGCTGGACGTAGGGACCGAAGCGGCCCGACTTCAGGTGGATGTCCTCGCCGCCGTCCTGGCCCAGAACGCGGTCGGACCCGCCTGCATCCTCGCCGCCGCCAAGAGGGCGGGTATAGCGGCATTCGGGGTAGTTCGAGCAGCCGATGAAGGCCCCGCCTGACCGCGAGGTGCGCAGCGAAAGCCGACCGATACCGCAGGTCGGGCACTGCCGCGGCGGCGCACCGTCGGCGCGCGGCGGGTAAAGCTGCGGCTCGAGCACCTCGTCGATCTTCTCGAGCACCTCGGTGATCCGCAACTCCGAGGTCTCCGCCAGCGCCGCCGAGAAGTCCCGCCAGAAGCGCGCCAGCACCTCCTGCCAGTTCCGACTACCGGTAGTGATGTCGTCGAGTTGGTCCTCGAGGTCGGCGGTGAAGTCATATTCGACGTAGCGCCGGAAGTAGTTGACGAGGAAGATCGTGACGAGCCGCCCCTTGTCCTCGGGGATCAGCCGGCCCTTGTCCTTGCGGACATACTCGCGCTCCTGGATCGTGGTGACGATGGAGGCGTAGGTCGAGGGCCGGCCGATGCCGAGCTCCTCCATCCGCTTCACGAGCGTCGCCTCGGTGTAGCGCGGCGGCGGCTGGGTGAAGTGCTGGTCGGGCGTGACCTCGCGCTTCTCGGCCCGCTCGCCGGCCATCACCTGCGGCAACCGCCCGCCATCGTCCTCGTCGTCGCTCAGAACTTCGATGTCGTCGCGGCCCTCCTGGTAGACCTTCAGGAACCCGTCGAACAGCACGACCTGGCCCGTCGCGCGCAGCCCGACCTGCCCATCGGCCGATGCGACCTCCACGGTCGTGCGCTCAAGCCGCGCGGCCTCCATCTGGCAGGCGACCGTGCGCTTCCAGATCAGGTCATAGAGCCTGCGCTGGTCGTCATCGGAGATGCGCAGCGTCTCGGGCCGGGCGAACATGTCCGTGGGCCGGATGCACTCGT
>CAZOHN010000114.1:0-11700 GCA_964579325.1 uncultured Rhodobacterales bacterium
GTTGCCGAAGTTCGCCGAGGACAGCTACCAGACCACCAACGGCTGGTGGCTGATCCCGACCTCGGAGGTGACGCTGACCAATTCCGTGCGCGAGGACATCCTCGACGAGGCCGCGCTGCCGATCCGGATGACCTCGCACACCCAGTGCTTCCGGTCGGAAGCGGGCAGCGCGGGCAAGGATACCTCCGGCATGCTGCGCCAGCACCAGTTCGAGAAGGTCGAGATGGTGACGATCTGCACGCCAGACACCTCGCGCGACGAGCACGAGCGGATGACGCGCTGCGCCGAGGTCGTGCTGGAGCGGCTGGGCCTGCCCTATCGGACGATTGTCCTGTGCACCGGCGACATGGGCTTCGGCGCGGCGCGGACGCATGACCTCGAGGTCTGGTTGCCGGGGCAGAACACGTATCGCGAGATCAGCTCGGTTTCGACCTGCGGCGATTTTCAGGCGCGCCGGATGAACGCGCGCTACCGGCCGGCAGGCGGGGGCAAGCCGGAGTTCGTGCACACGCTGAATGGCTCGGGCCTCGCGGTCGGGCGCTGTCTGATCGCGGTGCTGGAGAACGGACAGACGGCCGACGGCGGCGTGTTGTTGCCCGAGGCGCTGCACCCCTGGCTGGGTGGCAAGACGCGGATCACGCCCGAGGGCCGGCTGGTCTGAGGCGCCGCGCCGCGTTGCACCGGGCGCGCGCGCGCCCCATGTCGGGGGCTGACTGGATGGGAGGCGAGGCGATGGATACCGATGGCATGCGGATGAAGGCGGTACTGCTGCTGGCAGCCATCGTCGCCATGATCGTGGTCTCGTCGGCCACGCCCGGGGGCGGTGGCTTCGACCCTGCGGCCTTTCCGATCCCACAGGAGCGCCCGCCGGTCGAACCTGCGACCTATGCCTTCGCGATCTGGGGGCTGATCTTTCTGGCCCTCGCGGCGCACGGCCTCACCGGGCTCGTCGCCCGCGCCGAGGACCCGGCCTGGGATGCCCCGCGCTGGCCGCTGACGATCAGCCTGGTGATCGGCGCACCGTGGCTTGCGGTGGCGAAGGTGGCGCCGCTGGTCGCAACCATCGAGATCCTCCTGATGATGGCCTTTGCCGTCCTTGCGCTCCTGCGGACGCCGCCGGGCCGCGATGGCTGGCTCAGGATCTGGCCGGTGGCGCTTTATGCCGGGTGGCTCACGGCAGCGGCCTGGGTCGCGGTCGGGTTCTCGCTTGCGGGCTATGGCGTGACCGGCGAGCGGGCTGCTGCGATCTTCGCGCTTGCGGGTGCGGTCGCCACCGCGCTTGCGGTGCAGCGGCGCGTACCTCACGCCCCCCTCTACGGGGCTGCGGCGGTCTGGGCGGTGGTCGCTGTGATCGTGGCGAACGTTGGCAACGACGTTGCAGTGGCCGGCATTGCCGCGGTGGGGGCCGGGGCTGTGGGCTTTGCCGCGATCAGGGCCGTCCGCGGTCAGGCAACCCGCGTGGCGTCGTAGCCGTAGATCCAGTCGAACCGCCGCAGCATCGCGCGCGGCGCGACAGCCCCCGCCACCCGCAATGCAAGATGCGCCGGGCCCCGGACCAGCGGCGCCTTGAGGTGATAGTTGCGCGCATTGCGGTTTGCAGCCTCGATCACCCGTGCCGCACGTTCCCGCCGCGCCGCCTGGTAGGCCGTCAGCGCCGCCTCTGGCAGGTCATGGCGTGCAAGCATGGCGGCCAGTACCCAGGCGTCCTCGAGTGCGAGGTTGGCGCCCTGCGCGAGGAACGGCAGGGTGGGGTGCGCGGCATCACCGAGAATCGCCGCCACGCCACCGGAATGCCAGCGCGGGGCGACCGGGTGGCGGAAGAGACCCCAGAGGTGGACCATTTCCACGCGGGCAAGGAGGTCCCTCACCTCCTGCCCGAAGCCCGCGAAGGCCGCCCTCAGCCGGTCGGGATCGTCTTCGTGGTGCCAGCCCTCGTCGGCCCAACCGGCGCGTTCTTCGACGGCGACGATGTTGCGGAGCGTGCCGCCTCGGAGGGGATAGGTCACCAGATGCCGCCCTGGCCCCATGTAGACGCGCGCGTCCGGGGACGGGTTGCCGGTTTCGGGCACAACCGCGCGCCAGGCAACCTGGTGGGTGAAGAACGGCACGAAGCGGCCGTTGATCGCCGCGCGGACCTTCGAATGCAGCCCGTCTGCGCCGATCAGGAGGCGGGTCTCGTGCTGCCCGCCCTGCCCGTTCGTCAGGACCGAGCCCCCAGGGCCGATCTCGACCGAAGCGATGTGCTGGAGGAGCCGAATCTGGACCCCGGCCGCCCGGGCGCCTTCCGCCAGAAGCGCGATGAGGTCGGCACGGTGGAGGAGAAAGTAGCCCGGCCCGGCACCGCGCAGGTCCATCCGCAGGACCCGTGCCCCGGACTGGTTGCAGAGTTCGACCCCGTTGGCCGCCAGCCCCGCGCTCCGCAGAACCGGACCGAGGCCAAGCGCATCGAGGACGCGCACCCCGTTCGGGCTGATCTGTAACCCGGCCCCGACTTCGGAGATCGCCTCGGCCTGCTCCAGAACCGTCACGGCCGCCCCCTGCAAGGCCAGCGCGCGCGCAACGGCGAGCCCGGCGATGCCGCCGCCGACGACCGTGATCTCTGTACCCTCTACCGCCATGCGCCCCTATTGAAACGAAAAACGCCAGGGCGGAAAGCCCCGGCGCTATCGATCATGGTTGTTCCGGGCGCGATCAGTCGTCGCGGTGGACGCGCTCGCGCCGCTCGTGCCGTTCCTGCGCCTCAAGCGACAGGGTGGCGATCGGACGGGCGTCGAGGCGCTTGAGCGAAATCGGTTCGCCGGTATCCTCGCAGTAGCCGTATTCGCTATTCTCGATCCGCCGCAGCGCAGCATCGATCTTGGCGATCAACTTGCGCTGGCGGTCGCGAGTGCGCAGTTCGATCGCGCGGTCGGTCTCCTCGCTGGCGCGGTCGGCGATATCGGGGACGTTGCGGCCACTCTCCTGCAAATCCTCGATCGTCTCGCGGCTCTCGTCGAGGAGCTCGTTCTTCCAGGCCAGCAGCTTGCGGCGGAAGTACTCGAGCTGACGCTCGTTCATGAAGGGTTCGTCTTCGGCCGGGCGGTAATCCTCGGGAAGAAAGACCTCGGCTTTCATCTCTGCTCCCTGTTGCAGGCCCTGTGGGCCAGCGGCGTGATGTGCAGTCATCCGTTCACCTCGGCGCCCCTCTAACCCAGCCTCCGGGAAATGTCACTAGCCGAAGGTGGGCCGTCCATGCAAAATGACAATGTCGCGCGGAGCACTTCAACTTTCACGGGAAAACAGCGAAAAAAACTCATGAAATTCGAGGGAACCGAAACTTACGTGGCGACGCCGGACCTGATGCTGGCCGTCAATGCGGCGGTGGCGCTGGAGCGGCCGCTGCTGGTGAAGGGCGAGCCTGGAACGGGCAAGACCGAGCTTGCGCGGCAGGTCTCGCTGGCGCTTGGCCTGCCGATGATCGAGTGGCACGTGAAGTCCACGACGAAGGCCCAGCAGGGTCTTTACGAGTACGATGCCGTGAGCCGTCTGCGCGACAGCCAGCTTGGGGACGAGCGGGTGCATGACGTGCGCAACTATATCCGCAAGGGCAAACTGTGGGAGGCGTTCGAGGCGTCGGGCAAGGTTGTTCTGCTGATCGACGAGATCGACAAGGCCGACATCGAGTTTCCCAATGATCTGCTGCAGGAACTCGACCGGATGGAGTTCCACGTCTACGAGACCGGCGAGACCGTGCAGGCGCGGCATCGCCCGATCGTCATCATAACCTCCAACAACGAGAAGGAACTGCCCGACGCCTTCTTGCGGCGGTGCTTCTTCCACTACATCCGCTTTCCCGACCTCGACACGCTGAGGGCGATTGTCGCGGTCCACCATCCTGGCATCAAGGAGGCGCTGCTCACGACGGCGCTGACGCGGTTTTACGAGATTCGCGAGACGCCGGGGCTGAAGAAGAAGCCTTCGACCTCGGAGGTGCTCGACTGGCTGAAGCTGCTGCTGGCCGAGGACCTCTCGCCCGAGGACCTTCGCGCCGACCCCAAGGGCGCGCTGCCCAAGCTGCACGGGGCGCTCCTGAAGAACGAACAGGACGTGCACCTCTTCGAGCGGCTGGCGTTCATGGCGCGCAGGGGCGGTTAGGAACGCAGGCAGCCAATGCAAAAGGCGCCCCGTGGGGCGCCTTGAGCCGGCATCAGCCTGAAACCGTGGATCAGGAGGCTTCGGTGATGAACTTCACCGCGTCGCCGAAGGTCTGGATCGTTTCGGCCGCGTCATCGGGAATCTCGATCCCGAACTCTTCCTCGAAGGCCATCACCAGCTCGACGGTGTCGAGGCTGTCGGCGCCGAGGTCGTCGATGAACGAGGCGTTCTCGGTCACCTTGTCTTCTTCGACGCCCAGATGCTCGACGACGATCTTCTTCACGCGGTCGGCGATGTCGCTCATGTCACTTCCTCATCTTGTCTCGGGTCTTGAGCCCGGCTCCGGTTGTCCCTCGTCCCTTGCGGGCGGGCATCGTCAGGGCGGCTTGAGCCCCCGGCCCGAACGCGCCGCCTATATCATATGGCCGTGCCTTGGCAAACGCTTTCGGGGCAGAGCTCAGAGCATGTCTCCGCCGCCGTTGATGTCGATGGTCGCCCCGGTGACGTAGGCCGCCTCCTCGCTGGCGAGGTACAGGACGCCCGCCGCGACTTCGTGCGGCAGGCCCATGCGGCCGAGGGGGACGCCGGCAAGGATCTTGCCGCGCTGTTCCTCGGTCAGTTTCTCGGTCATCGCGGTCTCGATCAGGCCGGGCGCGATGCAGTTCACCGTCACGCCGCGGCTGCCGACTTCCTGCGCGAGCGACTTGGCCATTCCGGTGATGCCCGCCTTGGCTGCTGCGTAGTTCGCCTGGCCGGGGTTGCCGGCGATGGCGACGACGCTGGTGATGTTGACGATACGGCCCCAGCGGTTCTTCATCATGCCGCGCAGGACGCCGCGGGTGAGCCGGAAAGCCGAGTTGAGGTTGACCTCGATCACCGAAAGCCAGTCGTCATCGGACATCCGCATCATCAGCCCGTCGCGGGTGATCCCGGCGTTGTTGACGAGGATATCGACCCCGCCCATCGCATCGGCGGCCTGCTTGGGCAGCGCCTCGACAGCGGCGGCATCCGAGAGGTCGCAAGGCAACACATGAGCGCGGTCGCCAAGGGCGGCGGCGAGTTCGGCAAGCGGCCCCTCGCGCGTACCCGAGAGCCCGACCGTTGCGCCGGCACCGTGCAGGACGCGCGCAACTTCGGCACCGATTCCACCTGACGCGCCGGTGACCAGCGCGCACTTCCCCGTCAGATCGAACATGCCTGTCCCCCCGCCCGGTCCTGCCTTGCGGCTTCGCCGGGATTGCACCCAGTTTGTCGCCGCCTATCGCAGCGTCCTTCGCACGGCAAGTCCAGTCGCCTCTTTCGGCAGGTCCGGCAGCAGGCTTCAGCCGGCGGTTGCCAGCGCGGCGGCCTTCACGTCGTCGGGCCCGAGAACTGCCCGTGTTGCGGCCTGGGGTGCGATGCGGCGGATCATCCCCGAGAGCGCCTTGCCCGCGCCGATCTCCCAGAACTCGGTCACGCCTTGTGCCACCATCCACGCGACCGACTCGCGCCAGCGAACACGCGCCGTCACCTGCTCGACGAGGAGGCCCGCGATGCGGGTGGGGTCGTCCACCGCTTCGGCAAGGACGTTGGCCACCACCGGCGGCACCGGGGCCTTGAGCGGGGTCGCCGCAAGGGCGCGCGCCATCGCATCGGCGGCGGGCTGCATCAGGGTGCAGTGGAAGGGGGCGGAGACCGGCAGCAGGATCGCGCGCTTGGCGCCGTTCGCCTTGGCGATGTCGAGCGCGCGCTCGACCGCTGCCTTGTGCCCAGACACCACGACCTGCGCGGGGTCGTTGTCGTTGGCGGCTGCGCAGACCTCGCCCTGCGCCGCCTCGGCGGCAACGGCGGCGGCGGCATCGTAGTCGAGGCCGAGGAGAGCGGCCATCGCACCCTGCCCCACTGGCACCGCCTCCTGCATGGCCTTTCCGCGCAGGCGCAGGAGCCGCGCGGCATCGGCGACCGTCAGCGCCCCGGCGGCACAGAGCGCGGAATACTCGCCCAGGGAATGGCCTGCGACGAAGCTCGCGGCATCGGCGCCGACCCCTTCGGCCTTCAGTGCCGCCATGACCGCAAGGGAGGTCGCCATCAGCGCGGGTTGGGCATTGGCCGTGAGCGTGAGCGTTTCGATGTCGCCCTCCCAGATCAGCGCCGAGAGCTTTTCCCCCAAGGCCTCGTCGACTTCGGCAAAGACTGCCGCCGCCTCGGGATAGGCGAGCGCGAGGTCGCGGCCCATGCCGATGGCCTGAGCGCCTTGCCCCGGAAAGACGAATGCGCGGCTCATGGTTATCTCCCCCTCGCGTCGAATGCCGTGCCGGGATAGCGCGGCGCGCGCGCGGGCGCAAACCCTGCGCGCAATGCACATCCGGTGTGCGAAGCCGGCACTTTGCGTGCTGTTGCCCGGAGCCTAGGTGAGACGGCAGCCACGTCTGCCCAAGAGGATCAAGCATGCCCGTTGCCAACACCGCTGACCGATACGGAAGCCCAGCCCGCGCGCTGCACTGGCTGACGGCGCTCCTGATCCTGACGGCCTTCCCGCTGGGCGTGATCGCAAACGCCCTGCCCTTCGGGACCGAGGCGGAACTGGCGCGCAAGGCGCAGCTGTTCTCGGTGCACAAGACGCTTGGCATCGCGGCCTTCGCGGTCGCGCTCGTCCGGATCCTGTGGGCCATCACGCAGCCGCATCCCGCTGCCCTGCATCCCGAGCGGCGGGCCGAGACCTTCCTCGCCGCGCTTGTCCACTGGTCGCTCTATGTCGCGATCCTTGCGGTGCCGCTGACGGGCTGGCTGCACCATTCCGCCACCGAGGGTTTCGCGCCGATCCTCTGGCCGTTCGGGCAGGACCTGCCGTTGGTTCCGAAGTCACCGGCCGTGGCCGAGACGTTCGGCGCGATGCACTGGCTCTTCACCAAGGTGCTCGCGGCGTCGATCCTTCTGCATGTCGCGGGCGCCCTGAAACACCACCTGGTCGACCGCGACGCGACGCTGCGCCGGATGTGGTCAGGCATTGCAGCCGGCGCAACCGGCGCACGTGCCCCTCGGGCCACGTTGCCGGCGGTTCTGGCGCTGGTCCTCTGGGCCGCGGCCCTTGGCGGCGCGCTGGCGCTGGCACGCCAGCACGATGCCGCACCCGCCCCTGCCCTCGCGGCAGCGCAATCGGACTGGGCAGTGACCGAGGGCACTCTGGGCATCACGGTCCGACAGATGGGGGCCGATGTGACCGGGCAGTTCGCAGACTGGACCGCGGCGATCGCCTTCGACCCCGAAACCGGCACCGGCGACGTGACGGTGACGGTGGCGGTGGGGTCGCTCACGCTCGGCTCGGTTACCCGGCAGGCGCTTGAGGCCGACTTCTTCGATGCCGCGACCTATCCGACGGCAACTTTCACCGGCGTGATCGCGCCGGACGGCGAAGGGCACACGGCGACCGGGACGCTCTCGCTTCGGGGCGCTGAGGTGCCGCTGGTGCTCCCCTTCTCTGTCGCGGTCGACGGAGACGAGGCCCGGGCCGAAGGGCGGGTCACGCTCGACCGGCGCGACTTCGGCATGGGTACAGCCTTCCCCGACGAGACTTCGGTGGGGTTCGGTGTCGAGGTCGTGTTCTCGCTCTCGGCAACCCGGACCTGACGCGGGACTCGAAACGGCCGCCGGGAGCGATCCCGGCGGCCGTCGATTTCCCTCAGGCAGCCCGAGTGACTCGACCGATCACTCGGCCTTCATCGCCTCGACGCTGATCCGCACCTCGACCTCGTCGGAGACGAACGGAGCGAACATGCCCAACTCGAAGTCCGACCGAAGGAGCGTGGTCGTCGCGTCGAACCCGGCCCAGGGCTTGCCCTCCATCGGGTGATCGCCGAACTGGTTCAGCACCGCGTCGAGCACGACCGACTTCGTCACACCGTTGAGCGTGAGATCGCCGGTGATCTTGGCGGTCGTCTCGCCGGTGACTTCGATCGCGGTCGAGGTGAAGGTGACGACCTCGCTGTCATCGGCGGCACCGAAGAAATCGGGCGACATGAAATGCTCGAACCGCGCTTCCCAGCCGGTCAGCATGGTGCGGACCGGGAACGATACCGAAACAGACGAGGCGGCCGGGTTCTCGCGGTCGAACTGGATCTCGCCGGCGAAGCCCGAGAACATGCCGAAGCCGGTCGAGTAGCCGAGGTGGTTGTAGGAGAACACGATCTGGCTGTGGCTCGAGTCGAGCACATAGGCCTCGGGCGCGGCCAAGGCCGGGGTAGTGGCGAGCGCCAGAACGGCGGCAGTGATCGCAAGGGGCTTCATGGGCAGGTTCCTTTGAGGGTTACGATGTGCAGCGATGTGACGTCGATGCCGCAACGCGGCAACCCGGCAGTCCCGCACATGTGATGTTCCCCTTCGAACAGCGCCGCGACCGCTTGCACTCTGCGCCGTGGCCTGTATAAGCGCGCATCCTTCCGCATGACCCACGTGGATCGGCGCAGCCTCTCGTGGACGGGCCGCGGAAGGTGTCACCGCCCGTCCTATGAAGCGCGCCTGAAAAGAGAACGGAGAGCACATGCCGCTTTACGAGCATGTCTTCATCACGCGCCAGGACCTGTCCAACACGCAGGCCGAAGGGCTCATCGAACATTTCGGCACGGTTCTCGCGGACAACGGCGGCAAGGTCGTCATGAGCGAGTACTGGGGTGTCAAGACGATGGCCTACAAGATGAACAAGAACCGCAAGGGCCACTATGCATTCCTGCGCTCCGACAGTCCGTCGGCCGCAGTGCAGGAGATGGAGCGCCTGATGCGGTTGCACGACGACGTCATGCGCGTGCTGACCGTGAAGGTCGAGGCACACGAGGATGGCCCGTCGGTCCAGATGCAGAAGCGCGACGAGCGTGACGAGCGCGGCGACCGTGGTGATCGTGGCGACAGGGGCCCGCGCCCCGACCGTGGCCCGCGCCCCGACCGCTTCGGCGATCGTCCAGGCGGCGACCGGGGTCCGCGCCCCGAGCGCCCGCGCTTCTGATACGGCATCTCAGGAAAGGACCATAAGACATGGCCACCAAACCGTTTTTCCGCCGCCGCAAGGTCTGCCCGTTCTCCGGCGACAACGCTCCGGCAATCGACTACAAGGACGTTCGCCTCCTGCAGCGTTACATCTCCGAGCGCGGCAAGATCGTGCCGTCCCGGATCACCGCCGTCTCGGCCAAGAAGCAGCGCGAACTCGCCACGGCGATCAAGCGCGCCCGCTTCCTGGCGCTTCTGCCCTACGCCGTGAAGTGAGGAGCACCCAGCGATGCAAGTGATCCTTCTGGAACGTGTGGCCAAGCTTGGCCAGATGGGCGAAGTCGTCAACGTGCGTGACGGCTATGCCCGCAACTTTCTGTTGCCGCAAGGCAAGGCACTCCGCGCAAGCGAAGCGAACATCAAGCGCTTCGAGGTGGAGAAGGCGCAACTCGAGACGCGCAACCTCGAGACCAAGCAGGAAGCCTCCGCGCTTGCGGAAAAGCTCGATGGGCAGGTCTTCGTCATCATCCGCTCGGCCTCCGACTCGGGCGCGCTCTACGGGTCGGTGACGCCCCGGGACGCCGCCGAAGCCGCGACCGCTGCGGGCTTCACGGTCGACAAGCGCCAGGTCTCGGTCGAGCGTCCGATCAAGGAGCTTGGCCTTCACACGATGACCGTGACCCTGCACCCCGAGGTGGCTGTCGAAATCCAGCTGAACGTTGCCCGTTCCACCGATGAGGCCGAGCTTCAGGCGTCGGGCAAGTCGATCAGGGAATTGGCGGCCGAAGCCGAAGCGGCGGCCGAGTTCGAGATTGCCGAACTTTTCGACGACATCGGGTCGGCGGCGGGCGAGGACGACGACCGCTGAACGGTCCCGCACAATTGCCACGCTGCATTGACCGCGCCGGCACTCCCGGCGCGGTCTTTCCTTTCTGCCTCCGAGCGGGACAGGGTCAGGGGTCGGCCATCCAGTCGCACACCTGCGCGCAGATCGGCCTGAAGTAGGCGACCGCCCTGCCCGCCGCAGCGGCGCGCGCGCCACAGGCCCATGGCGCCACGCCATGCAGCGTATGGCGGTGAAGGACCACAGCCTCGCCGGGTCGCCCGGGCAGCTCGATCCGGCGGCACCGAGCAAAGACCTCCCGCCGCGCCGTAGCATAGAGGTCGGTCACGTCGACATCGCCCCACCGGTCCGGCTCAAGTCCCGCGAACGCCTCGGCGAAACCCGCGCGCATCAGCCGGTGACTGCCTTCCCAGACGGTGAGTGGCGCTGCACCGGCATCGGCCTCGGTCAGCGGCAAGCCGAGCACGAAGGCATGGGGCTCGCGTAGGTGGCGGCGCCGGGCGGGCCCCTCCGGCAAGAGACCATCGAGGTGCGCGGCATCGCGGTCGCGGCGAAAGGCGTGTGCGGCAGCCGTCTCGTCGGGATCGCGGCGCGGATAGCCCTCCCGGACCACCGAGACCTGGGCCCGGTGCCAGGGGCCACGCCAACCTGTGGCTGCCACCGCCATCCCGCAAAGCGGCGGGCCGCCCGGCACCGCACCCCCCGGGTCATTCGCCAGCAGGTCTACGCCGGGAAGCCAGGTCTCGCCATGCCGCCAAGGGCCGTCGAGAGAGTGACGCACCGACGCCCATGCGGCGGCTGACCAGGCCCGGACACAGGGTTCCCCCGGAAAGCTCGCCCAGCCCAGACCGCAGAAGTCACCCTGCAAGGCGCCGCGCCTCCGCCCTGACGGCAGCCAGCGCCGCGTCGTAGGCCTCGAGCCCCACGCCGTCGCGCGTCCCCTGCTCCGAGAGGATCCGCCGCCAAGCACGCGCGCCTGGACGCCCGGCGAAAAGCCCCAGCATGTGCCGGGTGATCTGGTGAAGCCGACCGCCGGCGGCGAGATGCCGCGCGATGGCGGGCCGCATAGCCTCTGCGGCCTCTTCCGCGGAATCAACCGGGTTCTCGGCACCGAAAATGCGTCGATCTGCATCGAGGAAAATGTCGGCCGGCGCATGGTAGGCCGCGCGCCCGATCATCACCCCGTCCATCCCCGCCTGCAATTCGGCCTCGGCCGCATCGAGCGATCCTATGCCGCCGTTGATCGACAGGTGCAGATGCGGGAATGCCCGCTTCATGGCGTGGACCAACGCGTAGTCGAGCGGTGGAACCTCGCGGTTCTCCTTGGGGCTCAGACCCTGAAGCCAGGCCTTGCGCGCATGGATCGTGAAGCGCCGCACACCGGCCGACGCGACGGTCTCGAGGAAGCGCGGCAGGACATCCTCGGGGTCCTGGTCGTCCACGCCGATCCGGCACTTGACCGTCACCTCCACGGGTTGCGCCGCGATCATTGCCGCCACGCAGTCGGCAACGAGGCAAGGGCGCTCCATCAGTACCGCGCCGAAACAGCCGGACTGGACCCGATCGGAGGGACAGCCGCAGTTGAGGTTGATCTCGTCGTAACCGAACTCCGCCCCGACCCGAGCGGCCTGTGCAAGCTGGGTCGGTTCCGACCCGCCGAGTTGCAGGGCGACGGGGTGCTCGATCGGATCAAAGCCAAGGAGCCTGTCGCGCGGTCCATTCAACACCGCCGGAGCCGTAACCATCTCGGTATAGAGCAACGCATG
>CAZOHN010000115.1:0-11423 GCA_964579325.1 uncultured Rhodobacterales bacterium
CCGATGGCGGCCAACGAGCCCAGGTAGAGGTCCTGCAGGTCGGGCGGCGAGGGTTTGATGATGACCTGGAACTGGTAGTAGTGCTGGAGGCGGTTGGGGTTCTCGCCGTAGCGGCCATCGGTGGGGCGGCGCGAGGGCTGGACGTAGGCCGCGGCCCAGGCGTTCGGCCCCAGCGCGCGCAGGGTGGTGGCCGGGTGGAAGGTGCCCGCGCCCACCTCCATGTCGTAGGGTTGCAGCACGGCGCAACCCTTCGACGCCCAGTAGCCCTGGAGCCGGAGGATCACTTCCTGGAAGCTGCGGGGAACCGTGATGGGCTCGGCCATGACATGTCCTTGGGGAGTGGGGCGCGCGCATCCATAGGCAACAGGCCCGGCAGGGTCAACGGCGGCTCGCGGAGTTTTGGTTACGCTTGGGCGGAGCCTCTGCTAGGGTCGCCGCCGGAATCGGGGCAGATGCCGGATATGGGGCGGCAGGGGTAATGAAGGCAATCGTTTACGGCGCGATCCTCGCGCTTCTGGTGATGGTCGGCGCGGCGCGGGCGCAGGACGCCTGGGTGCAGATCGAGGCGCTGCCGACGCTGGCGCGGGCCGAGGAGAGGGCGCGGGCCTGGGGGGCGACGTTCCCCGAGGTGAACGGGTTCCGGCTGCGGTCGGGGTGGTACGCGATCGTTCTGGGGCCGTTTTCGGCGGAGGCGGCGGCGAACCGGCTGTTTGCGCTCCAGTCCGAGAGGCTGATCCCGGGCGACAGCTACATCGCCGAGTCGCGGGACTTCGGCGACCGGTTCTGGCCGGTGGGCACTGCGCCGGTGCCGCCCGCTCCGGAAGACGAGGCGCCTGTATCCGAGGACGCGCCGGAAGCGGAGCCTGTTTCCGAGGCCATCCCCGAACCCATACCGGAGCCCGACGAGACGCCGCAGCAGGCCCGCCGCAGCGAGGCGGAACTGTCGGAGGAGGCGCGCAAGGAGTTGCAGACGGCGCTCCAGTGGTTCGGGTTCTACGAAGGCAGCATCGATGGTGCCTTCGGGCGCGGCACGCGGGCCTCGATGAGCGCATGGCAGGGGACGAGCGGCTTCGAGGAGACCGGCATCCTGACGGCGCGGCAACGCGAGCGGCTCGTGACGGACTGGCGCGAGGAACTGGCGAGCCTCGGCCTGGGCCGGGTGGTCGAGAGCCGGGCCGGGATCGAGATCGAGATGCCGATCCGGTTCGTCGAGTTCGACGGCTACGCGCCGCCCTTCGTGCGCTACCGCGAGAAGGACGGTTCCGGGATTGAAGTGCTGCTGATCAGCCAGGACGGCACGCAGGGCACGCTGGATGGCCTCTACGACATCATGCAGACACTGGAGATCGTGCCCTTGGCCGGGTTCCGGGAGCGGCGGGGGACGAGTTTTGTCCTTACCGGGCAGAACGAGACCTTGCACAGCTATACCTGGGCGCGGCTCGAGGGTGGAATGATCAAGGGGTTCACGCTGATCTACCCGCCGAAGGACGAGGCGCGGATGACGCGGGTGGTTCAGATCATGCGCGAGAGCCTGACCTCGACCGGTCCGGCGCTCGACCCCACGCTGGGGTCACCGGAGGTGGCCGAGGCACGCAACCTCCTTGCAGGGCTGGAGATCCGGCAGGCCGAACGCACACGGTCGGGCGTCTTCGCGGATGCGGCCGGGACCGTGCTGACGGTGGCTGAGGCGGTCGATGGCTGCGCGCGGGTGACGCTGGACGACACGCACGATGCAGCGGTGGTTGCATCGGGCGATGGCCTTGCGCTGCTGAAGCCGGCAGTGCCGCTCGCGCCGCGCGCCGTGGCGCAGTTCGCGCCGGCCGATCCGCGGATCGGCTCGCGGGCCGGGGTGGCGGGCTTTCCCTTCGGCCCGGCGCTGCCGGTGGCGACCGTGACCTTTGGCACGGTCGAGGATGTCGCCGGGCTTGGCGGTGAGGCCAGCCTCTTGCGCCTGTCGGTCGAGATCGAGGCTGGAGACATCGGCGGGCCGGTCTATGACGCGGCGGGGCAGGTTGCGGGTGTGCTGCTGCCTGACGAGGGTGGCGCGCGGCAGCTGCCGCCGGGCGTGCATTTCGCCGTGAAGGCAGGCATTGCGGCAGGGTTCCTGGCTGCGAACGGGGTGACCGTGCCTGCCGCCGCGACGCAGGGCGCGATGGCGCCCGAGGACATCACGCGGGCCGCGATGGATGCCACGGTTCTGGTATCCTGCTGGAAGTGAGGCCGGCTCAGCGGACGCCGAGACCTGCCCGCATCATCGTGCGCCGCACCGGCGCTGCCGAATAGAGGGCGTTGAGCGCGGTCGCGCGCAGGTCGCGCAGGGGCCGCGCGCCCATCATCGAGGCCCGGTTAAGCGCGTCGATGCCCAGCACGCGCGCCTGCACCTCGGGCCAGCGGCGGCGGGTGTAGGTCTCGAGCATCTTCGGCGTGCCGAGCGCGGAAGGGTCGGCCGTGGCAAGTTCAAGCAACACGCGCAGGTCGGCCAGCGACATGTTGAGACCCTGGGCGCCAATGGGCGGCACGACATGCGCGGCTTCGGCCATCAGCGCGGTGCGCTCGCCGTGGAAGCGCGCGGCGATCTGGCTTATGATCGGCCAGAGCGAGATGCGCGAGGCGAGCGTGAGCGGGCCACATAGCCAGCAGGAGCGTTCGTTCATCGCGGCCTCGAACTCAGGGACAGGCAGGCGCGAGAGGCGCAGCGCCTCGGGGCCTTCCTCCATCCAGACGATCGCCGAAGAAGGCTGGCCCTGCCAGTCGGGCAGTGGCACCAACGTGAAGGGACCGCCGGAGCGGTGGATCTCGGTCGAGACGTTGCCATGCGGGATCGGGTGGGTGACGGCGAAGGCGAGCGCCTTCTGTCCGTAGCGCATGGTGCGGACGGGGATATCGAGCGCCTCGCGGACGGTGGAGTTGCGCCCGTCGGCGGCGACAAGCAGCCGCGCGGCGGCGCGGGTGCCGTCGGAGAGGGTGACGAGGGCCTCGGAGGAGCGGGTGAGCACGCGGGCGGTGGCGAGGCCGGGGCGGAACGACACGTTGGGGATCTCTGCAAGGCGCCCGGCGGTCTCACGGCGCAGGAGCCAGTTGGGGAGGTTCCAGCCGAAGGGCTGGTCGGAGATGTCGGCGGCGTCGAAATCCTTGGTCAGTCGCGGCTCGGGTTCGGCGCCCCCGGCATCGACGATGCGCATGACCTGCAGCGGCATGGCGTGGGGCGCGAGCCGCTCCCACAGGCCGGCGTCTTCCAGAACCGGGCGCGAGGGTTGCAGGAAGGCGGTTGTTCGCAGGTCTGCCCCCTCGGCGTCGCGTTCGGTTACGGGAGGGGCGGGATCGACGCAGAGGACCGCATATCCGCGGGCGCCGAAGGCGGCCGCGGCGGTGAGGCCGGCGACGCCGCCACCGGAGACGATGATGTCGAAACGCTCGATGGTCATGGCAGTCCTCCGATCCGCCTGACCTATGTCGGGCATGGGGGGCGGGCAAGCGTCACTGCGTCGCGGCATGGGCCCTTGCGTTATGGCGGGCGATACGTGTCGCGAGGAGCGAAGCGATGAGCGCGGCCAGGGCGAAACAGAGGGCGGCGAGGCCGAAGCCGGGCGAGACGCCGCGCGCGATGATCGCGCCACCGGCGGCCGAGCCGACGGCCTGTCCGAGATAGACGGCCGAGGTGTTCAGCGCCACGGTGGCCGAGGCAAGGGCCGGGGCGAGCGCGATGAGGCGGCCCTGTTGCAGCGAGTTCGACGAGAACGACCCGAGGCCCCAGAGGACTGCCGCGAGGATGAATCCGGCAAAGATCGTGAAGGTCAGGGTGAGGAGGATGAAACCCGCCACAAGGAGGCCAAGCGCCAGCGCGATCACCCGGTCGGTGCCGAGTGGTGCGGCGAGGCGTGCCGCGATGGCGTTGCCGGCGACGCCCGCGATGCCGCTCAGGGCAAATCCCAGCGCGATGAGGGCGGGGGTCGCGCCGTAGCCTTCGGCGAGGATGGGCGCGAGGTAGCTCACGAGGGTGAACTGGCCCGACATGCTGAGGACGGTGACCGCGAGCACCAGGAGCAGGACCGGCGAGGTGAACGTCGCGCGCCAGGCGGCGAGGTCGAGCGGTGGGACGCGCAAGCCGCCTGGCACGGTCACCCAGACGAGGATCGCGCCGAGCACGGAGAAGAGGCCCATGCCCGCGTAGACGAGGCGCCAGTCGAGCGTGGCCGCGAGCCAGGTGCCAAGCGGGATGCCGAGAACCGATGCGAGCGACCAGCCGATGAAGATCGTGGCGATGGCGCGGGCGCGGCCTTCGGGCGGGACAAGGAGGCCAGCGGTCGCCGCCGCCTGCGGCGTGAACACGGCCGCTCCGACGATGGTGACGGCCCGCAGCGCGAGGAGTGCTCCGAAGGAGCCGACGAGCGCCGAGGCTGTGTGGCCGACGGCGTAGATCGCGAGCGAGGCGGTGAGAAGCAGTCGGCGGTCGAAGCGGCTGGTGAGCGCTGCCGTGAGGGGCGCACCGATGGCGACGACGAGGCCGCCGACGAGCATCAGCAGGCCCGCCCGTGCCGGCGTGATCGAGAAGTCGCGCGAAATCTCGATCAGCATCCCGGCCGGGAGGAGCACACCCGTCCCGATCACGAAGTTGCCGACGAGGAACGCGCGCAAAGCGCCGCGCGCGCTATCGTGATCCGCTGCCATTCGGTTCCCTCGTTCGGGTCGCAGAGCAGTCCTGCACGGAACGGTCAGGCGGGCAAGCGACTTCAGCCGCGCGTGATGATGAACAGGATCACGAACATCAGCGGCACGCAGCCGAGCGCGATCAGGCCGAGTGCCGGAAGGCCCCATGTCATCGTGGCGATCACCACGAGGCTGAGCACCATGGTGAGAAAGTACCAGATGTTGCCCTCGAAATCGTGATCGAGGTCGCGGGCGAAGAGGCCCAGCAGGGGAATGCGGTGGTACCAGCGCGCCCGGAAGGGCGCCGCGGAAATGTCGGCCATGACGTATCTCCTGTTCGCTCGGGCGGACATAGGCCGCGAGACGCCGCACGCAACCATGCTGCAGTGCGGCGAGGCGTCTCAGGCGCCGAGGCGGGCGACGAAAGCGCGCAGGTCGTCGGTGTGGTGGTGGACGTGGTCGGCCGGTTCGGGAGAGGGGGCGACGTGGACCGTCCGCATCCCCATCGCGTGCGGGGCGGCGAGGTTGCGGGCGTCGTCCTCGAACATCGCGCCGCGCGCGGCGTCCACCCCGTCGGCGGCGAACACGGCCTCGAAGGCGGCGCGTTCGGGCTTGGGCCGGAAGCCCGCGTCCTCGACACCATAGACCGCGTCGAACACCCCCGAGAGGCCGCGCGCCTCGAGCACCCGCAGGGCATAGGGCACGCAGGCGTTTGTATAGACGATGCGCCGGCCGGGCAGCCGGGCGATGGCGCCGCGGAGGTCCGGGTCGGGCTCGAGCGCGTCGAAGGAAATGTCGTGGACCTCGGTGAGGTAGGGGCCGGGATCGACGCCGTGTTCGGTCATCAGGCCCGCGAGCGTCGTCCCGTAGGTCTCCCAGTAGTGTCGTCGCAGCAGGTCGGCCTCGGCCTGCCCGACGCCGACGGCGCGCATCACCCAGGCCGTCATCTTCACCTCGATCTGGTCGAAGAGGCGGGCTTCGGGCGGGTAGAGTGTGTTGTCGAGGTCGAACACCCAGTGTCCGACATGAGAGAAGTGATGTGCGACCATGGGTCGGACCTTAAGCCGCGCATCGGGGCGCGGCAAGGACGCGCCTTGCGCGGGGTGGCCCGCCGGGCGTAGCGTCAGCACGGGGACGGGCAGGACGAGACTGATGAAGGACAACAAACCGGCGCAGCAGCGCGATGCCTACACGCTGATTCTCGAGGCCATCGACGGCGGGGCCTACCGGCCGGGCGACCGGCTGGTGGAGAGCGAACTGGCCGAGCGGCTGGGAGTGAGCCGCACTCCGGTGCGCGAGGCGCTCCAGCGGCTGGAAACGCAGTCCATGCTCACGCGCGACGGGCGCAGCCTGATCGTCGCCTCGCTCGACCACAACCAGCTGGCCGAGCTTTATGTCGTGCGATCCGAGCTTGAGGGCCTTGCCGCGCGGCTTGCGGCGCAGCACGCGACCGAGGAGGAGATCGCCGTCCTTCGGGGGATGAACGCCGAGGACCGGGCGCTGATGGGCGACCCCGAGGCGTTGAGCCGCGCGAACCGGCGGTTCCACAAGCAGATCCACCTCGCCTCGCACAACCGCTTTCTGGTGCAGCAGTTGGACCTCGTTCACCGGCACATGGCGCTCCTGGCGACGACGTCTCTGGCCGTTGACGGGCGTGGCGAGAAGGCGCTGGCCGAGCATGACGCGATCGTCGATGCCATTGCGGCGCGCGACGGTCAGGCCGCCTACGTGTCGCTGCGCGCGCACATCAGCCGCGCTTTCGAGACGCGGCTCAGGAGAGACGCACGGTCTCTGGCCTAGTCGGCGTGATCCGCCCGCTGTCGATCGGGTCGGCCAGGACCGGCCGTCGACCGTCCGCATGGGGCAGCCGCTTCAGGCCCGGTTCGGGTGCGGCGTCATGGTCGTCCGGTTCGGCGGTGTCCTCGCCGTGCTGCGTCTTGTCCCAGTAGAAGGGCTGCGCCAGCATCTCGGCGATGGCCTTGACGGCGGCGAGGGTGGCGAGCGGGAAGTAGAATCCCAACGTGAAGACCCAGGGGATCAGGTGGCGGTGGCGGGGGCCGGACACGGCCGTGACCATCACCACGACGTTGACGACGAAGGCGAGCAGGAACACGACCCCGAGCGCGAGTGCTCCGGCGCCGGTCAGGACACCCGCCATCGGATGCGGCAGGCCGAAGAACAGCAGGCCATAGGACCACAGGACCGGCGCCAGCAGGAATTGCGCCAGCGTTCCGCCGAACAGCACCTGGACGCCGAGGAACTTGCGCAAGCCGAGGTCGCGGCGCAGCCGGGCGGGGTCGCGCATGTGGACGGCCCAGGTCATCGCGTAGCCCTTGATCCAGCGGGACCGCTGCCGGACCCAGGGCCAGGGCCGGGCGTTGGCTTCTTCCTCGGTCACTGTGTCGAGGATTTCGGCCCGCATCCCGTGGCGGGCGAGCCGGATGCCGAGGTCGGCGTCCTCGGTGACGTTGTGGGCGTCCCAGCCGCCGAGTTTCTCCAGCGCGGAGCGGCGGAAGAAGAGCGTCGTGCCGCCGAGCGGGATGGCCAGGCCCATCCGTTCGATCCCCGGCAGGACCACGCGGAACCAGGCGGCATACTCGACCGCGAAGCAGCGCGCCATCCAGTTGCGGCGGGCGTTGTAGTAGTCGAGCATCCCCTGCAGGCAGACGGTCTCGGGCCCGCGCTCGTGGAAGCGCTGGACGACGCGGTGGATCTGGTCGGGGGCGGGGGCGTCCTCGGCGTCGTAGACGCCGATGATCGAGCCCCGGCAGAACTCGAGCGCGTAGTTCATCGCGCGCGGTTTCGTGCGGAGCGTACCTTCGGGCACCGTGACGACGCGGAACCAGCGCGGCAGGCGAGCGGCGGCGAGGGTGCTGCGCGTGGTGTCGTCGTTGTCCTCGGTGACGAGGCAGATGTCGAGCAGCTCGCGCGGGTAGGACAGCCGCGTGAGCCGCATCACCAGCCGGTCGGCGATGGCGGTTTCCTTGTAGAGCGGCACGAGGACCGACACGACGGGCAGGCGCGCGATGGAGGTCGCCCGGCTGGGCGCTTGCGCCTTGCGCGCCTCGCGCAGTGAGCGCCAGGCGCCGGTGGAGAGCGCGCCGACCCGCAGCGCGGTGTTCGCGGCGAGTGCGACGAGGGCGACGGCCGTCAGCATCCCGAATGTAGCGGCCGGGGCCACCGACATTCCGGCGGCAAGCACGCCGAGGCCACCGGCCAGCCAGCGGCGGAACCGCCGTCCGTCCCAGCTGCGGCAGCTTTCGGTGTCGGGCGCGAGTGTTTCGGCGCGTTGCACGAGGCGGGAGGAACGCAGCGCAAGGAGCGCTGCGAGGAGGTCGCGTTCGGGGGCGATCGCCATGATCGTGTTTCCGAAGCGGGCGGCGAGTTCGGGCCGGCGCCGCTCGAACTCAGCCGGGCGCGAGGTGGCGACGACCGTCGCCCCGCCGATCCTTCGCCAGGGCACGAACTGCTCGCGCAGGCAGACCTCGGGACCGACCTGGTCGATAAGCCGGGGGTCCGGCGGTTCCGCGATGAGATCGACGATGCGGGCGCTCCACTGTTCGGAGAGCGCCTCGAGCAGGTCGGCCTCGGCGACCATTCCGTGGGTCAGGAGGATATCGCCCAGGCGCACATCCTCGCGCGCCTGAAGCGCAAGCGCCTTGACAAGGTCTCCGGGGTCGAGTGCGCCGCGGGCGACCAGGATGTCGCCGAGGCGATTGCGGTCGGAACGACGGGGCGGGGTGTCGCGCTTGACGATCGGGCGCGCGCGCACCTGCCGAAGCAAGGCGAGTGAGGATGGCGACATTGTCTTGGGCCTTCCGGCGGTTCTCCAGCCAGTCGACCGTCACCACTCGCGGTTAATGAAGGCTTAACAGGCGGACTTCCGCCTGCCGATTGGTCAGCCGCTCGCCCGCTGTGACATGGCGGCAGCAAATCGTTCGAACAGGTAGTAGCTGTCCTGCGGCCCCGGGCTCGCCTCGGGGTGGTACTGGACGCTGAACACCGGGCGGTCGGCCATGCGGATGCCGCAGTTCGACCCGTCGAACAGGCTGACGTGGGTTTCGACGACGCCCTCGGGGAGGGTCTGGCTGTCCACGGTGAAGCCATGGTTCATCGAAGTGATCTCCACCTTGCCGGTCTCGAGATCCTTCACCGGATGGTTCGCGCCGTGGTGGCCGTGGTTCATCTTGATGGTGCGCGCCCCGAGGGCGAGTGCGAGCATCTGGTGGCCGAGGCAGATGCCGAAGAGCGGCAGGTCTGTCCGGTCGAGGATACCGCGGATCATCGGGACGGCGTATTCCCCGGTGGCTGCGGGGTCGCCCGGGCCGTTCGAAAGGAACACCCCGTCCGGTTTGAGCGCGAGGACATCGTCGGCCGTGGCGGTTGCCGGGAGAACCGTCACCTCGCAACCCGAGGAGGCGAGGCAGCGCAGGATGTTGCGCTTGGCGCCGTAGTCGATGGCCACGACCCGGTGTCCGGGGCCCTTGCGCGGCTGGTAGCCCTCGGGCCAGGCCCAGCGCATCTCGTCCCAGCGGTAGGACTGGGCGCATGTCACGTCCTTCGCAAGATCGAGCCCGACCAATCCCGGCCAGGCCCGGGCCGCCGCGACGAGGGCGGCGATATCGAACTTGCCGTCCGGGTCATGGGCGATGGCCACGTGCGGTGCGCCCTGCTGGCGGATCGCGCGGGTGAGGCGGCGGGTGTCGATGCCGCCCACACCGATCCGCCCACGCTTGAGCAGCCAGTCCGTCAGACGTCCCGTCGTGCGCCAGTTCGACGGCTCGGTCGGGTCCCACTTCACGACCATGCCGGCTGCGGCTGCCTCGGCGCTCTCGTCGTCCTCATCGGTGACGCCAACGTTGCCGATATGGGGGAAGGTGAAGGTCACGACCTGGCCTGCGTAGGAAGGGTCGGTCATGATCTCCTGGTAGCCGGTCATCGCGGTGTTGAACACCAGTTCGGCGACTTGAACCCCGGTCGCGCCGAAGCCCTTGCCGTGAAAGACGGTGCCATCCGCGAGCGCGAGGCAGGCGGTCGGGTGGGGGCTGCGAACGGGCATGGAAGGCGACTCCCTCGTCACGGGTCGGGCGGAACCTAAGGGTTGCCGGGGGGGCGGTCAACCAGAAGGCTGCTTGTATGAAATTGATACTTATCAATGTGTTGGGCTTTGTGGGCCGGGTTGTGCTTGTCCTGCACAGCAGCTATTCTGAGGCTTCCGCTCGATCCCGGGCGGCTGGTCAGGGGATGGACCTCACATGGAACTCAAGGCGCGGATCAACGAGGCGCTCAAGGCGGCCATGAAGGAGAAGGCGGCCGAGCGGCTGTCCACGCTGCGTCTGGTCAACGCCGCGATCAAGGACCGCGAGATTGCGCTCCGGACTGAGGGGGGCGAGGCCGGCGAGGCAGGACTCGGCGAGACCGATGTGCTTGCGATCCTCGGCAAGATGGTCAAGCAGCGCCAGGAAAGCGCGCGGGCCTATGACGAGGGCGGGCGGCTTGACCTTGCGGAGAGGGAGCGCACCGAGATCGGCGTGATCGAGGAATTCCTGCCACGTCAGCTGTCCGCGGAGGAGGTCGAGGCCGCAATTGCCGCCGCGATCGCCGAGGCTGGCGCAAGTTCGATCCGGGATATGGGCAAGGTGATGGGCGTCCTGAAGGGGCGGCACACCGGGCAGATGGATTTCGGCGCCGTCGGGGCGCAGCTGAAGGCGCGGCTGGGCTGAGCTTCATCCGACCGTCGGTTGCGGTCGAGGCCTGCAGCTTCGGGTCCGAATTGCAGGGTCGGCCTCTGGGCATAGGGGGCGCATCGCAGCCGGGTCTAGCGGATGCCGGCGAGAGCCGCCGCGAGGTCGTCGCGGAGCGCCACCCGCTCCTGAGGGCTGAGGCAGGACCCGAGTTCCACCTGGCGCCCTCCGCCGGTGAGAGTGAGGTAGTCCTCCACCGGGCCGCCTTCGTGGTGGATTTCAACCTTCACCCAGTAGGGGTCGGCGGACCAGCGGCGTTCGGACCTTCGCGGATCCTTCCTCACGATCTCGATCCGGTCGCGCCAGAGCGTCAGTTCTTCGGTCAATGCGCCGTCGCGGTAGCTGCGCCGCAGGGCGGCCCAGAGCGACAGCAGGATGGCCAGCGCGAAAGGCAGGATGCCCCAGACCACCGGCGAGCCGAGAACAGCGAGCATCGGCAGGGCGATGGCCGCAGCCGTGATCGCGATGAACCAGACGAACCCCTCGACCGGCAGCGAGCGGTGCGGCCGGATCCGGAGCCGCACGAGGGGCGGATCGCCATCGGCATGGGAAAAGGCCCCGGAATGAACCGGGGCCTGATCCTGTCGTGACAGCCATTCGAGCGGCATCGACCTTGCGTCAGTGCGCGTGGCCCTTGTCCCAGTCCGTCTGCTTCGGCAACTGCTCGAAGGTATGCTCGGGCGGCGGAGAGGGCAGGGTCCATTCCAGCGTGTCGGCGTGTTCGTTCCAGTAGTTCTTCTCGGTCACGCGTTTGCCAGCGAAGAGCGTGTAGAACACGATCCCGATGAAGAAGAGGAACGAAGCGAAGGCAAGAAAAGCGCCGATCGACGAGATCCAGTTCCAGTAGGCGAAGGCCTCCGGGTAGTCGATGTAGCGGCGCGGCATGCCCTGGCGGCCAAGGAAGTGCTGGGGGAAGAACGTCAGGTTGGACCCGATGAACATCGCCCAGAAGTGCAGCTTGCCCGCCCACTCCGGGTACTGCCGGCCCGGCATCTTGCCGATCCAGTAGTAGACGCCGGCGAAGATGCAGAA
>CAZOHN010000116.1:0-5422 GCA_964579325.1 uncultured Rhodobacterales bacterium
GGTTCACCTGGTGGCAGATGCCGGTGCCGGGCGGCACCACGCGGAAGTTGTCGAAGGCGCTCTGGCCCCACTTCAGGAACACGTAGCGCTCCATGTTGCGCTCGTACTCGCGGTCGACGTTCATCTGGAAGGCGCGCGGGTTGCCGAATTCGTCGATCATCACCGAATGGTCGATCACGAGGTCGACGGGGTTCAGCGGGTTGATCTTCGTGGCATCGCCGCCGAGCGCAACGATCCCGTCGCGCATAGCGGCAAGGTCGACCACGGCGGGCACACCCGTGAAGTCCTGCATCAGCACCCGCGCGGGCCGGTAGGCGATTTCGCGGGGGTTCTTGCCACCCTGCTTGCCCCAGTCGGAGAAGGCGCGGATGTCGTCGAGGCTCACGGTCTTGCCGTCCTCGAAGCGCAGCATGTTCTCGAGCACGACCTTGAGCGAGGCGGGGAGGTTCGAGAACTCGCCCAGGCCCGCGGCTTCTGCCGCCGGGATCGAATAGTAGGCGACGGTCTTTCCGCCCGCCGAAAGGGTGCGACGGGTCTTGGCGCTATCGTGTCCGACGGAGATGGGCATGGGGCTGGCTCCCTTGCGGTTGTGGGCGGATGCTGGCTTCTCCCTGCCGCAAGGGGAGGCACCGATCAAGGGTGGAAACGCAAGGTGCGGCGTTTTTGTATACCGTGGTGCACAGAAAGTTGACGACATCCAACTTCCACTCTCGCAAAACCTTGATTGGTGGCCCGCCGTCAGGTGATCTACGAGTCGGGGAAGAAACAGAATGGACGGTTGGAATGAGCAGGCTCCTTGGGCTGACGGCGGGTCTTGCGCTCGCGGCGATTGCGGCGGGAACGGTGCAGGCACAGGAGCAGGAGCGTCTTGTGGTGGTCGAACTCTACACTTCGCAGGGGTGCTCGTCCTGCCCGCCTGCCGACGACATCTTCGCCGAACTGACCAGGCGCCCCGGTGTCCTGCCGCTCGCGCTTCACGTGGACTACTGGGACTATATCGGCTGGAAAGACATCTTCGCCCAGCCGGCCTTCACCGATCGACAGAAATCCTACGCCCGCGCGGCCGGAAGCCGGACGATATACACCCCACAGATCGTCGTCGGGGGGGTTGACCACATCGTCGGGGCCAAGGCGATGCAGATTGTCGACCTCATCGAGGCGCACGCCGCTCTGGAAGATCGGGCGATCCTGCGTCTGACGCGATCAGGCGACCTCATCGAGATCCGCGCGGAGGCACGCGAGGGGCTGAGCGCCCCGGTTATCGTGCAGCTGGTGCGCTACCTGCCGGAGGAAACGGTGTTGATCGAGCGCGGCGAGAACGCCGGGCGCACGATCACCTACGCCAACATCGTGACCGACTGGCGACGCCTTGGCGAGTGGACCGGGGAAGCGCCGCTCGCGATGGAAGCCCAGGCCCCTGGCGAACAGCCGACCGCCGTCATCCTGCAGCACGAGGGTCCCGGCGAGATCATCGCGGCCGCAGCACTGCGCTGAGGACTCAGGGCCGCCAGCGGCGGTGAACCCAGAAATACTGCTCTGGACGTGTGCGGACCCGCGCGGCGAGGCTGTCGTTCAGTGCCTGCGTCATGGTCACGGGATCGGATGGCGGAACGGCTGCCTCGATCTCGACATCGAAGGTCAGGCCGTCGGCCCGTCGCGTGCCGTAGAACGGCAGGAGCACCGCGTCGTAGCGCAGGGCGAGCTCGGCAGCCGAGAGCGCGGTGCGGGCGGGCTGGCCCAGAAAGTCGAGCGGCTCGCCGGTGGCCATGCGCTGGTCGATCAGGAGAACCAGCATTCCCCCGGCCTTCAGGTGACGCACGAAGCCCTTGGTGCCAGCGGCCCCCTGCGGGAAAACCGGACCTCCAAATCCTTCCATAGTGCGCACGTAGTGGGCGTTGAAGTAGGGGTTGCGCATCGGCTTGTAGAGCCCGCCGATAGCATGGCCACGGGCGACCAGAGCGGCGCGCGGCGCTTCGTAGTTGCCGAAGTGGCCCGAGACCAGAATCGCGGGACGGCCCTGCGCCCGGGCCGATTCGAGCGCGGCCAGGCCGGCGCCGTGCGGCTCCTCGGAAGCCAGACGCGCGAGGAACTCGGCTCCGGAATAGTTCTCGATCAGGGTGCGGCCGACATTATCGGCGACGGCCCGCGCCAAGCGCCTGCGGTCGTCAGCGGCGATATCTGGAAAGATCATCGCGAGATTCTCGCAGCTGCGGGCTTCATAGCCTGCCAGCGGCGCGATGACGCTGCGCATCAGGCGACCCATCATGCGCACCCGCCGTTCGTAGGGCAGCATCAGGGCCACGCCGATCGCCGCGCGGAGTGTGCGGTCGACCACCCAGTGCATCGCCCTGCTCTGGTCCATGCGACTCCGCTGCTCCCGGTTGTCACGCGGATTGCCGCGCCCTCGCTCCGCCGGCTTTCGGCCGACGCTTCGTGCGGCGCGGTCGATCCCGGGCCACGTCGTGGTCACATAGACGCGGCGCGGCGTGACCTCAAGGCGGGTACCGAGACGCGCGCCGCGCAGGAGACGGGAGGCACGTGGCATTGGGGGGCACCATGCCGGTGCCCGAGGTGGGGGAGGCTACAGGGGCGCCGGGGGCACTCCGTTCGACGGAGCAGGGCCATGGCCCTGCGCCACTGCGTCAGACGGGTTGATGGGCGCGCGCCCGCTCCCGCCGCCAGCCGCGCGACCTTCGCCCGGTCATTCGTCTTCGCCGGTGCGCATCACGATCTCGCTGCGCGATTCGAGCTCGCGGATCGCCTCGATGACCGACGACATCGCGGCATCGGCGTCTTTCTCCTTGATCTTGCCGCGCTCGGCGATTTCCTCGCGCAGCTGGTCTGCCATCCGTTTGGACATGTTCGACAGGATGAACTCGGCCGTTTCGCCGTCCTTTCCGCCGCGCTGAGCCGCCGCAGCGAGCGCGGTCATCAGCGTCGTTGCATCGACTTCGCGCGCGACCTTCGGGATGTCGCGCGGTTCGATCCGGTCGACGATGTCGGGGAAGGTGAAGATGCGCTTGCGGACCTCGGCGGCAAAGACCGCATCCTCCGCCTCGAGCGCCTGAAGGACGTCGTCCCGCGTGCCCGCGGCCGAAAAGTTGAGGATGGCGCCGACCCGATCCTCGGGTGCGGCGGGAAAGGCCGCTTCCGGTTCGCTTTCGACCTGCCGCACGAGGGCCAGACCGATGCGGCGCACGGTTTCCGGCCCGATCTTGCTGGTGTCGGCAATGGCTCGCGCAAGTCGCCGAGCCTTGTCTCCGGGAATCTTGCCCAGGAGTTCTGCAGCACGCGCGACCGACAGTTTCGACAGGATCACCGCCCCGACCTCGACGCTTTCCTCTTCGAGGATCGTCTGGATCTGTTGCGGGGTGAGGGACAGGATCCGCGCCCAAGGGTCCGACCGACCGGCCAGAAGCGCCTGCCTGCGCAGGCGGCTGGCCGTCGCGGCACTGATGTGTCCTTCCAGAACGCCGAGCGCGCCGTCGATTCCGCTGGGAAAGGCAAGGCCGATGGCGTCGAGTTCGGAAGCGAACTCCTCGACGACCTGACGGAGGGTCGTGCGGTCGATCGCGCGCAGTTCGCCCATTGCTTCGGTGAGGTCTGCCTGCATGTCGTCGGGCAGGTTGGAGATCGGAAGTTCCGCCCCCTCCTCCAGCAACAGCCGAACGATCACGGCAGCCTTCTGGCGTCGCGACAGCGTCGCAGACGGGACTTGGTCGGCCATCGGGCCGGACGACAGCATGAACGACACAGGTGTCTCCTCCGCGCGCGGTCGCGATAGCGGTGACCTAAGCGCGGAAGAGTTAAGCTCCTGTTACGCAGGCATTCCCGATCAGCTGTTTACGACCGGAACGCAGGCCTGCGTGTTCGGGTCCCAGTTCTGGCCCTGGGCGCACTGCGACGTCGATTGCAGGTGCTGCTTGCCCGAGCACATCGCCGAGGCGACGGCCGGCAGGAGGGCGACGATGGTGGTGACGAAGGCGAGCTTGAGGGACATGGGCGTTGCTCCTTGCTTGACCATAGGTCATCAGATAGCGCACCGGCCGCTTTGGCAACCCCCGCGTGCAATGCGCTGCGTCGTCCGGCGGTCTTCTGCCCGGTTTTTCGGCATCCGGGCGCACGCGGCCTCAGTAGGAAAATCGCTTGCCCTCATCCAGCGCGGTCCGGAGCGCCTGTGCCGGCCAGCCGCCGGCCCCGTCGCGCGCCTCGATCTCGGCGAGTTCGGCCCGGGCGAGGGCGATCTCGCCGGCTTCGACATGCGCCATGCCCTTGTAGGAGCGCACCAGAAGGTTGCCGGGGTTGCGCGCAATCGCCCGGTCGTAGAGGGCCATCCCCAGTTCCACCCGTCCTGCCTTGCGGTGCGCGAAGCCAAGCACGGTGAGCGCGCGATCATCCCCGGGGTCCGACATCGCCGAGGCTACAGCTATCGCGGCCTCGTAGCGCCCGGCATGGGCAAGCTCGCGCGCGGCGCGGTAGAGCGTGTCGTCGTCGAAAAGGCCCGCCTTGGCGTCGATGCAGCCCTTGGTGGCCTCGTCCCAGACCTTGCCATCGGCGCAGGTCGTGGAGGTCGGCGTCGGCGCGGGCGGGGCGTCCTGCTCGTCGTCGAGGACAGCGAGCGCGGGCAAGGGGGCGAGGATCAGGGCGGCGAGGAGGAAGGGCAGGCGGGTCATGCGGCATCTCCCGGTTCGGTACCCGGAAGGATAGTGCGCCGGGCGCCGCAGTCACGTCCGGTCGTCAAGCCTCTCCGAATACCCGCGCGAAGATCGTGTCCACATGCTTAAGGTGGTAGCCGAGGTCGAACTTCTCTTCGAGTTCCGCCTCGCTCAGCGCGGCACAGACCTCCGGGTCGGCCTTGAGTTCGGTCAGGAAGTCGGCGCCCTGTTCCCAGACCTTCATCGCGTTGCGCTGGACGGCGGCATAGGAAGCCTCGCGGCTCAGACCCTTCTGGGTCAGCGCCAGCAGCACGCGCTGCGAATGGATCAGGCCGCGGAACCGGTTCATGTTTCGCATCATGTTCTCGGGATAAACTACGAGTTTCTCGACAACATTCGTCAATCGCGCGAGCGCGAAGTCGAGCGTGATCGTGGCATCGGGTCCGATCATGCGCTCGACCGAGGAATGCGAGATGTCACGCTCGTGCCAGAGTGCGACGTTCTCCATGGCCGGCGCCGCCATTGACCGGACCATGCGCGCAAGGCCGGTCAGGTTCTCGGTCAACACCGGGTTGCGCTTGTGCGGCATCGCCGACGACCCCTTCTGGCCGGGCGAGAAGAACTCCTCGGCCTCCAGGACTTCGGTGCGCTGCATGTGCCGGATCTCGATCGCAAGGTTCTCGACCGAGGAGGCGACGACCGCGAGGGTCGCGAAGAACATCGCGTGGCGGTCGCGCGGGATCACCTGGGTGCTCACCGGCTCGGGG
>CAZOHN010000116.1:5432-11416 GCA_964579325.1 uncultured Rhodobacterales bacterium
AGTTTGCCGGCGCCGAGGATGCCGAGGGTGCGGACGGTGGGGCTCGCGGTGGTGGTCATCGTGCGGTGGCCGTGCCGGCGGGCTCCTCGGCGAGGAGCTCGCGGACGCGCGGGATCACCTGGGTGCTCACCGGCTCGGGGCGCAGTCCCATCTTCTCGCAGACATGCGCCTCGACCCGAGGATCGACGTTGGCGAAGGTCCCGACCGCGCCCGAAATCGCACCCGTGGCGACCTCCCATCGCGCCTTCTCGACGCGGTTCCGGTTGCGCTCCATCTCGGCGTAGAAGCGGGCGAAGGTCAGACCCATTGTCGTCGGCTCGGCATGGATGCCGTGGCTGCGGCCCATGCGCGGCGTGACCTTGTGCTCGAACGCGCGCGCCTTGAGCGCTGCCAGCAGCGCGTCGAGGTCGGCCAGAAGGAGATCGGCCGCGCGGCAAAGCTGGACGTTGAGCGTCGTGTCGAGCACGTCCGACGAGGTCATGCCCTGGTGGACAAAGCGCGCCTCGTCGGCGCCCACGATCTCGCCCAGGTGGGTCAGGAAAGCGATGACATCGTGCTTCGTCACCCGTTCGATCTCGTCGATCCGGGCCACGTCGAAGGCCACGTCGCGCGCCTTCCAGACGGCCTCGGCGTTCGCTTTCGGAATGGTCCCGAGGGCGGCCATCGCATCGCCCGCATGCGCCTCGATCTCGAACCAGATGCGGAACCGCGTTTCGGCGCTCCAGATCGCGACCATCTCGGGGCGGGAATAGCGGGGGATCATGGGCGGGCCTTTCCTTGCCGGGCGCCCGCCGTTTAAGCCCTGCCGCGTGGGGCGGCAAGGCTGGGTGTTCTCAGGCGCGCACGGACAGAAGCTGCCGCAGACGCCCGCTAGAACGAGAAGCGAAGGCCGACGACAGCGCTCGTGGCGCTGAAGCTCTGCTCGTTGCCGACGATAATGGCGTCGTCGAGGGCGAGCTGATGCTTCAGTTCGGCGAAGACGCCCGTTGCGGCTGCGAAGTTGTAACGTACCCCGATCCCGAACTGGGCGCCCGCCACGGTGTCGTCACCCGTGGAGGCCGGGAATTGCGTGGACCCGTCGTAGGTGACACGGATCGCCCCCAGGCCCGCGCCGACAAAGCCGGTCATTCCCGGAGCGATGTTGAACGGGAGCCGCGCATTCAGCATGAGCGAGAGCGATTCGACCCCGGAGAGGAAGCCTGTGTAGCCGGCGTCCGTGCTCATCACGTCGAGGCCGAGTTCCACGCCCGGAACGAGGTTACGCTCATAGATGCCGAAGCCGAGGGTGGTGCCGGACCCGAGGTCGAAATCGCCGCCATTATAGGTTTCCGTGCGCTCGAACACGGTCCCGCCATAGATCTCTGCGGTCCAGTTCTGGGCTACCGCAGGAAGCGCGGTTACCGTGAGAAGAACTATTGCCAGGGGTGTCTTGCAGGACCTGTACATGGCAAGTTCCTCAAGTTCCTGTGGAAGTCACGAAATAATGCTATCACGGTACGGAACAAGGCGCACCTTGTTTCGCGGCGCCTCTCAACCCAAGGGTGTGGCGGAGCAATGACAATCGCGAGAGGGTGGGCTCTGGTGGACGGCCTGAGGGCCTTCGTCGGGGACTGGCGCGTCACGCGTCGGATCGATGATGTCCGCGCCGGTGTCGAGGGCCGTTTCACAGGCGTGGCGTCCTTCCATCCCGAGGAGGAGGAGCTGATCTGCCGGGAACAGGGAATGCTTGTCTATGCCGGGCAACCGCCGCTCGAAGCGACGCGCCTCTATCGCTGGCGGGCGGAAGGCGCGGACCGGATCGCCGTCGACTACGCTGATGGCCGGCCTTTCCACAGCTTCCCGCTAGACCCTCACGCCCAGGCGGAGCACCACTGCGCGCCCGACCTCTACCGCGTGGTCTATGATTTCTCGGCATGGCCGGTCTGGCGGGCGACGTGGACGGTCTCCGGCCCCCGCAAGTCCTATGTGAGCATGTCGGAGTATCGCCGCCTTGGCGGATAGCCCCCCGCTCTTGACCCTGATCATGGCCGCCGATCGGCCGGAGCTACAGACTGGCATCTTCCGATCGAAAGGGGGCCGCCATGAAAGTTTTGATCGTCTATGCCTCGACCGAGGGTCAGACACGCAAGATCGCCCGATTTGTCGCAGACCGGCTGGCGGATGCGGGGCAGAGTGTCGAGTTGATGCGCGCAGAGGACGCCGAGGGCCTTGATGTGGCGCGGTTCGACGGTGCCATTCTTGCCGGTTCGATCCATGTCGGCGCGTTCCAGAAATCGCTCGTGACCTTCGCGAAGTGTCACGCCGACGCGCTGTCACGAATACCCACCCTGTTCCTGGGCGTCTCGCTCGCCGCTGCCGGCGATGACCCCGACGACTGGAGGGGGCTCGAGGCCTGCGTGGCGAAGTTCACCGCCGAAGCCGCCTGGACGCCGGGCCAGGTGGAACACGTCGCTGGGGCATTCCGATTTGGCGAATACGACTTCTTCCGCAGCTGGGCGATGCGATGGATCGCCCGGAGCAAGGGCGAGGCCGAGCCTGCGGCGGGCAACGACCGCGAGTACACGGACTGGGCAAGGCTGGGGACGACGCTCGACTCCTGGGTGGCCAGTCTGGCGGGCTGATCTTGCACGATCCGGGCCGCCGGGGCATGACAGCGCCAGCAGGAGGTGCCCCGATGAAGCGTTCCCGGATCAACGAGATCATGGCCGAGGCCGAAGAGATGATCGCGCGCTACGGCTTTGTCCTGCCGCCCTTCGCCTGGTGGTCGGCGGACGAGTTCCGCGCCAATGCCGCGGGCACCCGCGTGGCCGAGGCACGGATGGGCTGGGACATCACCGACTACGGGCAGGGCCGGTTCGACGACCTTGGCCTCTTTCTCTTCACGCTCCGCAACGGGCGGCTCTCCGACCTCCAGGCCGGCGGCGGCATGGCCTATGCCGAGAAACTCCTGATCTCGCGGAAGGACCAGTTGAGCCCGATGCACACCCACATCATCAAGGCCGAGGACATCATCAACCGCGGCGGCGCCACGCTGGTGATCGAGCTCTGCGGCTCGGACGACGCGGGCAACTGTGCCGCCGACCGGGGCGGCGTGGTGTTCTGCGATGGTGTGGCACGGCCCTACGGCCCCGGCGAGAAGCTCAAGCTCGCCCCGGGCGAGAGCGTGACGCTGATGCCGGGCGATTGGCACGCGTTCTGGGGCGAGGGTGGCGACGTGCTGATCGGCGAGGTCAGCACGGTCAACGATGACGTGACCGACAACATCTTCCGCGAGCCCATAGGTCGCTTCGCCGAGGTGGAGGAAGACGTCGCGCCCCGGCACCTTCTGGTCAGCGACTACGACCGCTGGCTTGGCTGAACCGGCGCCTATTCCACAGCGCGCCGGATGCGACGGATGACCAGCCAGACCACTCCGATGACGACCGGGGTGAGGATTGCGGTGAGCATCCCCTTGCTGAGCCCGGTGGGCTCGGAGAGCGGATAGATCAGGTAGGCGACGAGGTTCAGCGCATAGTAGCTGATTGCGACGACCGAGAACCCCTCGACCGTTTTCTGGAGCCGCAGTTGCAGGTCGGCGCGGCGATCCATGCTTTCCAGCAGCAACTGGTTCTGTGCCGAACGATCGACGTCGACGCGGGTACGCAAGAGCTCGCCCGCGCGCTGGGCCGCCTGTGCGAGGGCCTGCAGGCGCGCCTCGGTCGACTTCACCGTGCGCATCGCCGGATCGAAGCGGCGTGCCATGAATTCCGCGAAGGTCTGGCGGCCACCGTGCCGTTCCTCGCGCAGCACCCGCACCCGCTGGTCCACGAGGGCCTCGTAGGCGGCGGTGGCGCCGAAGCGGAAGTTCGAGGTGGCGATCAGGTTCTCGAGCTCCGACGAGATCGCCAGCAGGCTGCGGAGTGTTTCCTCGGGGCGGGCAGCGTCGGTGCTCATGTCGCCGACCAGGCGGGTCAGTTCCCCGTCGATCTCCCCCATCCGGCCCGACATCGACCGCGCCCGGGCAAGCCCCAGCATCGACATCGCCTTGTAGGTCTCGATCTCGCAGAGCCTCTGGACGATGCGGCCGATCCGACGCGCGTTGGTGCCGGGCTCAACGAACATGGCGAACCGCATGTGACCGCCCGGGTCGATCCGGAAATCCCCGGCGATCACCGCGGCGCCGTCCACGACCTTGGAGACCGCAAGGCTCTCTGCCACGAACCATTCGTCGAGCCGCGCACTGAGCGTGGCTTCGTCAGGCATGTGCTCGACACGGATCAGGGCCGAGGTCACGCGTTGTCCAGGCGCCTCAGCAAGCCAGTCGTCGGGAAACATGTCGAAGGTCGCCGGGTCGAACGGGCGTTCGGCCACGCCCTCGCCGAAGAGGGTGTAGGTCACGAACTCGGTGTGGCTTTCCCACTTGAGCTTGTAGCGGCCAAGCTCTCCGAACCAGTGCGTCGCACCCGGCTGAGGATGCGACGCGCCATGTCGGTCGAGCAGCGCCAGGAGGTGCGCCCGATCCAGGGCGCGGTCGCGACCGACGGCGTTGATGGGCTGCTTGATGGCGAGGAAGGCCGCGCGGCTGGGTGCACCGAGCGAGGGGAAGGGTCGTGCGTGCAACTCATTGGCGAGCTGGTAGCGAAGCGGATGGTCGGCGATGGGGGGCATGGGGAAGCGGCCTGAAGCTGTCGAGCGCCAGCGTAACGGCTTGTGCGGCGGAGGCAACGGCGCACTTGGGGCGATTTGCTGCACTGCAGCGTATGCCGCGGTGGACTGGCAATCGCGCCACACCTTTCGGCACCAGAGCGTGCGTTGTGGGCAACTTGTGGTAGTGTCGACCGAAAAGGGGGCCTGACGCATGCGCTGGATTCTCTGCCTTGTCCTTCCGGTAGCTGCATTCCTGTCGGCGGCGGCCCTGATGGCGGTGGCGATCGACGCGGGCAAGCAACTCGATCTCGCGGCGACCGGCTTTTCCTGGGAAGGCGAGGGCGCGGATCCGGCGCGGGTGATGGTCGCCCACTACCAGGCACAGGCCAACCTCGTTCTTCTGACGGTAGCCTTCACCGCCGTGGCAGTCGGCTCGATCTGGATGAGTTACGAGTCGGCATCGCGCTTGGCACCGCAGAACCCGGTGCTCTGGATCGGCCTGATGGCGCTCTTCGCGGTCGCCGGCGCGGTGCTCGTCGCGCTCGACCCGATTGGCCCGATGGTTGGCTGCGACGTTCGGCTCGACTCGCCCTGCGGTCTTGGGCACCGCGACGTCGCCCCGCACGTCGTTGCCGCCTACGAGGGCGGGCTAGTGGGCTGGGGCGGGATCGCGCTGGCCTCGGGCCTGATCCTCTTCGCGGGCACGTTGGCGGGGCCGCTGGTCGCGGCGATCCTGCTCTACTTCGTCGAGGTGGCCCGGCCAGGCGTCGATGCCGCCGGGCTACGGCTGCGCAAGGAGGGCTTTCTCAGGACGGTGGTGGTGGGGTCCATCGCGCTCAGCCTCGGGGTGGCGATGGTCGATTCGTTCCTGCACTGGGCGATCCCGTTCCTCGAGGGCGGACCAAGCACGGCGGCGGGGGAACTCGCCGGTGTCGGAACGATGTTCTGGGGCACGTCATTTGCGCTCTTCAGCGTGCTCTCGGCCGCGATGGCGGCGCTGATGCTCAATCGGGGAATCAACCAGGTGGCGCAGGCTCAGGATGCCCCGGAGGACTGGCGCAGTTCTGAGGGCCTCGACTTCGACCCGCTCCGCTCGGCCGTCGCGATCACCGCAGCCCTCGGGCCGGTTCTGACATCATCCGTGCTGACCTTGGTGGGCGGGTTCGCCTAGGCTCCTCGCGTGCTACGGCGAAAAGAAGACGCCCCGGCGCGGGGCCGGGGCGTCTGAGTGTTCCTCGGTTCCGAAGCTGGCGCGTCTCACTCGATCATCGGCAGGAGCGCGTCCAGCGACTTCTTCGCATCACCGTAGAACATCCGCGTGTTCTCCTTGTAGAACAGCGGGTTCTCGATGCCCGAAT
>CAZOHN010000117.1:0-11396 GCA_964579325.1 uncultured Rhodobacterales bacterium
CTGATGCTGGGGCTGGCGGCGATGACCGGCATGATGGCCGACCTGCGCGCCAACCGCGACCGGCTGGAGGCGGCGGCTTCGGCGGGGTTCTCCACCGCGACGGACCTCGCCGACTGGCTGGTGCGGGAGTTGGGGTTGCCGTTCCGCGAGGCGCACCATGTGACCGGGGCGCTGGTGAAGAAGGCCGAGACGGCCGGCGTGGACCTGCCCGAGCTGCGGCTGGCCGAGATGCAGGCTGTGCATCCGGGGATCACGCAGGCGGTCTTTGCGGTTCTGGGAGTTCACAACTCGGTGGCAAGCCGGGTAAGCTACGGCGGGACCGCGCCCGCGCAGGTGCGCAGGCAGGCCGCGCGGTGGAAGGAGGCCCTGGGATGATCCGCCTTGCAGCCCTACTGGCGCTTCTGGCCGTAGCGGCCTGCACAAGCTCGCCGACCGTCGGGGCGGGCATCCGCATTTCGCCCTCGGGCGTGTCGGTGTCGCCCACCGTCTCGGGGAGCATCGGGGATGTTGGCGTGACGGTGAGCGGATGAGCCGCCTTGCCGTCCTGATCGTGGCGCTGTCGCTGCTGGCAGCCTGTGGCGCCGATGGGCCGCCCGAGCCGCCCGCCGGAGCGGTGCCGGGCCTCAGCGTGGATGGCGAGGTGAAGATGGGCGTTGTCGTCCGCTGACGCGGCCCTTGCCTTGCGGGCGCCGAGGCCGCACGCTTGGGCAAACCGCCAGCCAGGGAGACCGCCCGTGGATACCGCTGTCGCCGCACGCCCCGCCGCCTCGCTCGACCTTCGCGCCGAGCGCGAGGACCTTGCCGCCGCGTTCCGCTGGACCTACCGGATGGGAATGCACGAGGCGGTGGCGAACCACTTCTCGCTGGACGTCGGCGGCGGACGGTTCCTGATCAATCCCAACCAGCGGCATTTCGCGCTGATCCGGGCTTCGGACCTGCTCCTGCTGGATGCGGGCGACCCCGACACGCTGAACCGCCCGGACGCCCCCGACCCCACGGCCTGGGGCCTGCACGGGTCGATCCACCGGCGGGTGCCGCACGCGACCTGCGTGATGCATGTGCACTCGATCTTCTCCACGGTGCTGGCGAGCCTTGCCGATTCGCGCCTGCCGCCCATCGACCAGAACACCGCGACCTTCTTCGGGCGCTACGTGATCGACGAGGGCTATGGCGGGCTTGCCTTCGAGGATGAGGGCGAGCGCTGCGCGGCGCTTCTGGCCGATCCGAAGCACTCGGTGATGATCATGGGCAACCACGGCCTGCTGGTGCTTGGAACATCGGTCGCCGACGCCTTCAACCGGCTCTACTATTTCGAGCGGTCGGCCGAGACCTATATCCGCGCGCTCCAGACCGGCAGGCCGCTGCGGCTGTTGTCGGACGAGATCGCCGAGAAGGTCGCGGCGTCGATGGACTTCTACCCCGATCAGGCCGACCGGCATTTCGCCGACCTGCGGAGCATCCTCGACCGGGACGAGCCCGACTATCGGGACTGATGGGGTGAACCGCCCGGAGGGCCGGGCGGTCCGGGTCGCGTCAGGCGGCGCGGCGGCGCATCAGGCCGAGGGCGCCGAGGCCCGCCAGCAGCGCCCAACCCGCAGCCGGGAGCGGCACGGGCGCAAGTGGCGCTCCGCCGACGGTGTAGAACGTGACCGCGCCGGTGCCGGAACCTTCGGTGTAGGTGTATTCGTAGGCGAGCACGGGGTCTGTGAGCCCGGTGTCGGATCCGTCGGCCGTGTTGCCCGGCGCGCAGTCGCCGCTGTCGGTCGCCTCGCAGAACAGCCGGAAGAGCTTGGTGGTGCTTCCGAAGAACGACTCGATCACGAAGCTGACCGGGAATTCGGGGAAGTCATCCGTGCGCGGGCCGAACGGGGCGAAGGGACCGGCGTATTCGTAGGTGAAGGTTCCGTCAGGGTTCGCGGTGTCCGAGGCGAGATCAGGATAGAGCAGGAACGAGGACGCCGTGTCGAAGAAGGCGAGCACGTCGACACCGTCGAGCGTGAAGGACATGTCGAAGGAGGAATTGTCGATTTCGGAGTAAAGGATGCTGACATTCAGGCTCTTGCCGACGAGGTCGGGCGCTCCGATGCTGGAGGAAATCGTGCCGGCGATGGTGAGGGTGATGACGTCGGACGGCTCGCCCAGGAAGAAGTTGTTGAGATAGCTGATCGAGGCATCGGCAAGGCTGAACGTCGGAGCCCCCAGCGTGGCCGCGAAGGATGCAGACGGCGCGGCAGCGACGAAAGCGGTAGCCGCGATGACAGAGCGGAACGTGAACATATGACTCTCTCCAAAGGTAATATGGCGAGAGGAAACATTCCCGCCAAAGGGGAATTATTAACGTAACGTCAACTATAGTAAAGACGGTTGCAGGCGCCCGAAGCGACTGGTCGGGCGGGTCGCGGCGGCTAGTTTGAACCGAACAACCGGCCCGCGCGCCGCTTCCGGGAAGAGTCAGGTGTCCATCCTCCGCATGATCTATCTCGCGCTCGCCGTCTGGGGCGCGATCCACCCGATGTACTGGTTCGTGACCTACATGCGCGAGACGGGCACCGGACTTGGGGGCCTGATCGACGCCTGGTATGTCAACGCTTCGACCACCGGCCTCACCTGGGACCTGACCATCGCGGCCATCGCTCTCACGGTCTGGATCATCGCGGAGGTGCGGGTGCGGCGCAACTGGATGGCGCTCGTGGCGATCCCGGCGACCTTCTGCATCGGGGTGAGCTGCGGCCTGCCGCTCTACCTGTTCCTGCGGACGCGCCCAGTTACCTGACGCGGTAACCCGAGGGGGGCGATTGCAACGGCCCGCGCCTCTGCTATGTGCGGGCGATGGACCATTTTCTCTACCGCGACGGTGTTCTGCATGCCGAGGCCGTGGCGATCCCCGAGATCGCGGCGGCTGTGGGTACGCCGTTCTATGTCTATTCGACCGCCACGCTGACCCGGCACTACCGGCTTTTCGAGGAGGCGCTGCGACCCCTGCCGCACCTCGTGTGCTTCGCGATGAAGTCGAACAGCAACCTCGCGGTGGTGCGGACGCTGGCCGAACTGGGCGCGGGCGTGGATGTGGTCTCGGTGGGCGAATACCTGAAGGCCAAGGCCGCGGGCGTGCCGGGGGAGCGGATCGTGTTCTCGGGCGTGGGCAAGACGCGGGCCGAGATGCGGGTGGCGCTGGAAGGGGGCATCCGGCAGTTCAACGTCGAGAGCGAGCCGGAGTTGCGGGCGCTGTCGGAGGTCGCGCAGGCGATGGGCGTGGTGGCGCCGATCACGGTGCGGGTGAACCCCGACGTGGACGCGAAGACCCATGAGAAGATCGCCACCGGGCGCAAGGAGGACAAGTTCGGCATACCGATCACAAAGGCGCGCGAGGTCTACGCCGCGGCCGCGCGGCTGCCGGGGATCAGGGTGGTCGGGATCGACGTCCACATCGGCTCGCAGCTGACCTCGCTGGAGCCGTTCGAGGCGGCCTATGCCAAGGTGGCGGACCTGACGCGCGCCTTGCGCGAGGACGGGCACGGCATTTCGCGCCTCGATCTGGGTGGGGGACTCGGGATTCCCTACACCAGATCGAACGAGGCGCCCCCCTTGCCCACCGAGTACGGCGCGATGATCAAGCGGACGCTGGGCGATCTGGGCTGCGAGATCGAGATCGAGCCGGGGCGGCTGATCTCGGGCAATGCGGGGCTGCTGGTCGCCTCGGTGATCTACGTGAAGGAGGGCGAGGGGCGCGACTTCCTGATCCTCGACGCGGCGATGAACGACCTTGTGCGTCCGGCCATGTATGGCGCGCACCATGACATCGTTCCCGTGATCGAGCCCGTACCCGGCACCGACCACCACCCCTACGACGTGGTGGGGCCGGTCTGCGAATCCGGCGACACCTTCGCCAAGGGCCGGCCATTGCCGCCGGTGGGCGAGGGCGACCTTGTGGCGTTCCGCTCGGCCGGCGCTTACGGTGCGGTCATGTCTTCGGAATACAATTCGCGGCCGCTGGTGCCCGAGGTCCTGGTGAGGGACCATCACTTCGCCGTCATCCGGGCGCGGCCGAGCTTTGACGACCTGATAAATCGCGATACCATTCCCGAATGGTTCTGAAGCGCCATCCCGCGCCGAAGGCCCGGATCGAGGGCGCATGACCGAGAGACACGGCCTTCCCGACCCGGCCCGGAGGCGCCTTGCGCGCCCGATTGCGCTTACCCGCGCGGGCATGACGGCCGAGCGGGTCGTCCGCCATTTCTGGCCGGCCTGGACCGTTCTGCTGGTTACGCTGGCCGCGCTTGCCTTCGGACTGCACGAATCGCTGCCGGTTGAGGCCGTGTGGTTTGGCCTTGTGGCGGCAGCCGTTTCCTTCGGTTTTGCGGCGGTGCGCGGCGCAATGCGGTTCCGCCCGGCGACCGAGGCCGAGGCGATCGAGCGGCTTGACCGCACGCTGCCCGGCAGACCGATCGCGGCGCTGGCCGACAGCATGGCGATCGGTCGGGGCGACGCCCCGGCGGAAGAGGTCTGGCGGGTCCATGTCGCGCGGATGGCCGAGCGGGCCGCGAAGGCCAAGGCGGTCGAGCCGGACCTGCGCCTGTCGTCGCGCGACCCCTTTGCGCTGCGCTATGTCGCGCTGACGGCCTTTGCCGTGGCGATTCTGTTCGGGTCGCTTTGGCGGGTCGCATCGGTGGGTGACGTCGTATCCGGCCAGTCGGCCGGGCTTGCCGGTGGCCCGACCTGGGAGGGCTGGCTGGAACCGCCGCCCTACACGCGCAAGCCCTCGCTCTACCTGATCGACCTGCCCGCCGGACCGGTCGTGGTGCCGACCGGCACCCGTGTCACCATCCGGCTGTATGGCGAGGTGGGCGCCCTGACCGTGGGCGAAACGGTTTCGGGGCGAATGGACGAGGTGCCCCCGGCCTCGGCGCCGTCGCAGGATTTCGAGGTGACGCGCTCGGGCGAGATCGTGGTAGATGGCCCGGGCGGCCGCCGCTGGATCGTGACGGCCATGCCGGACACCGCCCCGGCGATCCGCGCCGAGGGCGAGATCGAGCGCACCGCTGCGGGCGAGATGCGCCGCTCCTTCACGGCGAGCGACGATTACGGGGTGCTGTCGGGCAAGGCGGAGATCGTGCCCGACCTGTCCGCGACCGCGCGGACCTTCGGCCTCGAGATCGACCCCGAGCCGCGCGATGCGATCGTTCTCGACCTGCCGATGCCACTGACAGGCGACCGCTCGGAATTCACCGAAACCATGGTCGAGGACCTGTCGAAGCATCCTTTCGCGGGGCTTCCCGTCACGATCACGCTGATGGCCGAGGATGCGGCCGGGCAACAGGGGCGGTCTGAGCCCGAGGCGGTCACGCTGCCCGGACGGCGGTTCTTCGACCCGCTTGCGGCCGCGATCATCGAGATGCGCCGCGATCTGTTGTGGAACCGCGACAACCTCGGTCGCGTGGTGCAACTGCTCCGCGCGGCAACGCACAAGCCAGAAGGCCTGTTCCGCGACGAGGGCGCCTTCCTGCAGCTGCGCGTGGCGATGCGACGGATGGAAGCCGCCCGGAACGGCGGTGGCTTCACGCCCGAGGCGCGCGACGAGATGGCCGAGGTGCTGTGGAACATCGCCGTGCTGATCGAGGATGGCGACCTCGACAACGCGCTGGAGCGGTTGCAGCGGGCGCAGGAGCGGCTGGCGGAGGCGATGCGCAACGGCGCGTCTGACGAGGAGATCGCCGAGCTGATGCAGGAACTGCGCGAGGCGATGGACGACTACATGCGCCAGCTTGCCGAGAACGCCGAGCCGTCGGAGGGCGAGCAGTTCTCGGAGAACATGCAGGAAGTCAGCCCCGACATGCTCCAGCAGATGATGGACGAGATCCAGCGTCTGATGGAGGAGGGCCGGATGGCCGAGGCGCAGGAGCTGCTGAACCAGCTCATGCAGATGATGGAGAACATGCGCGTCACCCAGGGCGAGGGCGGCCAGCAGTCGCCTGGCCGGCAGGCGATGGAGGGTCTGGCCGAGACCCTGCGCGACCAGCAGGGCCTGTCGGACGAGGCGTTCCGCGACCTGCAGGAGCAGTTCAACCAGGGCCAGGAACCGGGTGAGCAAGGCGAAGGCCAGGAGGGCCAGCAAGGCCAGCAGGGTCAGGGTCAGGAAGGCCAGCAGGGGCAGCAGGGCCAGGGCCAGCAACAGGGCCAGGGGCAAGGACAGGGCGGCGACCGGCAGGCAGGGCAGGGCGAGGGCAGTGGTGTTGACGAAGGCACGTTGTCCGACCGCCAGCGTGCGTTGCGTCGCGAGTTGCAGCGCCAGACCGACAATCTTCCCGGCGCCGGAACCGCCGAGGGCGACGCCGCGCGGGACTCGCTGGGTCGGGCGGGCCGGGCGATGGACCAGGCCGAGGACGCGCTTCGCGGCGACGACCTCGCCGGGGCGCTCGACCGGCAGGCCGAGGCGATGGAGGCGCTGCGCGAGGGGATGCGCAGCCTCGGCGAGATGCTGGCGCAGGATCAGCAGCGCCAGCAGGGCCAGCAGGGCGAGCAGATGGGCGAGGGCAATCCCGAGGGCCGTCGCGATCCGCTTGGTCGCAATGTCGGCAACGCGGGCCGGATCGGAACCGACGAGAACCTGTTGCAGGGCGAGGATGTCTACCGCCGGGCCGAGGAGCTTCTCGACGAGATCCGCCGCCGGTCAGGCGATCAGGGACGCCCTCAGCTTGAGCGCGACTACCTCGAACGGCTCCTCGACCGCTTCTGACCGCGCCAAGCTTCAACTGGCCGGGTCGACGGGAGCCGGCCTCACTCGCTGGCGTTCTGCGAGATCCCCCGGATGGCCTCGGTCGCCTGTTGAGCGGCACCGTCGAGCCAGAGACGGCCCGCGTCGACGGTGGAGGTGAAGCTGGCAAGGGCCGGGCCAAGCGACGGCGCCGCCTCGGAAAGTCGTGGCGCATAGGCGTAGAGCGCGACCACCGCGGCGGCGAGGACCAGCATCAGGACGAAGCCCCTGCGGAAGCCGCCGCCGCGCGCCACGTCCTGCTCGGCGGCAATGGCGGGGACGGATTGGCCGGTCTGGGCCGGGCCTTCCAGCGTGGAGTTGATTTCCTCGATGTTCGGCAGCGTCTCGTGCCGGGGCCGTGCGGCGAGTGCCGCCGCTGCCTCTTCGGCTGCCGCTTCGGCCGGCTCCAGCCCCCGGACGAACGCCGTCCGCTCCTCGGCCGCGGATTCTGGGGGACCCGGGTCCCGGAGTGGGTCTTGCGGCGGCGGTTCCTGCGGCGAGGAAGCCTGCGACCCCGACGGGTGGGACTGGAAGGCAGCTTCGGTCAATCCGAGGTCCGGCTGGCTTTCGATCGGACCCGCCTCGGCGCGCCGTGCAGATGCCTCTCGCTCGGCCTCCTCGCGCAGCACATCGAACACCGCGGCGTCGAGCGCCCGGCGCCGGGCGCGTTCGGGGCTTTCGTCCTCGGCCACCGCGGGCGGCGGGGCGTCGGCCTCGTCCTCATACATCTCGTCGTAATCGTCCTGCGAGGGCGGCGGCTCGATCCAGTCGGTCTCGGGCGGCTGCGCCGTCGGGTCGTCCGCTACGGGTGTCGCCGGCTGCGTGGGCGCGGGCGCGTCGTCCCGGGCGGCCTCCTCCGGCTCGTGCCGCTCCGCCTCTTGATCCATCGCGACGTCGGGTGCCGGCGTGTCGCCTGGGCGGTCGGCTTCCTGCGTGTCCGCAACGGGCCCAGCCTGTGCGTCGGGATCCCTTTTCGCCGCTGCCTGCCCAGCCTGCGACGGCCGCATGGCAAGCCAAGTCTGGCCGCAGTTCGAGCATTGAACGTCCCGGCCGGAGACTGGAATCACGTCTTCGTCCACCTCGTACTGCGCGGCGCAGTTCGGGCAGACCAGCCGAATACGTGCGTTCATGACGGCCCCCTCACCCCCTGCATGTTCGTACGCCCCGGTCGTACCCTCCACGATCTTGTATCACCCGCAAGGGGAATTCGGAAGCGGTGGCGACCCCCGGTTGAATCCGGCGCGGCGCTGGGGCATCAGGGAGGCGGCGTCGGAGGACCCTCGCGCGGTGATCGAACTTCAGGACATGGCCTTTGGCTACGCGGGATCGGAACTCCTGGGCGAGGTCACGCTCGATCTTCAGCCGGGAAGCTTTCATTTCCTCACCGGTCCGTCGGGCGCGGGCAAGTCCACACTTCTGAAATTGTGTTCGATGCACCTCGCGCCCACGGCGGGGCGCGTCCGCGTCTTTGGCAAGGATGTCCGGCACATGACGCGCGACGACGTGGCACGGGCACGCCGCCGCCTCGGCGTGGTTCACCAGGACTGCCAGTTCCTCGACCACCTGCCGCTGTCCGAGAATATCGCGCTGCCGCTCACCGTGGCGGGTCGCGAGGTCGCCACCGAACGGCAGAACCTCGACGAGCTGCTGACCTGGGTCGGACTTTCCGACCACGCAGGATCGCTGCCGCCGTCGCTGTCCGGGGGGGAGCGCCAGCGGGCGGCGCTTGCACGGGCGGTGATCCTGTCGCCGGACGTGATTCTCGCCGATGAACCCACCGGCAACGTCGACTGGGACATGTCGCTGCGTATCCTGCAGCTGCTCGTGGAACTGAACCGGATGGGCAAGGCGGTGCTGGTGGCGACGCACGACCTGAACCTGATCCGCGCCGCCAAGGCGCAGGTGCAGGCGCGGGTGCTGCGGATCAAGAACCGCCGCCTTCAGCTTGCCGGGGCCGATCTGTGAGCCGGCTCGCCACGCTGCGCGGCCTGATCGTCGGGGACCGCGGGTCGGACCGGATCGTGCCGCCCACCGGCTTCACCACGCGCCTGACGCTATTCACCGCGGCGGTGATGGCCTTCCTCGCGGTCTTTGCGCTCGCGCTCTCGCTCGCCTCAGGCCGGCTCGCCGACCGCTGGTCCGATGCGCTTGCCCGCACCGCGACGGTGCGGATCTCGGCGCCTGCGACGCAGGTCGAGGCGCAGGTCGCGGCGGTCCTCGCGGTGCTGGGCCAGACCCCCGGTGTCGCCTCGGCGCGCCGCCTGACGCCCGAGGAGAACAGGGCGCTGCTGGAGCCGTGGTTCGGCCCGGACCTTCCGCTCGAGGCGCTGCCGATCCCCGAGCTTGTCGAGATCATCGAGACGCCGGAGGGCTTCGACGCCGAGGGCCTGCGGCTGCGTCTGGTGGCCGAGGCGCCGGGCGCGGTGCTGGACGATCACACGCGCTGGCGGCGCCCGCTGGTCGAGGCGGCCGGCCGGCTGCGGCTTCTGGGGCTGACTGCCATCGGGCTCATCACTGCCGCGACGGCGGCGATGATCGTGCTGGCGGCGCAGGCGGCGCTTGCCGCGAACCGGCGCGTGATCGAGACGCTGCGGCTGATCGGAGCGCGTGACGTGTGGATCGCCCGGGCCTTCGTGCGGCGCTTCACCCTGCGGGCGCTGGCGGGGGCTGCGGTGGGCGCCGGGCTGGGCGCCGTTGCCGTGGCATTCCTTCCGTCGGCCGACGCGGCGGGCGGTTTCCTGACCGGACTTGCCTTCGAGGGGGCCGGTTGGCTCTGGCCCCTTTCGATTCCCCCCTTTGCCGCGCTGGTGGCCTTCCTCGCCACCCGGACCGCGGCCCTTCGCACGCTTCGGGAGATGCCGTGATGGGATATGCCGTCCAGTGGCTCAGGTCGCTTCTGTTCGTTACCCAGATGTACCTGATGATGGCGGTACTGGCGGTGTTCTTCACGCCCTGGGCGATCTTCGATCGCCGCGGCGCCTATGCTGGAATACACACCTACTGCCGCTGGGTGCGCTGGACGGCCGCCTGGATGGTGGGGCTGCGGTCGGAGGTGCGCGGCGATATCCCGAGGGGCGAGGCGCTGATCGCCGCAAAGCATCAGAGCTTCTTTGACATCATCCTGATCTGCTCGGAAGTGCCGCGGCCGAAGTTCATCATGAAGAAGGAACTGAAGTGGGCGCCGATCCTCGGCTGGTATGCCCTGCGCATCGGCTGCGTGCCGGTCGACCGGGGCAAGCGTGGCGCAGCGATCCAGCAGATGATGGAGGGCGTCAAGGCGGGGACGGCGCTGCCGGGGCAGCTCATCATCTATCCGCAGGGGACGCGCGTGGCGGCCGGGGCGACGAAGCCCTACAAGGTCGGGACCGGCCTGCTCTACCAGCAGATCGGCCAGCCCTGCGTGCCGGCCGCCACCAATGTCGGCGTGTTCTGGAAGCGGACCGGCATCTATCGAAAGCCGGGGCTGGCGGTGGTCGAGTTCCTGCCCGCCATTGCCCCGGGTCTCGAACTGGAAGCCTTCATGGCCCGGATCGAGGATCTGATCGAGTCCGCCTCGAACCGGCTCATGGATGAGGCCGGGTTTCGCCCGCACTGAGAATGGGATCAGGCCGTCAGGCCGTCAGGCCCGCCCCTGCCGTGCTGGCCATGCGCGAGGTGGCGCGGCGATCCTCGCCACGGATACGCATCACGAGGTCGCTCTTGACCCGGCGGGGCGCGACACGCGCGACGGTCTCGGCCGGTATTTCCAGCGTTTCCTGCACACGCTCTCTTGCCGGCACCGGGACCGTGGATGGCGCGGCGCGGCGGAACACGAGGAACGGCATCTCCCGCTTGCGGGTGCCGAACCACAACTTCACGTCGGTCGGCACCATGTCGGTGCGGACGTATTCCCATCCGCCACGGCCCATGTCGCTGATCACCTCGGCGACCGTTTCACCGACGTTGCCTTTTGGCGCCGCCAAGGCGCGGAATTCGTAACCGATCATAGCCCACCCCAGGAAAAAACCCTCAGCCTCTGAATGTCCGATCGGCCTGCGCGGCGCAAAGGAAATTGGGGCAAAAGGGTGGCAATAGAGTGTCGCCGAACTGGCAACTCTGGGGCCGCATTCTGAAAACACATGCAATGTCAGGTAGTTGTCGGGAGCGTGTTCCGGCCGGATGCGTCCTGATCCTCCCCGAAGCCTGCCGTCAGGCGGCCAGGCCCCTGGCCCCCATCCCGAGGAACTTCTGCCTCCGGTTGTGAATCAGGCCCTTGCGATCCATCCCTGCGAGATCCTCAAGCATTCCTGCCAGTGCAGCATCGACGCCGAGGAGAGCCTCGTCGCGGCCGCGCTGGGCGCCGCCCACGGGCTCGGCCACGATCCGGTCGATCACGCCGAGCTTCTCGAGGTCCTGCGCGGTGAGGCGCAGGGCCTCGGCTGCCTCCTTCATCTTCTCGGCGTCCTTCCACAGGATCGAGGCGCAGCCTTCGGGGCTGATGACCGAGTAGATCGCGTGTTCGAGCATCGCCACGCGGTTGGCGGTGGCAAAGGCCACTGCCCCGCCCGATCCGCCTTCGCCGACGATGACCGAGACCAGCGGCACGCCGATCTCGAGGCATTTCTGGGTGCAACGGGCGATGGCCTCGGCCTGGCCGCGCTCCTCG
>CAZOHN010000118.1:0-11358 GCA_964579325.1 uncultured Rhodobacterales bacterium
GCAGGGCGAATTCCTCCAGAAGCACCGGAAAGCGCATCTCGAGGATCTCGGGGTCGGTGAGGCGCGAGTTGGTCATGTGGACGTGCACGCCCGAAGTGCCCGCGAAGCCCCGGCCATCGTTCATCACGCCTGCGGGGCTGCCCGAACAGATCGTCTCGTAATACTGGTGCCGGTCGTTGCCGAAGGTGAGGTTGTTCATCGTGCCCTGGCTGTTGGCGATGGCGCCCAGCGCCTGGAACAGCGCGTTGGTGACGTGCTGAGAGGTTTCGACATTGCCGGCCACCACCGCGCGCGGGTAGCGGGGCGCGAGCATCGAGCCTTCGGGGACGATGATCCGGATCGGCCGGAGACACCCCGCGTTCATCGGGATCGGCGCCTCGACCATGACCCGGAAGACATACAGGACCGCCGCCCGCGTCACCGGCTCGGGCGCGTTGAAGTTGTTCGCCTGCGCTTCGGAGGTGCCGGTGAAATCCACCGTCGCCTCGCGCCGTTCCCGATCCACCGAGATGCGCACGCGGATGACCTGACCGGTATCGGTGGGATACTCCGCCGCGCAGTCCGAAAGCCCGGCCAGCAGGCGGCGGACCTCCTCGGCGGCGTTGTCCTGCACGTGGCCCATGTAGGCGCGGACCGTCCCGAGGCCGAAATCGGCCACCATGCGACGCAACTCGGCCGCGCCACGCTCGTTCGCGGCGACCTGTGCCTTGAGGTCGGCGACGTTCTGGTCGGGGTTGCGGGCGGGCCAGCGGTGGCCGGTCAGAAGCGCGCGAAACTCCACCTCGCGGAACTGCCCCTCGGCGACGAGGCGGAAGTTGTCGATGAGAACGCCTTCCTCCTCGACGGTGGTGGCGAGCGGCGTCATCGAGCCGGGCGCAGTGCCGCCCACATCGGCATGGTGACCGCGCGAGGCAACCCAGAACAGCACCTCGCCACCGGCGTCGTCGAAGACGGGCGAAACCACCGTGATGTCGGGCAGGTGGGTGCCGCCATTGTAGGGGGCGTTCAGCGCGAACACGTCGCCCGGGCGCACGTGGCCCTCGTTCTGGCGGATGATCGTCTCGACGCTGCGGTCCATGCTGCCGAGGTGCACCGGCATGTGCGGCGCATTGGCCACCAGCGCGCCCGAGGCGTCGAAGACGGCGCAGGAGAAATCCAGCCGTTCCTTGATGTTGACCGACTGCGCGGTGTTCTGAAGCGCGACCCCCATCTGCTCGGCGATCGACATGAAGAGGTTGTTGAACACCTCCAGCAGGATCGGGTCGGCCCTTGCCGCTCCCGTGGCGGCGGCGCGCGCAAGACGCTCGGTCCGCCGCATCACCACCTCGCCGCCACCGGCGATCCGGGCTTCCCAGCCCGGCTCGACCACGATGGTCTGGTTCGCCTCGATGACGAGGGCGGGACCGGCCATCACGGAGCCGGCCGGCAGGTCCTCGCGCCGGAAGACGCCCGCCTCGCGCCACGCTCCGCCGAAGTAGACCGGGCGGACCAGCCGGACATCGGGGCGGGAGGCCGGCGGCTCGCCTGCCACCGCGACCTCCTCCGCCACGGTCGCCTCGCTACCCTCCACCTCGACCGCCTCGACGATGACCGCCCGCTCGGGGCTGACAAACCCGAACTGCGCCTTGTGCGCTGCCTCGAAGGCCCCGCGCGCGGCGGGAGCATCCCCCGACCAAGCCACCGGCAGGGCCGTATCGGTCCCGGCATAGCGCAGGTGGAGCCGTGTGGCCGTCGTGACCCGGCTGATGCCCTGCCCTGCAAGATCGGCCCCGACCTGCGCCGCCAGATCGGCCTCGAGCGCCGCGAGCGCGGCCAGCCCCTCGGGCGCCAGCGGTTCGACCAGCGCTCGCTCGCGGCTGGCGGAAACGCGGGCGCGACCGATGCCGTAGGCCGAGAGGAGGCCCGAGAGCGGATGGATCAGCACCGCCTCCATCCCCAGCGCATCCGCCACTGCGCAGGCATGCTGCCCGCCCGCACCGCCGAAGGCGTTCAGCAGGTAGCGCGTCACGTCGTAGCCGCGCTGCACGCTGATCTTCTTGATCGCGTTCGCCATGTTCTCCACGGCGATGCGCAGGAACCCTTCGGCCACGTCCTCCGCCGTCCGCTCCTCGCGGGCCGCGACCTCGGCGAAGCGGGCGGCGACCGTCCCGCGGTCCAGCGGCTGGTCCTGACCGGGGCCGAAGATCGCCGGAAAGAGGTCGGGTTGCAGCCGGCCCAGCATCACGTTGGCGTCCGTCACGGTGAGCGGCCCGCCACGCCGGTAGGCGGCGGGGCCGGGATCGGCGCCCGCACTGTCGGGGCCGACACGGAAGCGGCCCGTCTCGGCATGCAGGGTCGACCCGCCCCCGGCCGCGACGGTATGGATGCGCATCATCGGCGCGCGGATGCGAACGCCTGCGACCTCGGTATCGAAGGCGCGCTCGTAGTCACCCGCAAAATGCGCCACGTCGGTGGAGGTCCCGCCCATGTCGAAGCCGATGACCCGGTCGAATCCCGCCGCCCGCGCCGTCTCGACCATGCCCACGACGCCGCCCGCCGGTCCCGACAGGATCGCGTCCTTTCCGCGGAATGCCTCTGCCGCCGTCAGCCCGCCCGAGGACATCATGAACTGAAGCGTCGGCCCCGGCTCTCCCGGCGGCGTCGCGCCGAGGAGGCGCGACACCCGCGCGACGTAGCGGGCGAGGATCGGCGAGAGATAGGCATCGACCACGGTGGTGTCGCCGCGCCCGACAAGCTTCACCAGAGGGCTGACCTCGTGGCTGACCGAGACTTGCGCAAAGCCCATCTCGCGCACCAGCGCCGCCAGCGCGGACTCGTGGTCGGGGTTCTTCCAGGCGTGCATGAGCACGATGGCCACCGCGCCGATCCCGTCTGCGCGCGCCTGTTGCAGGGCACCGCGCAGCGGCACGGTGTCCAGCGGCGTTTCTTCCGATCCGTCCGCGCGCAACCGCCCCTCGACCTCGACGACCCGCTCGTAAAGCTGCTCGGGAAGCAGGATCTCCTTGGCGAAAATGTCGGGACGGGCCTGGTAGGCGATCCGCAGCGCATCGCGGAACCCCCGGTTGATGAGCAGCAGCGTCCGGTCGCCCTTGCGCTCCAGCAGCGCATTGGTCGCGACCGTCGTGCCCATCCGCACCGTGCCGATGCGCGCTGGGTCCACTGCGCCGCCCAGCAGCCGCCGGATGCCCTCGACCGCGGCATCGTCGTAGACACCGGGGTTCTCGGACAAGAGCTTCACCGGGCGCAGCGCACCGTCCGGCGCCCGGCCCACCACATCGGTGAACGTGCCGCCGCGGTCGATCCAGAAGTCCCATCCGTTCATGCCGCAAGCACCGCGAGGTGTCGGGCGAAATCGGGCGAGGCCATCAGCGCCTTGCAGCGGGCGAAGCGGCCATCGGCATAGGCGCGGAAGTCATCGGCCGGGTTGCCGTCCGACAACTGGATCAGGCCCCAGAGGGTCCAGAGCAGATCGCACATCGCCTTGTAGATGACCATCCGCGCATGGTCGGCCGCGGGCGCCGGTCCGCCAAAGTAGGCCGCGAGCATCTCGGCGTCCTGCGCCGGGCCGAAGTGTCCTTCGACCGACAGGTCGCCCAGGTCCCACATCGGGTCGTTCATGCCCGAATATTCCCAGTCGACGATCCACATCACCTCGCCGCTATCGAGGAAGTTCTCGCACAGCGGGTCACAGTGGCAGGGTGCGAGCGCCGCCGGATTGCGGGCGAGCGCGGCGCGCACCGCCTCGGCCTCGGCCACAACGCCCTGATATCCTTCGGGAAGCACGACGTCGCGGCCCGCCAGTATGCCGAGATAGCTGTCGATCATCGCGAAGAGTTCGAACCGGAACGGAAAGACCGCGCCCGAGTCATGCAGCCGGCGAAACGCGCGGCCGGCGCGCACAGCGCTGCCGGCGCGGTTGGCGAAGGCGTCGGGCGACATCGTGATCGTGTCGGCGATGTAGCGCGTCACCATGATGCCGGTCGCCGGGTCGGCGTGCACCACTTCAGGGCTGACGCCGACCCGGGCCGCCTCGCGCGCCGCGATGGCCTCGTTGGCGCGGTCGATGTAGGCTTCCGTCCCGGCGCCGGGGAGCCGCAGGACATGGTCGCCAACGCGGAACACGCGATTTGTGAGCCCGCCTAGCCGCTCGACCGGACCCGTATAGCCGCGCGTCGCCGCAATCGCCTCCAGAACCGCGCGCACCTCCGCTTCGTCCATCGCCGCCTCCACCATTGATCCCGCCCCGATCCGGGCCGAACCTTCCACAACCGCTGTCGCTTGGCTAGGGTGCCGGCCGAGGGAGGACGCATCATGGCAGATCACGACGGCGCGCTCGGCGCGGTCTACGGCGCGAAGGGGGTCGAGGAGGTCGCCGCGCTCTATGACGAATGGGCAGAGACCTACGAGGGCGACATGGCGCGGGCCGGATACCGGCACCCCTCCATCGCCTGCGCGCTTCTTGCCCGCCATCTGCCGCGTGGCGCGGCCCCGGTGCTGGACGCAGGCGCGGGCACGGGCCTTCTGGGGGAGTGGCTGGGCCTCCTCGGCTACCCGGAGGTCGAGGCGCTCGATCTGTCGGAAGGGATGCTGGCCGTCGCCGCCGGCAAGGGGGTCTACGCGCGGCTGCACCGGCTCGCACTGGGCGGCCCGCTGCCCTTCGCCGACCGTGCTTTCGCCGGGGTCATCTCGGCTGGCGTCTTCACCACCGGCCATGTCGGCGCCGAGGGGTTGCCGGAACTTGTGCGGATCACGCGCCCCGGCGGAGCGCTGATCCTGACGATCAAGATGCCGGTCTGGGAGGACGGCTTCGCCGCGGCCATTGCTGCCGATGGGCGGCTGGAGATCGCCGAACAGACCGCACCCTATGTCTCCATGCCAGGCGAGGCCGGGACGGTGCCAAGCCTCGCCGTGGCGCTGCGCCGCGTCTGACTAGTCGCGCGGCGGCTGGACGAGGCCGCGCTGGACGGCCGGGCGTTCGAGGAACCGCTCCAGATAGCCCGGGACGTTCGAGAGCGTACTCCACCCGGTGATGTCGCCCGCCTTGTAGAAGTCGCGCAAGGTGCGCAGCCAGGGCGCGATGGCGATATCGGCGATGGAATACTCGCCCGCGATCCAGTCCTGCCCCGCAAGCGCGCCATCGAGCACCTTGAGAAGCCGCTCCGCCTCGGCGCGGTAACGCTCCTTCGGGCGAGGATCCTCGATTTCCTTGCCTGCGAAGGCGTGGAAGAACCCCAGTTGCCCGAACATCGGACCGACGCCCCCCATCTGGAACATCAGCCACTGGATCACACGGTAGCGCCCGGCCGGATCGGCTGGCATGAGCTTGCCGGTCTTCTCCGCCAGATAGATCAGGATCGCGCCGGATTCGAACAACGCGATCGGCCCGCCGCCGGGACCCGAGGGGTCGATCATCGCGGGGATCTTGTTGTTGGGGTTGAGCGACAGGAAGGCCGGGTCCATCTGGTCGCCCTTGAGGATCGAGACGGTATGGGCGTCGTAGGCAAGACCCAGTTCCTCAAGCGCGATCGAGGCCTTCACGCCATTGGGCGTCGGAAAGGAATAGAGCTGAATCGCGGTGGGGTCGCGCGGCGGCCAGCGGTGGGCGATCGGGAAGGCGGACAGGTCGGTCATCACGGCTCCGGCGTTGGGGAAACGGGGCTTCACTTTCCCCTGACCTAACATGCCTCCGGCGTGAAAAAACCCGCGCCGTGGGTGGAATTAAATGGTAAACGCTGTGCGCCAGCGCGCACAGGGGGAACCGGCGTGCGAGCAGAAAAACAACGTGTGGGGACTGTAGGATGATTAAAGAGTTCAGAGACTTCATCGCCCGAGGCAATGTCATGGACATGGCCGTCGGCATCATCATGGGCGCGGCCTTCACCGCGATCGTCACGTCTCTCGTCGACGATCTGGTGAACCCGCTGATCGGCATCTTCGTGGGCGGGATCGACTTCGGCGCGCTGAGCGTTGGCCTCGGCGATGCACAGTTCATGTACGGCAACTTCATCAACGCGGTGATCAAGTTCGTGATCGTCGCCTGGGTGGTGTTCCTTCTGGTGAAGGGCGTCAACCGGATGAAGGACATGGCGATGAAGGAGCAGGCGCCGGAGCCCGAAGCTCCGAAGGGGCCGACGCAGGAGGAACTGCTGGCGGAAATCCGCGACGCGCTGCGGGCCCGCGCCTGAGTTCAGGCAGGTGTCACGAACCTGGAGGCCCGCCTCGCGGCGGGCCTTTTGCGTTTCGTCATGCGGTCGCGGCGCCGGGGCCGCGCGGCCTCAGCCAGACCCACCAGACCCGGTAGAGTTCGAGCACGACCAAGGGCGCGAAATGGACAAGCGCGGCCTCGGGCGAACGCCAGTCGTGGAGCGCAGCCCAATGCAGCAGCGTCAGCACGGCGGCGGCATAGGTCCAGCGCTGGAGCGGCTTCCACGCCGTCCCGAGACGGCGGACCGCCGCGTCGAACGAGGTCGCCGCCAAGGGCAGGAAGATCGCGAAGGCCAGCCAGCCCGTCCAGATGTCGAACTGCGTCGCCTCGGCAAGAATGCGGTCGAGGCTTGCCTTGTCGACCAGGTAGACTGCGGTGTGGGCGGCAGCATAGGCAAAGGCCGCGACGCCGAAGTAGCGCCGGTTCTTCCGCAGCCAGAGCGGTCCGCGCCACCCCTTGAAGAGCATCGTCAGCGGCGTCGCGAGCAGCGAGATGATGAGGAACCGCGCGGCGAACTCGCCCGTCGGGTGCACGAGGGTGTGCCAGATGCGGGGATCGGTGGTCGTTGACAGCTCCCAGGCCATGCCGGCGCCCGGCAGCGCAAGCAGGGCCCAGAGCCACCAGGGCGAGAGGCGGGACAGCATGACGGTCTCCTTCGCGGTATCTGGCATTGCATACGGCCAGGGCGCAGGCTTCCGTCGCTGTCGCGCGCGGCCGGTCCTATTTCTTCAGCGCAAGGGCCGGGGACAGCACGTCGATCCCGAGCGCCTTTCCGACGGCGTAGTACGTCAGGTGTCCGGCATGGACATTCAGGCCCGCCAGCAGGTGCGGATCGTCCTCGCACGCCTGCCGCCAGCCCTTGTCGGCCAGTGCCAGAACGAAGGGCAGCGTCGCGTTTCCAAGCGCCTGCGTCGAGGTGCGGGCGACTGCGCCGGGCATGTTCGCCACGCAATAGTGCAGGATGCCGTCGACCTCGTAGATCGGGTCGGCGTGGGTCGTGGGCCGCGAGGTCTCGAAGCAGCCACCCTGGTCGATGGCAACGTCCACGATGGCCGCGCCGGGCTTCATCGTGGCCAGTTGCGCCCGCGTCACCAGCCGTGGTGCCGCCGCCCCGGGCACCAGCACCGCCCCGATCACGAGGTCGGCCTCGGCCACGAGCGCCGCCGTCGCCGCACCGGTCGCATAGACCGCCTTGAAATCACGCGAGAACACGTCGTCGAGATAGCGCAGGCGCGGCAGCGACCGGTCTAGCACGGTAACGTCCGCGCCCATACCCGCCGCGACCCGCGCGGCGTGGGTGCCGACCACGCCCCCGCCGATCACCACCACCGTCGACGGGGCGACGCCGGGAACCCCGCCCAGCAGCACGCCGCGCCCGCCGTTGGCCTTCTGCAATGTCCAGGCCCCGACCTGCGGCGCCAGCCGCCCCGCCACCTCCGACATCGGCGCCAGAAGCGGCAGGCCGCCCGCCCGGTCGGTCACGGTTTCATAGGCGATTGCCGTAACGCCGCTGGCGATCAGGTCTCGGGTCTGCTCGGGGTCGGGTGCGAGGTGGAGATAGGTGAACAGGACCTGCCCCTCGCGCAGCCGCTTGCGCTCGACCGACTGCGGTTCCTTCACCTTCACCACCAGATCGGCCTCGGCGAACACCTGCTCCGCGGTGTCGGCGATCTGCGCTCCGGCAGCGCGATAGTCGGCATCGCTGAAACCCGCCCCGGCTCCGGCGCCCGCCTCCACCAGCACCGCGTGGCCATGCGCCGCCGCCTCGCGAACGGCGTCGGGGGTGAGCCCCACGCGGAACTCCTGCGGCTTGATTTCCTTCGGGCAACCGATCCTCATCGCATCCTCCTCTTCCCTGGCTCCAGACTGCGCCCGGAATGACGGAAGTTCGTTGAAACTTCGGTTGCGGATTGCCCTGCATTGCGTAGATTCCCCTCAACTCGCCTCCCCGGACCGAAGGATCTTGCGCCCCCATGGACCTAGACGCGACCGATCGCCGGATCCTCACCGTCCTCCAGAAGGAAGGACGCGTCACCAACGCCGAGCTCTCCGAACGGGTAAACCTCTCGCCCTCGGCCTGCCACCGGCGGGTGCAACGGCTCGAAGAGGAGGGCTTCATCGCCGGATACGTCGCGCTTCTAGATGCGCGCAGGCTGGGCCGGCCGACCACCGTGTTCGTCGAGATCACTCTCCAGGGCCAGGCCGACGAGGTGCTGGATGCCTTCGAGCGCGCCGTGCAGCGGGTGCCCGACGTGCTCGAATGCCACCTGATGGCCGGCTCGGCCGACTACCTCCTCAAGGTGGTGGTCGAGGACACCGAGGATTTCGCTCGCATCCACCGCCAGTATCTCGCGCGTCTGCCAGGAGTAGCGCAGATGCAATCGTCCTTCGCACTCAGGACCGTGTTCAAGACGACAGCGCTTCCGGTGTGAAGCGGACGCGCCGCAGCGCAGAAAGCCGTTAGCGATTCTTCAAGTTGGAGATGCGATCAGGAGCGAGCCCCGCAGCTTCCGGTGTCCCTGATGCGAACGCTCGATGCCCTGCCCGCCATGGCTCTGGCCGTCGGCGGAATTGTGATGATCACGTGGCTCAGCCTGGCGCCAAGGTCGCTGGTCGGGCCGGTCGGGGCCGTTCTGCCGCCCTGGGCCGATGCCCACACGGCCTTTCGCGCCGCCGCCGATGCCGGGGTGCCTCTGATCGACGTTTCCCGGAACGGATGGGTCGCCGTCTTCGACCTGACCGGAAACGCAGCCGCCGCAGCTTCGTTGCGCGGCAGCGGGTTGCTCCTGATCGAACCGCGCTTCGCGGGTACCTGTGCGACCTGGGCGCCCTTGTCACCAGACCGGACGCCAACCTCACAGACGATTGAACTGCTGCAGCCGACCGCAGCCTGACACTGCTCCATAGTGGATAGCCCCATGACCACGCCCGACACCACTCGAACACTCTCTCGTCGCGAAATCGCCCGCGCGCCGCGGGGTTTTCGGTTGCCTTCCTTTGGGCACACCTGCCCGTTCTCGCACTTGCCGGCTTCCTCGTCGGGAACTTCTCCATCCCGTCCGTCCTTGCATCCGGCGTCGTGGCCGGGGTCGTGACGCTTCTCTGGCGCGCCGATGCCACCGGGCTGTCGTTCCAGCTCGCAGCCAGTTCCGGGCTGGCGATCATGGTTGCCCTGTTCGTCTTCGTGCTGTCCGGCCATCCCTGGCAAATCGACGCGCACATGTACTTCTTCGCCGCGTTCGCCCTCACCGCCGTGTTCTGCGACTGGAGACCGGTGGTGGCCTTCGCAGGGGCCACCGCACTGCATCACCTCGTGCTGAACTTCGCGCTGCCCTACGCGGTGTTTCCCGATGGCGCCGATCTTGGCCGCGTGGTCTTTCATGCCGTTGTCGTCGTGGTTCAGGCGGTAGCGCTCGTCTGGCTGACCGCGATGATCCAGCGTGCTTTCGACGCTTCTGCGGAAGCGATCTTGCGCGCCGAGATGGCCACAGCAGAAGTCAAGGCCAGGGCGGAGCGGGAAGCGGAGACACAAGCGCGGCAGGAGCGGGTGGTGATCGCCCTCAGCGACGGCCTCGGGCGCCTTGCCTCGGGCGATCTCGCGTCGCGGATCGAAAGCCCGGCGGCGAACCCGTTCCCGCAGGACTACGAAGCACTGCGCACCGACTTCAACGCCGTCGGCGGAAGGCTGAGCGAAAGTTTCGCGCATGTCGCCGAGAGCGCTTCGCAGGTGCGCCAGATCGCGACCGAGATCGGGACCTTCGCGACCACCCTGTCGTCGCGGACCGAGACGCAGGCCGCAACGCTTGAAGAGTCATCGGCAGCCCTGACGGAATTGTCCGAAAGCGTAAGCTCTACAGCGCGTCTCGCGCGCGAAGGCAACGAGCAGATCGCCGCGAACCAGGAAGCGGCGCGGTCGAACATGGCAATCGTCACCGAGAGCGTCGAGGCGATCCGGCGGGCCGAGGCGGAGGCCCGCAAGATCAGTCAGGTCATCGGTGTGATTGATGATATTGCCTTCCAGACCAATCTTCTGGCGCTCAATGCCGGGGTCGAGGCCGCACGTGCAGGCGAATCCGGACGCGGCTTCGCGGTCGTCGCCTCGGAGGTACGATCGCTCGCCGAACGGGCCGCGGGCTCGGCGCGTGAAATCCGCCAGATGATCGTGCGCAGCCTCGACCAGGTCTCCACCGGAAGCACGCTTGCCCAGCGCAGTGGCGAGTCGCTCGAGAGCCTCGTCGCAGGTGTTCAGTCGATGGCCGGACGGGTCTCCGAGATCGCCAACGGCGCCCAGGAGCAGGCCCGTGGCCTCGCCGAGATCACTTCGGGCATCAGTCACCTGGATCGGGCGACCCAGGAAAATGCTGCCATTGCGGAAGAATCGCAGGCTGCCGCCGAGTCGCTGCGGATGGCTGCGGATCGGCTCGTTGATACCCTTGCGGGGTTCCGCATGTCAGACCGGATCGGTCATCCCACCGGCGACAACGCGGTCTCTACCAGATCCGGCGTGCCGGCTTTCCGCGCCGTCGGATGAAGCTGCGTCACTCCTCGGCCAGGAGAACGCCGCGGGATGAGCCGACACTGCGCTTCAACCCGCACCGCGGCGGAGGCCGGACCCGGGCCGCCGTCAGCGCAGACCGGTTTCCTCGAGCAGGCCCAGGCGCTTTGCCTCGTAGTAGTATCCCCGGGCGTACCAGCCGACAGCGGCATCCTGGTCTCCGCGTGACACCAGCCAGGCGCCGCGCAGGTACCTGACCGCATACCGGAGGTTCGTCTCGGCATCGAGCAAGGCCTCGGGCGGCCCGATGTGACCCATCGTGCGCGCGGTCTGGGGATGGATCTGCATCAGACCGAAGTACGGGCCATTCCGCGCAGCGGGATTGTAGTTCGACTCGCGCCGCACCACCCGGTGGACAAGGGCCTCCGGCACTTCGTAGAGCCTTGCGTACTCTCCGATAAGACGGTTCACCTCGGCCGGCCCATGCTGCTCCGGTACCGGCTCGACCGGCCGACCGCCGCAAGAGGCGACAAGTCCGCCCAGACCAACGACCAGTGCGGAGCGACGACAGAAGGACATAGTAGGGCCTCGCATGGATCGATCCCGCTCGAAACTAGCTGCTGGCGACCCGGATGTGGAGTCAAGTCCGCACACTAGA
>CAZOHN010000119.1:0-11288 GCA_964579325.1 uncultured Rhodobacterales bacterium
TTGTGGCCTTCGCCAAGCGCCGCGGGGTGGCGGTGATCCTTGTGGGCCATGTCACCAAGGAGGGTCAGATCGCCGGCCCCCGCGTGGTCGAGCACATGGTGGATACGGTGCTCTACTTCGAGGGCGAGCGCGGCCACCAGAACCGCTTCGGCCCGGCCGACGAGATCGGCGTGTTCGAGATGACCGGCGCAGGGCTGGCGCAGGTTTCAAACCCGTCGGCGCTGTTCCTGTCGGAACGCGATGCACCCGCGCCAGGATCGGTCGTCTTCGCCGGGATCGAGGGCACACGGCCCCTCCTCGCCGAGCTTCAGGCGCTTGTCGCGCCCTCGTCACTCGCGCAGCCGCGGCGAACGGTGGTGGGCCTCGATTCAGGTCGCCTGGCTATGATCCTTGCGGTCCTCGAAGCGCGCTGCGGAATCCCCTTCACCGGTCTCGACGTCTATCTGAACGTCGCGGGCGGCCTGCGGATCGCGGAACCGGCGGCCGATCTTGCCGTCGCCGCCGCGCTCCTCTCGGCCCGCGAAGATGTTGCACTTCCGCAAGACCTCGTGGTTTTCGGCGAAATTTCCCTATCCGGAGCCCTGCGTCCGGTCGGTCAGACGGAAAACCGGTTGAAAGAAGCGTCGAAACTTGGTTTTACCGGCGCAATTGCACCAACGCGGAGCAAGATCGGGGCGGAGGCAGGGATAACGGTGCAGGAGATGCCGAACCTTACCGCCTTCGTTGGGGGCATGTTCGGGGCCGGATAGGCCTCGCTGGAGCATAGACATGGAATTCACCATCGTCGACGGCGTGGTCGCGGTTATCATCGTCCTCTCCGCGATCCTCGCCTACAGTCGTGGCGTCGTCCGCGAAACGCTGGCCATCGCGGGTTGGGTCGTGGCTGCAATCGTCGCCTACGTCTTCGCGCCACAGGCCGAACCACTTATGAAAGAGGTCCCGGTCCTGCGCGACATCATCTCGGGGTCCTGCGAGATCTCGATGATTACCGCCTTCGCGGCGGTGTTTGCGCTCACGCTGATCCTGATGTCGATCTTCACCGCGCTGTTCTCGTCCGTCGTCCAGCGCTCGGCGCTTGGTGGCATCGACCAGGGGCTCGGCTTCTTCTTCGGGGTTCTGCGGGGTGTCCTGCTGATCGCCATCGCCTTCATCGTCTACGACCGGGTCGTGGGCGGGAGCGGCGTCGAGATGGTCGATGGAAGCCAGTCGGCGCGCATCTTCGGACAGCTGCAGACCACGCTGGAAAGCCAGATCCCCTCGGACGCACCGGGGTGGGTCGTCGCCCGCTACGAGGATCTCCTCGGCCAGTGCGACCCGGGCACCACGGCACCTGCCGCCACCCCGGAAACGTCGCCGGAACAGGCACCGCCGGCAGGCAACTGACAATCTCCGCCCGGGTAACCGCAAGATGACAGGCGGGGCGTGACAGCCCCCCGCCGGCGCGCTAGGTAGTGCCCGACCGCGCGGCCACCCGAGGGATTCGCCCGATGCGCCTGATGCCTCCCGCCCACCCCTTCGACACCTTCGACGATGGGGACAAGTTGCGCGAGGAGTGCGGCATCTATGGCGTCAACGGCGTAGTGGACGCGGCGCAGTTCGTCGCGTTGGGCCTCCACGCGCTCCAGCATCGGGGCCAGGAGGCCGGCGGGATCGTCACCTATGATCCAGCGACCGGCTTCAACTCGGCCCGCCGCTTCGGCTATGTACGCGACAACTTCACCTCGTCGGACGTGATGGACACCCTGCCCGGCAGTCTTGCCATCGGGCATGTGCGCTATTCGACTGCCGGTTCGAAGGGCCACACCGCCATCCGTGACGTGCAGCCGTTCTTCGGCGAGTTTTCGGCGGGCGGCGCGGCGATCGCCCACAACGGCAACATCACAAATGCCGACTCGCTGCGCCGCGAACTGATCGACCGGGGTTCCATCTTCCAGTCGTCATCGGACAGCGAATGCATCATCCACCTCATGGCCCGCTCGCTTCAGCGCAGCGTCACCGAGCGGATGAAGGATGCCCTCCGCAGAGTCGAGGGGGCCTTCTCGGTCGTTGCGATGACGCGCACCAAGCTGATCGGTGTGCGCGACCCGCTGGGTGTTCGACCGCTGGTGATTGGTCGGCTGGGCGAAGGCTGGGTGCTCTCGTCGGAGACCTGTGCGCTCGATATCGTCGGCGCCGACTTCCTGCGTGAGGTCGAGCCCGGCGAGATGGTTGTGATCGAGGACGGCAAGCTGATCTCGGACCGCCCGTTCGGCCAGCGCCCGTCGCGTTTCTGCATCTTCGAACATGTCTATTTCTCGCGACCAGACTCCATTCTCGGTGGACGTTCTGTCTACGAGACGCGACGGCAAATTGGAGTTGAACTGGCGCGTGAAGCGCCGGTCGAAGCCGATCTCGTCTGCCCAGTGCCCGACAGCGGCACGCCCGCTGCAATCGGGTTTGCGCACGAAAGCGGTATCCCGTTCGGCATGGGGATCATCCGCAACCAGTACGTCGGCCGGACCTTCATCGAGCCGACCGAGCAGATCCGCAACATGGGTGTCCGGCTGAAGCTCAACATCAACCGGGCGCTGGTGCGCGGCAAGCGGATCGTGCTGGTCGATGACAGTGTGGTACGCGGCACGACGAGCCGGAAGATCAAGCAGATGCTGATCGACGCGGGCGCGGCCGAAGTCCATTTCCGCATCGCCTCGCCGCCCACCGCCTGGCCCTGCTTCTACGGTGTCGACACCCCCAACCGGGACAAGCTGCTTGCAGCGACGATGAGCGAAGACGAGATGCGCGAGCATCTGGGCGTTGACAGCCTTCGCTTTGTGACACTCGACGGTCTGTACCGCGCGGTGGGCGAGGCCGAGGGGCGCGATCCGAAGGCCCCGCGCTACTGTGACGCGTGTTTCTCGGGCGAGTATCCGGTGGCTCCGTCGGACATGATCGAGAAGGGCTTTCAGTTGAAGGCCGCCGAGTAGCCAGCGCGACAGCCTGAACGAAAAACGCCGCCCCGGAGGGCGGCGTCGTCGTTTCGCGAGGCCGGTTGGTTCAGGCGCGACCCTTGATTGCAGCCCAACCGCCGGTGACAACCAGCGCAGCAAGCACCGCCTTGACGGCATCGCCCGCGAGGAAGGGCAGCATCCAGCCAGACAGGAGATCGGGAACGGCCTTGCCCATCACGGCCGCAGGCCAGGCGAGGCCCGGAACGTACAGCAGCGCAGAAGCCGCCACCGCCGCGAGCGCCGCGCCGAGGAAGCTGCGCGTAAGGCCCCGGTCGGACGCCCATCCGGCAAGCCAGGCCATGCCGACGAAGCCGACGAGGAAGCCCGCGGTCGGGCCCATCATGTAGGGAAGTCCCGCGTTGCCGTTGGCAAATACCGGCAGGCCCATCGCCCCTTCGGCGAGGTAGACGGCCAGCGTCGCCGCGCCGAGGCGCGCGCCGAGCGTCAGGCCAACGGTCAGGATCGCGAGCGTCTGAAGGGTCATCGGCACCGGGAACATCGGCACGCTGACCTGGGCTGCAAGCGCGATCAGGAGCGATCCACCGAGGACAAGCGCGAGACGCTTGAGCGCGGTCTCCGGTCCGAGGGCGGCGGAGGCAAGGGTGCGGACATGGCTCATCGCGGTTCTCCCGAGAAACATCATTGACCCGAAGCTTTTCGCCGCAGGGCAGCGAATGTCAAGCCGCCTGCCCTTGCAGGGGAGCGGTGGCGGTGCCAAAGGAAACCCATGTCAAAGGAAGCTACGAGAACTGCACTCGTCACCGGCGCGTCGCGCGGGCTTGGCTTCGCGATTGCCGAGACCCTGGGCCATGCCGGATGGCAGGTGATCGCGGTTGCACGGACCGTGGGAGGGCTCGAGGAACTCGACGACCGCATCCGGGAAGGCGGAGGGCCGCAGCCCACGCTCGCACCGATGGACATCGCCAACGACGACGCGATGCGGACGCTGTGCCGGGGAATCTATGACCGCTGGGGCCGGCTCGACCTCTGGGTCCACGCCGCTATCCATCCCGCGCCGCTGGGTCCGACCGCGACCGTCGATATCAGGGACTGGGAGAAGTCGCTCTCGGTGAACCTGCGGGCAACCGGCCTCCTCATTCCCTTTGTAGCACCGCTCCTCGGCACCGAAGGTACCGTGCTCTTCCTCGATGATTCGCGCGCCGGTGAAAAGTTCTTCGGCGCCTATGGCGCGACCAAGGCCGGACAGATCGCGCTCGCGAGGTCGTGGCAGGCCGAGACGGTGCGCACCGGACCGCGCGTCCTCGTCGAGACGGCAAACCCGATGCCGACTGCCACGCGCGCGCGGTTCTTTCCCGGCGAAGACCGGACCAGGCTGACCTCGACCACCGACGAAGCAACGCGCCTGCTGTCCGCGGCAAATCTCATCGGCGGCCGGTGACGGACCGGTCGGGTCAGGCGGCCTCGTCGGCCTCCTCCCGTTCCTGCATGGCCCAGAGCTGGGCATAGCGTCCTGCCCGCGCCAGGAGCTGCTCGTGGGTTCCGCGCTCGACGATGACGCCGTTCTCCAGCACCACGATCAGATCGGCATCGGAAATGGTCGAGAGCCGGTGCGCGATCATCAGCACGGTCCGCCCCTCGCCCATCTCGCGCAGGCTGTCCTGGATCGAGCGCTCGGTCTCGGTATCGAGAGCGCTGGTCGCCTCGTCCAGCAGAAGGATCGGCGGGTTCTTGAGGAGCGTCCGCGCGATCCCCACCCGCTGTTTCTCGCCGCCCGAAAGCTTGAGCCCGCGTTCACCCACCTTCGTCTCGTACCCGTCCGGCAGCCCCGCGATGAAGTCATGGATCTTTGCCGCCCGCGCCGCTTGTTCGACCTCATCGCGCGTTGCGTCGGCCCGGCCATAGGCGATGTTGTAGTAGATCGTGTCGTTGAACAGCACGGTGTCCTGCGGCACCACGCCGATCTGCGCGTGGATCGATTCCTGTGTCACTTCTCGCAGATCCTGCCCGTCGATCCGGAACGCACCGCCGGTGACGTCGTAGAACCGGAAGAGAAGCCGCCCGATGGTGGACTTGCCCGAGCCCGAGGGACCGACGATGGCCACCCTCTCGCCCGGACCCACGCGAATGGACACGCCCTTGAGGATCGGTCGCGCTGGCTCGTAGCCGAAGAATACATCTTCCAGCACGACTTCGCCGCCGTTCACCTTCAGCGCCTGCGCGTCGGGCTTGTCCGTCACTTCGGCCGGCTGGTCGAGCAGCAGGAACATCTCGCCCATGTCGACCAGCGCCTGCCGGATCTCGCGGTAGACCGTGCCAAGGAAGTTCAGCGGCATGGTGATCTGGATCATGTAGGCGTTGACCATCACGAAATCGCCCACTGTCAGCGCACCGCTGCTCACGCCGGCTGCGGCCAGCGCCATGACGATGACAAGGCCGAGCGTGATCAGGAAGGCCTGCCCGGCGTTGAGGATGGCCAGCGAGTAGTTCGTCTTGTTGGCAGCCTTCTCGTAGCCCTGCATCGCCGCATCATAGCGCCGCGCCTCGACCTCCTCGGCGTTGAAGTACTTGACCGTCTCGAAGTTGAGCAGGCTGTCGATCGCCTTCTGGTTTGCGTCGGTATCCTGGTCGTTCATCTGCTTGCGGATCTTCACTCGCCACTCGGTGACAGCGAAGGTGAACCAGATGTAGATCGCGATCGTGACCACAACGACGAGCATGTACCAGATGTCGAACAGCACCCAGAAGACGATCGACGTCAGGATCAACTGGAGGAACAGCGGCCCGACCGAGAACAGCAGGAACCGCAGCAGGAAGTCGACACCCTTGACCCCACGCTCGATCACGCGGCTGAGGCCCCCGGTCTTGCGGGTGATGTGGTAGCGCAGCGAGAGGCGATGGATGTGACGGAAGGTCTCCAGCGCGATCAGCCGCAGGGCGCGCTGCCCGACGCGGGTGAACACCGCATCGCGAACCTGCTGGAACGCCACGTTGAGAAACCGAGCCACGCCATAGGCCAGCGTCAACCCAACCGCGCCGAGGCCGAGGATCGCGCCGACATCGCCTTCGGCAGCTGGCGCCAGCGCATCGACGGCAAGCTTGAAGAAATATGGGACGATCAGCCCCACGAGTTGCGCCGCGAGCAGTGCGAGCATTGCGAAGACAACGGCCCGCCGCGCCCAGGGCTGGTCCTTCGGCCAAAGATAGGGCGCGACCGCCCTGATCGTCCGCATCCCGTTGCTCCCGCCAGTGGGGGTGCCTGCATCAGCCATGTGTACTGGGTCCTGTTCCGAGGGGTTCGACACTATGCGCTGGCATCGCAAGAGGCCAGAGGCTGCAATGCACAGTCGGGTATCCGCCGCCGCGCAGCCAGGGTGTCAGTTCGGTTCGAGCGGGACGGTGAATACCTGACCAGGATAGATCAGGTCGGGGTCGCGGATCTGGTCGCGGTTGGCCTCGAACACCTTCACGTAGAGAAAGCCGCTTCCGTAGTTCTCGCGCGCGATGCGCCACAAGGTGAAACCACGCTCGACCGTCACGATGACCGACCCGACCGACCCGGCGCGCAGTTCCTCGACGCGCAGTCCCGCCACCCCTTCCACAAGCTCGCGCGTGACCTCGGTTTCAGTGCGCGACAGGACAGACCCGGTCGCGTCGATCAGGTCCACGCGCAGCCCGTATCGGTCGGGCGCCGCGAGCGGCAGATCGGCGCGCCAGGTTCCGTCGGGATCGACTGGCACGGTCGCGATGACCTCGTTGTCGGCGTAGAGGCGTGCGAAGCCTTCGCCCGGCGCGCGACCGGTGACGCTCGTCGCTCCTGACGGGGCGGAGGTGATGGTGTCGATCAGGACTGTATCCGGTGGGCTGGCCTCGCCCGACTGGACAATCCGCGCGCCGCTTTCGTCGGCGACGACGACCGTGGGGGCGGCAGGCTCGGTTGCAGGCTGAAGATCGGGCTGAGTATCAGGCTGAGAAACCGGCTGGGGCTCGGCAGCGGCATTTGCGCTTGGGGCAGTCTCGACGGGTGCAGTCGCCACGGGAGCGCTCTCACCCGGAACCATCGCGTCGGGAACCATGGCGTCGGGGGCAACAGCAGATCCCGCATCGGCAGCGGTTGAATCCGCCGGATCGCCCGGATCAGCCGAGGTGACCTCGACCGGGACATCAGTCTCGGTGCCCACCGCGCGGCCGCCGTCTTCCGAAGCAACTTCGCCGGTCAGTGCCGCAATCGCGGTGGTGTCCTGCTGCTCTGTCGCGTCGGGCGCCGGGCCAGATGTCTGGAGTGGATTGACTGGTCCGATGAGGACAGTCTCTGCCCCCGCAATGTCCTCTCCTCCGGCAAGACGGCTCACGATGGACAGGACGCGCGGAGCTGCCGAAGGGGCGAGATCAAGAAACAGAATGAAGTTGCCCGCGCCGTCGGCCTGTGCGGTGGCGACCTTCTCGCCGTCGACGAGCACGCCAACCTCCGCGCCAGCTTCGGCCCGACCCGCGATGAGCGCGCTGCCATCAGGCGAGATGCGCACCACGTCGAGCCCCGGCGAGAGTGGCTCGGGCCGGTCCTGCGTGGCGACTGTGGAGGGCTCGGCGGTCCCTGCCTCGTCGGCTGCCGCGTCAGGCCGTTCCTCACCCCCCGCGGAGTCCTGCGGAGCCGGCTCACCGGCGGGCAGGTCGGCATCGACGGGCTCGGGTTCTGCCACCGCGGATCGCTCGGGCGTGTCGGCGTCTTCGACTCCGGGCGATCGTTCGAGGTCGGGTGGGGGCAGGTCCGCCGTTGCCGGCGGTTCCGGCTCCACGGGCAAGGCCGCCGTCTCCGGCATCGGTGCCGGCTCGAAATCGGGAGAAGCGGGCGCGGGAGACACCGCGGCCACTGGCGCCTGTGTCTCCGGCTCGCCTTGCCGATACCACAGACCAAGCCCGAGCGCCGCCACGAGCAAGGCGCTTCCGGCCCACAAGAGCCATCTGCCCGCGCCTTCCGAAGACCCGCCAGAGCCGTCCGACATGTCGCTTCCCCCAAGGACGCCCCCCTTCCCACGGGACGCGCTTGAGCGACCATAGCAACGCCGCTAAGACCCCACAAGGAAGCGCGGGACAACGCCCGCCCGGCCGAAAGGACACCACGCAATGCCCAGGGCCTCTGTCTGCGTCTACTGCGGTGCCCGCACCGGCGTTCGCCCGGCCTATGCCGAGGCAGCCCGGGACACCGGTGCCATGCTTGCGCGCAATGGGTGGCGGCTGATCTACGGTGCGGGCGATGTCGGGCTGATGGGAGAAGTGGCGCGGGCGGCGATGGACGACGGGGGCGAGGCGATGGGGGTGATCCCCGTGCACCTGATCGCACGCGAACAGGGCCGGCGCGACCTGAGCCGCTTCATCGTGACCGAGAACATGCACGAGCGGAAGAAGGTCATGTACATGAATTCCGACGCCATCGTCGTGCTGCCGGGGGGCGCGGGGAGTCTGGACGAGTTCTTCGAGGTGCTGACATGGCGCCAGCTCGGCCTGCACTCCCGGCCCATCCTGCTTCTCGACATCGAGGGTTACTGGGGGCCGCTATGCGACATGCTCGCCCATGTCGTTGCCGAGGGGTTCGCCGAGGAGAGCCTGCTCGGCTACATCGGCCGCATCGCTGATGTGCCGACGCTCGAAGCAGTCCTGCGCGAGGCGCTCGACTGATGCACGACAGGCGCTCCTTGGCCCAAATTCCCGGGTAAGGAGAGTCGTACTTCCTGAAACGCCTGAAAAGGCGCATTATTGCAACTGACGCGCGAGTTTTCCGAGTGCGTTGGTTTGCTTGAAGTCATTTCAATACAGGGAGGCGTCCGATGCCTGACACGGATCGCATGGAAGACCTGCGCAAGCGCGCAAAGACCCTTCTGCTCGGTAACCCCAACTACTTCGGCAATCTTGCCGAACTGAAGATCGAGGGACTGCCCCAACCGGTTCTCCAGATCGTTGGCAACACAAGCTACGAGGAACTGACCTGCCTCGGCCTCAACCCCGATACCCGGGTGCTCACCGCGATCGTGCGGATCAAGCAGCCCACCGGATACGGCGGCGGGCCATGCACGCCGGGCGCGCGCGAGTACGTCCGCTTCTATCTGGACTGGGACGATGGCGCCGGCTGGACCGACCACGGCGTCGCGAGTTTCAACATCCACGACCTCGGCTTCAAGGACCCGCTGTGCTACGCCGTCAGCATCGACCTCAAGGCCAGGCGGACCTCGTGCTGCGACGACAAGCCGGTGCTGCCGAGGGTCCGCGCGATCCTGTCGTTCAACATAGAACCACCCGCCAACATGCCCAACTGGCACCCCGTCTGGGGTAACCGGCTTGAACGCGTGGTGCAGATCGACCCGCGAAGCGCCTTCATCTGCAAGTTCGGCGACCTGATCGGCCAGCGCGGCGCGGTCAAGATCGATCCCGACATCCTCAAGAAGCTCAAGCTGGTGATCGAAGAGGCGCCGGTGCCGCCCAAGCCGGTGGTTGGCCTCGCCCAGCTTGTCGAGAAGATCGAGCGGTCCGATACCGAGGGCCTCGCGCGCGCCGTCCAGCCGATGATCGCGACGTTGGCCGCCGACAAGACGGACCTCGCAGCCTGGGAGACTGTGCAGGGCCTCAAGGCATTGAAGATCGACATCTCGAAGATCCTCGACCTCGTGGCCGAAGCCAAGTTCAACACGAGCTTCGAGGAGTTGCACTGCGTCGGCCTCGACCGCGACATGTCAACCCTGCATGGGATCGTTCAGGTCAAGCGGTCGTCGGGCTATTCCGGCGGGCTGTGCAGCGCCGGTAGCCGGCAGTACATCGCCTTCTACCTCGATTTCGGCGACGGCGCGGGCTGGCAGTACCAAGGCACGACATGGGTCGCCACCCACGACGTGCCCGGCATTCCGCGCGGAGGGCTCTGGTATCAGGCACAGCTGCCGGTCAACCTCGACAAGCACCGCAAGGAATGGTGCGCGACTGGAAGGGCGCGGATTCGCGGGATCCTGTCGTGGAACGCGCCGCCCACCCCGAACGACCCCGACTTCGTGGCAACTTGGGGCGACTGGGAGGAATGCGGGATCGAGGTCAAGCCCTGGCCGAAAGGCGTTGTTCCCGGGCAGCTGACGCCGGTCCTTGAGTCCATCGGGCGGATGCCGGTCGCCCAGATCGACGCTGCGGGCTTCGCCCACGGCGACTCGGTCGGCGCGACCTTCTCGGCGCAGGAAAGCCCCTTCGGCGGCGCGATCCTGTTCTCGGGCGTGATCGCCTTCCCCTCATCCAGCAACCTGGAATACAGGGTGATGGTGAAGGGTCCGGGCGACGCGGTCTTCAAGCCCTGGACTCAGAGCTTCACAGTGGCCGTGACCACGGTCATCGGCGGGTCGATCAGCTTTGCCAACGTGGCCCAGGTCGCGAACGGCGACTGGTTCAGCTACATCCCGCAGGCAGGTCCGGCCGTGTTCAAGAGCGTGGCGGAAAATCTGCTCGCCCGCTTCGCGGCCACGACAGACGGCTTCCACGAGGTGTTCCTCCAGGTGCGCGAGGCCGGAAGCGCGGTGATCCTCGCCTCCAGCACGATCGAGGCGTTCTTCGTCGACAACAAGGCGCCGGTGGTGGACGTCGAGATCACGAGCGGCGGCGGCAACTGCTCGAAGTTCCCGGTGGGAACGGTGCTCTCGGGGACCTATTCGATGACCGAGACACACGCCAGAAGCTTGTCGATCAGCGTTACTCCGGCTGCGGAAGCGGCGGGCGGGCACCTCGCCTTCGTCACGGTCGCGCCAGCGGCACCGCTTCCGCCGGCGCTCCCGGGGCCGACGGCCGCGAACAGCCTGACCTACCCGCTGCGGCTCACGACCAACGGCGCGAGCGGGACCTGGGACCTCGACACGACCGGCATGAAGCCTTGCGGCTACAACATCCGTATCCGTGGCGTCGACCGGACCATCGTCAACAGTTCCGGCAACAGCTGGGAAGGCAACGACATCGAGGGCTTCTGCCTCGAGTGATCGCGTCGCTCTGAAAACGGCGAACGCCGCCCCTCCGGGCGGCGTTCTGCCAATGCTCATGGGTGCCTCGCCCAGAATGCCAGAAGTCTCGTGGCCGGACCTTACGGCCCGGCCACCGACTTGTCGGGGTCACAGGCCCGCCGCGACCGCTTCCCAGTTGACAAGCTTGTCGAGGAAGTTGGTCAGATAGGCCGGGCGCTTGTTGCGGAAGTCGATGTAGTAGCTGTGTTCCCAGACGTCGCAGCCCAGAAGCGCGGTCTGGCCGAAACAGAGCGGGTTCACGCCGTTCTCGGTCTTGGTGACCTTGAGAGCACCGTCGGCATCCTTCACCAGCCAGCACCAGCCC
>CAZOHN010000120.1:0-11027 GCA_964579325.1 uncultured Rhodobacterales bacterium
GAGAACCGTCTCGCCGGGATGGACGTGAACCCCGGCCTCGCCATCGCGGCCTCGCTCGCCTGCGGCTATCTCGGGCTCAAGGCCCGCAATCTGCCGCGCCCGGAATTCGCCGGCGATGCCTACAACAGTGGGCAGGACATCCCCAACAACCTGGCCGACGCGCTGGCGGAACTGACCGCCTCCGAGGCACTGCAGGGTGTCCTGGGCGAGGATTTCTGCCGGGTCTATGTCGCCGTGAAAGCGCTCGAGAACAATGCCTTCCTCCAGGTCATCAGCCCCTGGGAGCGCGAGCACCTGCTTCTCAACGTATGAACCTTCTGCACTCCAACGATACCGCCGGCGCCTACCCGCGCTCCTGGTATGCCGCCACGGCCCAGCCGCTAGCCCCGTTCCCCGACCTGCGTGGCGAGGTGCGGGCGGACGTGGCGATAGTCGGGGGAGGGTATACCGGCCTTTCGGCGGCGCTGCACCTTGCCCGTCGTGGCTTCGACGTCGCGCTTCTCGAGGCGCACCGGGTCGGCTTCGGCGCCTCGGGCCGCAATGGCGGGCAGGTCGGCTCGGGCCAGCGGCTGGAGGTCGACGAACTCGAACGGATGTTCGGCCTCGACCTGTCGCGCCGGCTCTGGGCCTTCGGCGAGGAAGCAAAAGCTCTCGTACGGGACCTGATCGACGGCCACGCGCCAGAATCCGGCTGGACCCCGGGCATCGCGACTGCGATGTGGCAGGCGCGCGACGTGCCGGACGTCCATCGGCTCGCCGATAAGCTCGCGCGAAATTACGGCTATGACAAGGTGGAACCTCTCGACCGCGACGGCTTGAGGGCACTGGTGGACAGCCCCGTCTACCAGGGCGGCGCGGTGGATTGGGGGGCGGCGCATATCCACCCGTTACGCTATGCCCTCGGCCTTGCACGGGCCGCGACGGCAGCGGGCGCGCGCATCTATGAGAGGGCCGAGGCAACCGGGATCATCGACGGCCCGACTCCCGCCGTGATCACCGCGCAAGGCCGTGTGAACGCCCGCCACGTCATCCTTGCCGCCAACGGCTACCTCGGCGGGCTCGACCGGCGCGTGGCGGCGCGGGTGATGCCGATCAACAACTTCATCGTGGCCACCGAACCGCTGGGTAAACGCGCGGAGACGATCATCAGGCGGAGCGTGGCGGTTGCGGATTCCAAGTTCGTCATCAACTACTTCAGGCTGTCGGAAGATGGCCGGATGCTGTTCGGCGGCGGCGAGAGTTATGGCTACAGCTTCCCCGACATCGCGCGAACGGTGCGCAAGCCGATGGCTCAGGTCTTCCCCGACCTCCGCGACGTGCGGATCGACCACGCCTGGGGCGGGACGCTTGCGATCACGATGAACCGTCTGCCCTGCTTTCTGCGCCTCACGCCGACGGTCCTTTCTGCATCGGGCTATTCCGGTCACGGCGTCGCCCTTGCCACGCTTGCGGGCAAGATCCTCGCCGAAGCCGTTGCGGGCGAGGCCGAGCGCTTCGACGTTATGGCTTCGCTGCCAGGCCCGCCCTTCCCGGGCGGCCCTGCCCTGCGCTCTCCGCTCCTTGTCCTGGCGATGACCTGGTTCGCGCTGCGCGACCGTCTCGGCATCTGATCGCCGATCGGAAACTCCGTCATTGAACTGTTGCAGGGTCGTGGTTTACGGTTTTTCCGAACGCCACGTTCAGGAAAGACGAAAGAATGTCCCTCGACACGCCGACCCTCGCTCCGAACGTCTACGATGCCGAGCCGATCCCGGAAGCCGCCCGCGCCGAAATTGAGCGGCTGCTGACCTCGGGAGACCTGTTCCGTTACACCAACGAGGGTGCCCCCGTCGCGCTTCTAGAGGACGAATTCGCAGCCTTCCTAGGCTCCCGCTACGCGCTGGCCGTGTCGTCGTGTTCTGCGGCGCTGTTTCTGTCGTTGAAGGCTCTGGGGCTGGAACCCGGCGCGCGGGTCCTGATCCCCGCCTTCACCTTCGCCGCCGTTCCCTCTGCCGTGGTTCACGCAGACTGTGTGCCGGTGCTTGTCGAGGTGGGCGAGAACTACCGTATCGACATGGTCGACTTCGAGGCCAAGCTCGACGGTGCCGATGCCGTGCTCATCAGCCACATGCGCGGCCATACCTCGGACATGGATGCGATCATGGAACTGGCCGACGCGCGCGGCCTGCCGGTGATCGAGGACGCCGCCCATTCGCTTGGGACCACCTGGGACGGACGCAACATCGGTACGATCGGCAGGATCGGCTGCTTCTCGTTCCAGTCCTACAAGCTGGTGAATGCCGGAGAGGGCGGGATACTTGTCACCGACGATGCCGAGGTGGCGGCCCGGGCGATCATCATGTCGGGCGCTTACGAGCACAACTGGAAGAAGCACCCGATCGTCTCCAACGCCTTCGCGCGCTGGCAGAACAAGCTCCCGCTCTACAACATGCGGATGCAGAATCTCTCGGCGGCGGTGATCCGGCCGCAGATCGCGGAGGTTCCCCGGCGGGTTGAGGATGGTCGCCGCAACCATGACTACGTCGCAGCGCGGCTGAACGCGAGCGGCTGGCTTCGGGTTCCCGAACCGCTCGGCCCCGAAGAACGCGCCCCGGACTCGATCCAGTTCAACCTGATCGGCTTCTCCGACGCAGAGACGCGCGCCTTCCAGGCGGCCGCGAAGTCGCGGGGCGTCAGCGTGCAGGTGTTCGGTATGAGTGAAGACAACGCCCGCGCGTTCTGGAACTGGCAGTTCCTCGGCGACCTGCCCGACCTGCCCAAGACGCGCGCGATGCTGATGCGCGCCTGCGATTGCCGGTTGCCCGCCCGCCTGACGCTGCCCGAACTCGAGGTGATCGCCGACGCACTGGTGCAAGCGGCAGGGGAAGTGAAGGCCCGCGAACTCGCGTACGGGACTTGATCCAGGAAGTCAGAGAATCCGCAACTGTCCCGCAAGCCAGGGCAACCGCGCTACCGTCGGTGCGACCACGAGGTCGGCAAGATGCCGACGCACGCGTTCGGCGGTGCGCGAGGGGATGTCACCCAGCACACCAGCTCGCGCCATCAGCGAGATCGTGCGGCTAAGGGGCGCTCCCGGAAGCGGCAGGATTTCGGTCTGCTCGCGGAACCTCAGCGCGTGCATTGCACCAAGTGGCGTGAGGATCGTCCAGCCCGCCCCCTCAGCAACCATCGCCATGATCGCGTGATAGCTGTCGAGTTCGAACCTGCGCGACAGGCGCAAGTTCTGGCGGGCTAGGTGCGATGCAATCTGGCGGCCCATGTGGTGACGTGCGGTGTACTGAACGAGCGGCAGGGCGCACAGGTCGGCGAGGCTCCCGCCCTGTCCCTTCGGCACTGCGGCAACGAAAGGCTCCTCGAGAAGCGGATAGACCTCCATCCAGTCGGCCGCACCGCCCATGTCTGCCGCTACCACCACATCGAGAGCACGGCTGTCGAGCGCATCGAGGAGCCGGTGCGAAGCTCCGGTTTCAAGCAGGAACTGGCAGCCCTTCAACTCCGCCGCAAGGTCGACCAGAAGTCGCGGCGTCACCTCGGCATCGAAATCCTCGATCATACCGAGCCGGAAGTCGGTCAGTGCCGAGAAGTCGGCGAGCGCAAGTTCCGCACGCGCCTGCGCTGCCTCGTTCAGGATCGCCTCCGCACGTCGGCGGAACATCTGCCCCGCCGGGGTCAGGACAACGGGTCGCGCGCTGCGGTCCATCAGGACCGTCCCCACGGCGGCTTCGAGGTTGGTGAGTTGTTGGCTCGCGGCCGAGGCCGAGGCCCCCAGCCGCCGAGCAGCAGATGAAACCGAGCCTTCCTCTGCCACGGCCGCGAAGACCTCGATTCCCCAGAGTGTGACTTTACCCGAACTCTCGCCCATCGCCTCTTGCCCCGTGCGCGACGGACGCTAGGCGGTCAGCCCGTAAGGCGCAACCGCGATGGTCGGCCGGCGGCATGGGATCGTCGCGCAAAGCGTCCGGTGCGCCCGAACTGGGGCACCGTCACCTGCGGATTGATCACTTGCCCATCTTCGACAGCTTGGACTGAAGTTCGGCGAGTTGGCGCTTGATGTCGCCCAGCTCGTCGGACGGGGTGCCCCCGTCCTCCTCGCCTCCCGGTTGCTTGACCCATCCGCCCATCATCGACTTGAGAAACGCCTGTTGCTGGCGCTGCAAGGCGTCGAACCCGGGCATCGCGGCCATTGGGTTCATTGTGCCGAGGTTCTCCATGATCTTCGATTGCCCGTCGCGCAGCATCTCGAACGACGCCGCGAGGAATTGCGGCACGACCGACTGGGCTTGCGTCGTGTAGCTGCGCACGAGGTCGGTCAGCACGTTGATCGGCAAGACACTCTCACCCCGGCTCTCGTGCTCGGCGATAATCTGGAGGAGGTACTGGCGGGTCAGGTCGTCGCCCGACTTGAGATCGACGATCTGCACCTCGCGTCCGGCCCGGATGAAAGTCGCGATGTCTTCCAGCGTCACGTAGTCACTGGTTTCGGTGTTGTAGAGACGACGGCTCGCGTAGCGCTTGATAAGCAGCTTGTCGGACTTGTCGGCCACGTCTCGGGCCCTCCCCATGTTGCAGCGCGGCAAGCCTAGACCGCGCCTGCAGAAAAGGAAAGGGCGGGCCTGAGCCCGCCCAGAGGGTGCGCCGGGATGGGAGGAAACCCGACGCTGCCCTTAGAAACTCGTTACCCTTCCAGCATCACTTCGCGGCAGCGGCCACTTTCTTGGCAGCGGTCGTGACTTCCGTGGTGGCCTTCTTCATCGCCGCCGAGGCGTCTTCCGAGAAGTCCTTGCCAGCGGCCAGCATCAGCTCGACGGTCTCCATCTGGACCTTCTTCGCGACTTCGGCGAAGGCGGCCATGGTCTCGGCGACGGCTTCGGCCTGGGCCGAGGCGAAATCGGTCATCGCCTTGGTATAGTCGGCCGGGTCGGCCTTCACCTTGGTCATCTCGCCGACCTTCGAGATCGTTTCCTTCGTCCACTTGGACGAGATCTCGGTCGACTTCTCGGCGGCTTCGAGAACCACCTTCGACATCTTCTCGCCGAGCGCGGCGGAGGTCTTGAACGCGTCCTGCATGGCCACGGCGTCAACCGGGAAAGCAGCCATCATGTCCTGCATCATCTTCGAGAAGTCTTGGGTCTTCGCGGCCATCATCATATCTCCTTGGGTTCGTGTTGTTCGCCGTTGCAGCATAGATACGCGCTGCGTCGCAGCATTGCAAGGGCAAAATGCTGCAGTGCAGCAAAAACTAATCTCTTGGAATATCAGTGCCCTGGAATGGCCGTCACGTAGGTCCCCGGCGAAGGCACAAGCTCAGGGTGAGTCGCAGCGCCCGGTATTCGCGCCTTCACCTTCGTCCCTGACCGCCGCGAGAGCCAGGCATCCCACCGCGGCCACCACGATCCCTCATGGTAGGTGGCGCCCTCCTGCCAGTCGGCGGGCGTGGCCGGCCAGTCGTCGTTCGTGTAGTGCCCATACTTCTTCTTGGTCGGCGGATTCACGATCCCGGCAATATGGCCCGACTCCGAGAGGACAAAGGTCTTGTCCTTAGATCCCATCGCCCGAACACCGTCATAGGACGACTTCCAAGCCGCGATGTGGTCGGTCTCGCAAGCAATGGCGCAGATCGGCACGCGGACGTCCGAAATGTGCAGCTTCTCACCGAGCATGTCGAAGCCATCCTTTGCGAAACGGTCGCCCTGGCAGAGCCCGCGCAGATACTCGACCGCCATTCGCGCCGGAAGGTTCGTCCCGTCACCGTTCCAGAACAGAAGATCGAAGGCTGGCGGCGCCTCGCCCATCATGTAGCTGCGGATCGCAGGGCCATAGATCAGGTCGTTCGAGCGCAGGTACGAGAAGGTCCGCGACATGAAGAACTTGTCGAGGATGCCATGCTCCTGCACTTCCTTCTCGATCCCGTCCACGAAATCGTCGCTGAGGAAGACAGTCATCTCGCCCTGGTCGGAGAAGTCGGTCAGCGTCGTGAACAGGGTTGCGGACTTGACCGAGGTGTCCTTGCGCTTGTGCATCAGGCTCAATGTCATCGACAGCGTGGTGCCGGCGATGCAGTAGCCGACCACGTTCACCTTGTCCTCGCCGGTGATCGCCTTCGCCTCGCGGATCGCGGTGAGGTATCCCTCCTCGATATAGGTGTCGAGGCCCACGTCGGCATAGCTGGGATCGGGGTTCACCCAGGACACCACGAACAGCGTATAGCCTTGGTCGACGATCCACTTGATCAGGCTGTTCGCCGGCTTGAGGTCGAGAATGTAGAACTTGTTGATCCATGGCGGGAAGATGATCAGCGGTGTCTTGTGAACCGTTTCGGTCGTGGGCGCATACTGGATCAGCTCGAACATCCGGTTGCGGAACACCACCGACCCGGGCGTCGTCGCGATATTGCTACCAACCTTGAAGGCGTTGCGGTCAGCCAGCGTCACGAGCAGATCGCCCTCGTTCGCCTCGAGGTCGCGCACGAGGTTCTCGAGCCCGTCGACGAGGCTCTGCCCGTCGGTCTCCACCGCCTTTGCCAGCGCTTCGGGGTTGGTTCCAAGGAAGTTCGTCGGCGAGAACATGTCGACGATCTGCCGCGAAAAGTACTCCAGCCGTTTCTTGTCCTTGGGGTCGAGGTGGTCGAGGTCTTCGATCGCGCTCTCGATCGCTTCCGACGACAGAAGATACTGCTGCTTGATGTAATTGAAGTACGGATGTGTCTCCCACAGCGGGTTTGCGAAGCGGCGGTCTTTCGGTGTGTGATCGGGCGGCGGCTCGGTGATCTTGCCCTTCACAAGCTGCTGCTGGGCGTCGATGTAGTGGCGCAGCGCCTTCCCCCAGTAGCCGACCTGGTGCTCGATGATCTTCGAGGGGTTGGCCAGCATCTCGGCGACGTAGGCGGCGGCCGCCTTCATCAGCAGCTCCTGTCCTGGGCCTTGCAGCGAGGGGTCCACGTTGCGCTTGTGCGACATGGCGCTCACCAGACGCTGGGTCAGCTCCTCCACTTTCGCGAGGTTGGCGTTCAGTCGGTCCAGATCGGCGCCTGCGTCTTGTTGGTCAGTTGTCATAATTCTATTTCCGGCCTACATTCGCACTTGCAGCATAATGTCGCCGGGCTGGGGGGCAAGGCGACGATTTGGTCCGGGCACATCCCGGGAAAGGGGAAAGCCCGTGCGCTTTATGGCGTCCTACGACTGGATGGAGACCCTCCGCAACACGAATCAGTGGCTTGGGGCCACCGCCCTTGCCATGGGATCCTACCCCCAAACGAGCCTCATCCCCCACCCCTTCTTCAAGGTTCTCGCGGCCTGGGGCGAAGTGACGGAACGGACCTTCTCGCGCATGGTGGCGAAACCCGACTGGGGGATCCGTACGGTCGTGGCCGAAGACGGGCGGGACCACCTCGTCTTCGTCGAGCCACTTGTCAGGAAACCCTTCGGCGATCTTGTCCATTTTCGCGTGAACAAGCGCGCGCCCAAGCAACGGCGGGTGCTACTGGTGGCACCGATGTCGGGCCACTACGCCACGCTCCTGCGCTCGACCGTGGCCTCTCTCCTGCCAGACTGCGAAGTCTTCATCACCGACTGGCACAACGCCCGTGACATCGCGGTGTCCGAGGGCAAGTTCGACATCGAGGACTATACTCTCTACCTCATGGAGTTCATGCGGTTCCTCGGCCCGGACACCCACGTCATTGCCGTCTGCCAACCCGTGCCCATCGCTCTCGCCGCGACGGCCTACCTCGCCGAACTGGAACCGGACGCACAGCCACGCACCCTCACTCTGATCGGCGGTCCTGTCGACCCAAGCGCCGCGCCAACCGACGTGACAGACTTCGGCCGCACCGTGACGATGGGCCAACTCGAGCACCTTGCGATCCAACGGGTGGGCTTCAAGTACAAGGGAGCCGGGCGGCTCGTGTATCCAGGCCTCGCCCAGCTGTCCTCGTTCATCTCGATGAACGGGGAACGTCACGGCAAGGCATTCTTCGATCAGATCATTGCGGTTTCAAAGGGCGAGGCAGGCGACCACGACAAGCACAACCGCTTCTACGACGAGTATCTCGCGGTCATGGACATGACTGCCGAATTCTACCTCTCTACGGTCGAGCGCATCTTCAAGCGCCGGGTGATCGCGCGGAATGTGTTCACGGTGGCAAACCATCAGGTCGACCTCGGCAAGATCACGGACGTCGCGGTAAAGATCGTCGAGGGCGAGGAGGACGACATCTCGGCTCCCGGCCAGTGCCTCGCCGCGCTCGACCTCCTCACCGGGCTGCCGCCCGAGAAGAAGGCAAGCCACCTTGAACCCGGGGCAGGCCACTACGGTATCTTCGCAGGCAAGAGCTGGCGGAACAACATTCGGCCGCTGGTGCTCGACTTCATCGACACCCATTCCGGACCGCGCGGGCGAAAGCCGAAGCTGCGGAGCGCCTGAGGCTCAGACCGGCGCCACGTCCTCGACGGCGGCCCAGATCAGCGCCAGGCACGCGGGCGTGGAGAACCGGTGGTCCGCGTCCTTCACCAGGGTCAGCCTGATGTCGGGACCATCGGTATGGTTGAACAAGTGCAGCGCCACGGTAGGCGCGACGTCGGCGTCCGCCGACCCCTGCAAGAAGCGCACGGGCATCGGCAGGCGCAGCGGTCGGTCGAAGATGCGGTTTCGCCTGCCGTCCTCGATCAGGCGGCGCGTGAAGACGTAAGGCTCGTCGGAATACTCCGACGGACGCTCGATCCGGCCCGTTTCGGCCAAAGCCTCTCGCTCGGCCTCGCTCAGTTCCTCGTATATCTCGTCGGTGAAATCCGGCGCGGCGGCGATTGTCACGAGCCCCGCGATCCGCTGGGGGAACAGGCGCGCGAGCAGCAGGGCGATCCACCCACCCATGGAGGAGCCGACCAGCACCTGAGGGCCCTTCGTCAAGGCCAGCGCTGCGGCGGCATCCGCCGCCCAGTCGCCGATGCAGCCCTCCTCGAAGGCCCCGCCGCTCTCGCCGTGTCCCGAATAGTCGAAGCGCAGGAACGAGCGACCCCGGGCACGCGCCCGGTCCTCGAGGAACAGCGCCTTGGTCCCGGACATGTCGGAGCGGAATCCACCGAGAAAGACGATGCCCGGCCCCGACCCGCTGCACTGATTGAAGGCCAGCCTGCGTCCCTGTGGGGAGGTGATGAAGTCTGTCATCTGGTCATCCCGTTCCTTGACCCCGGCCCGGGCGGCACCGTCATGGGCCCATGCTCTGCGCCAGTACGCGGCCGATCTCGTTGAATGTGCGCCCGCTCTCGGCCTTCCAGCGGTCGAAGGCCGACTGGATCGCGGCCATTGCCTTGCGCGAACCCGGCGCCCCGTCGATCACGCCCTCGGCCTGAAGCCGGGCCACGACATCGCGGCTCAGGATGAAGCTTTCCTTGCCCATCAGCCGCAGCAGGTACTGCCCCGTCGTCCCGCCAAGGCGGCTACCGTTCCTGCCAAGCCAGTCCAGTAGGCCGACGTAGTCCGACACGGGCCAGTCGCCGACCTTGCGTCCGAAGCTTTCGCCACCTTCGCGAACCTGGCGAAGGAACGCCGCGTTGTCGCGGATCGCCGCGATCTTGGCACCGCTGCGGATCACCCGCGTGTCGGCGATGAGCGCATCGAACCAGTCGTCGTCCATCATCGACAGGCGCCCGACGTCGAAACCCGCCATTGCCTCCTCGATGCCGGGCCACTTTGCCTCGACGACCGACCAGCTGATCCCGGCCTGGAAGATGCCCCGCGCCATCGCGGCAAGCCAGCGGTCGTCGGGAATCGCTGCCAGAGCTTCCGGTGACTTCGGGAGCGACGCCCCGCCCAGCACCGCCTCGACGCTGCCCTTGCGCCCGGCGGCAATGGCGAGGATTTCGTCAAAACTGCGCATCCTGCCCCTCCCGTTCGCCCCGGCACCCTGCCAGAGGTGCGAAGGCCGGGCAAGCGCCCGCCTTGACGTCCCGCGTGCGCCACGTCACAAGCGGCGCGACATACCCGCAACCGGGCGTTCCGTGGGCGCCGAACCGACGAGGAGCATGGGCCGATGACCCAGATTTCCCTGACCTTCCCCGATGGCAATTCCCGCCACTTCAAGCGTGGCGTCACCCCTGCCGAGGTTGCCGCGTCCATCTCGAAGTCGCTGGAGAAGGCGGCCATTTCGGCCACTGTGAACGGCGCGCACTGGGACCTCGCCTGGCCCATCGACGGCGATTGCACCATCGCGATCAACACGCTGAAAGACGATGGACCCGCGCTGGAACTCATCCGGCACGACCTCGCCCACATCATGGCACGCGCGGTGCAGGAGATCTGGCCCGACGTGAAGGTGACCATCGGCCCGGTCATCGAGAACGGCTGGTACTACGACTTCGACCGCGCCGAGCCGTTCACTCCCGACGATCTCGGCGCCATCGAGAAGAAGATGCGCGAGATCATCAACGCGCGCGATCCGGTGCGCACCGAGGTCTGGTCGCGCGAGGATGCCATCGCCTTCTACAAATCCAAGGGCGAGGGCTACAAGGTCGAGCTCGTCGAGGCGATCCCGACCGGCCAGTCGATCCGCATGTACTGGCACGGCCACTGGCAGGACCTCTGCCGTGGCCCGCATCTGCAGCACACCGGCCAGGTGCCGGCTGACGCCTTCAAGCTGATGAAGGTCGCCGGGGCCTACTGGCGGGGTGACAGCACCCGCCCGCAGCTTCAGCGCATCTACGGCGTGGCGTTCCGCAATCGCGACGACCTCAAGGCCTACCTCACCTTCCTCGAAGAAGCCGAGAAGCGCGACCACCGCCGCCTCGGCCGCGAAATGGAGCTCTTCCACTTCCAGGAGGAAGCGCCGGGCATGGTGTTCTGGCACCCCAACGGCTGGGATGTCTACCGGTCACTCGAGGACTACATGCGCCGCCGCCTGCGGACCGCGGGCTACAAGGAAATCAAGACCCCCCAGGTGGTGGACCGAAAGCTCTGGGAAGCCTCGGGCCACTGGGAGAACTACCGCGAGAACATGTTCATCACCGAAATCGACGAGGAACATGCCAACGAGA
>CAZOHN010000121.1:0-11009 GCA_964579325.1 uncultured Rhodobacterales bacterium
ACGCCCGGCACCTTCCAGCGGGTATCGCCGGTGCCGTTCCCAGCGATGCGGCGGACGGCCGAGACCAGTTCGTGGTAGTAGATGCGCCCATACTCGGGGCCGGTGACGGCGCGCAACTCGGTCCGGCCGTCCTCGGTCTCCAGGGTCTTGATCTGCTCGGCCCGGTGGTTTGTCAGCCCGTACTGCAGGTTGATGCCCGCGAGCGGCGCGGGCAGCTGGCGCAAATAGGCCGCGGGCGCGCCGACGAGGCTCGAGAGCTGGCCAAACGACCAATGCGTCGGCGCAACAGGCGCATCCGTGCCGGGCAGGACGAGGCCCAGCCGCTCGGGGTTGTCGCGGCTCGCCTCGACCCGGATCGCGGCGCTCTCCACGGTGCGGGTGCGGCTGCGCTCGGCCCGGCCCTTGACCGAGGCGAAGAGGTCGTCGAGCGACAGGAAAGAGAAGCCTGCCTGGGACATGTCACTTGCTGGAACGTCAGATTTTGAATAGGCTTTGTTGATCTGAAGTCAGCGCTTTGAACATGCTATAATGAAGGATTAGCACCACGTCACCACGGATGGGAAATCATGACGAAAGTCAGGGCCGGGTCGACGGACTTTATTGGCGCCTTCGTCGGGAAGGATCCCGTCGACCTGCGAGATTTTCCATTTCACGCCTCGCTCGGGTCGCTGCAGCCCAAGATCATTCCGAGTCGCGACCAACTTCCACCGCTTGTCCGCGACCAAGGCACGACAGGACAGTGCACCGGGCATGCGCTGGCCGCTCTGATCGACTTGCAGCGCAGCGTGCGCACCATCGACCAGTCGGCCAGCGCCGAAATGCTTTACCGGATGGGCGCCTTTCACGATGAAATGACGCAGATCGACGGAACCGCAGCCGCAGCCGATACCGCCGCTCTGACAGAACGAATGGCGACGAGGCCCGAGGGGCTGCACTCGCTGCGTTCGGTCCTGAAGGGGTTCTATCACCACGGAGTGTGCCTGGATCTGCCACCGGGCAGCCGAGTGGCAAATCGAGACAGCCGCTGGCCCGCTGCAGTCGACCCGACGGGGACCAGAGTGCAGGTGTTTCCCACTGTAGCTCAGGCCAAGGCGGCTCGTGGCATCAGTCTGGGGGCCTTTTACCGATTGCAGGCCGTGCTGAATGACTATCACGCTGCGTTAAATGAAACCGGAGGCATCCTCGTTTCCGCCCAGATCCACGAAGGCTGGACGGAACCGATGCAGCCAGACATCGACCGGATCGGCGCCTTCGATTTCGAGAAGCTGACAAAGGATGCCCATGCCTTTGTCATTGTCGGCTATACAGGCGAGGGGTTTCTGGTCCTCAATTCGTGGGGTTCCGGCTGGGGCGGATTTTCCGGTTTGCCGGGTGTGGCACTGTGGGCCTATGGCGATTGGGCACAGACGGTCTTGGACGGCTGGGTCCTGCGGCTGGCGGTTCCATCGCCGGTCGCCTTCGACTTGTCGGTCGGCGAGCAGGGCTGGCGGCGCAGCCTTGGGCTGGTCCGAAGTGCCGAGCCGCGCGGCAGCCAGCTGATCGGCCATTACCTGCATCTGGACGATGGCTTTCATGTCAACCGGGGCGCCTTCCCCTCGGACGACAAGAGTTGGGCCGTCACCGCCCGCCACCTGCGTCGACCGAAGCCGGTGCCCGGTTCGGCGAAAGCGGTGCCGGGCGCACCCGACGTCCCCGACCGCCGGGGGGTGCTGCTGTGGATCCCCGGCACGGTCGAGGGGATTGAGGCAGCCGCCAAGGCCGCTGTAGCACGCAAGCCAAGGGCACAGGCGCTTGAGCTCTATCCCTACACCTTCTTCTGGTCGCATCTCTTTGTCGACAAGTCGCTGGAGGTGCTGACAACGCTGTTCAAGAGCTGCCTTGACCGCGTCGGCTCCGAGGGGCCGCAACTTGACGCGTTGATCGAGTCCGATCTGCGTGGGGTCGGCCGCGCGTTCTGGCGCGAGATCGAGAAGTCGGCCCAACGCGCGGTCCGCGGCCCCATGGAACTGCCGGACGAGCCGGCCCCCCGGGCCCGCCGTCGCGCCGCGAACGGGGCGCTCCTTGAACCCTTCCGCGACATGCTGCGGCTGTGCGCGGACGAAGGGCGCGACTTGCACGTGGTCACCGAGGGTGCCGGCGTCCTGGTGTTGCACGAACTGTTGCGTGCCCAGGCCGAGGCGAAGGGCCGCGCGCGTATCGATCCGGCTCAGGGCATCGCGACGCTGCATCTGGTACACCCGGCCATCGACATGCAGCGCGCAAGCCGCTTCATATTGCCTCTGGTGGCCGCGCTCAATGCCGATGACGGGCGGCCACCACGCGCACGTATCCATCACGCCGACGCCGCGCTCGAGGCACGCTGCAGCTTCGGCCTTTACCAGGGCTCGCTGCTGCGGCTGGTGGCGCGCGCATTCGAGGACAGGCTGGCCGATGCCCATCTGTGCATGCCGCCGCGCGCGCGCCGGAAGCAGGCGCCGACCCATCCCGACAACCCGCCGCGGACGCTGCTCGGCATGGCCCGGGCGCGATATCACGCCTGCGTTGCGGCGGCCGGGATTGATGTCTCGCGTGCCTTTGTACCGCTCCTGCAGATCAAGGACCCTGGCCTGGCAACCGGCCGCGTGCCGCATGGCACCCTGACCGACGACCCGACCATCGACACCCGGATTCACGCAGCCATCATGGACTACCGCCAACACCGATTTCAGCTGCCGCCCCCTTGACCCCTATCCGGAAGGACGCTCGCCATGACGCGGATTGCCTATGCCGACCTGATGGCCAAACTCGCCGACCCGGCCACCGACGAATCTGATCTCGCACCGTACTTCATGCTTGATGAGGCCGCTTCGGACGCTTTCGCCCCGCGCTTTCGCGTCAACCCCGAGACAGTCGAACTCGGCACAGGGCCGGGCGCGGCGGCGCGGTCTGCGCTGCTGCTCAATTCGGCCAATACTCTGTCGCGGATGAACCGCTGGCGCAAATTCTCGGCGCGCATGGCCAAGGGCTATTCCGGCCCGGTCATCGTCGCCGAGGGCGACAGCTGGTGGCAATACCCTATCCTCCTTAAGGACACGATCGACCACCTGTCCGACCCTCGCAGGAAGGATTCCTTCGCCATCCGCTGCCTGAGCGCCGCCGGCGACCTGCTGTCGCAGATGGAGAAGGACGGCGAGTATCTGACCGAACTAGCGGCCACCCGCGCCACTATCCTGCTGCTGTCAGGGGGCGGCAACGATCTGTTGCGCAAGGGCCAGCTGGCCGACTGCCTCGAAGCGTTCCGTCCCGGACTGAAACCCACGGACTATCTGACCCCGCGGTTCGACGACATCCTGTCTTCGTCGCTGGCCTCCTACGAGCGCATGCTGCGCCGGGTGCACGGGCAGTTCCCCGGTGTGCGCGTGATCGTACACGGCTATGACTACGCCCTCCCGAAGAACGGCCCCTGGCTGGGCCGGCCGATGGCGAAGCGCGGCATCACTGACCCCGCACTGCAGGCGGCGATCACTGTCGACATGATGGACCGCTTCAACCGCAGCCTGCGCCGGATCGTCGAGACGATGCCGCATGTCAGCTACATCGACTGCCGCGGCACGGTCAGTCGCAACGAATGGCACGACGAGTTGCATCCGAAGAACAGCGGCTACGCCAAGGTCGCGGCCAGGATCGAGGCCGAGATCCGGCGCGTTTCGGCGCGCGCACGCGGCGCGCTACCGGTGTTCCTGTCGGGGCCCTTTGGGGATGCCGCCACGCTGCAGCGCGCCGCGCAGGCGCTGGAGCCCGAAGACCTCGACCCGGGCACGGCCGTGCCGCCCGCCGAAGCCAATGCTGCGCCCGAGACGCGCGTCGCGCTGGCCCTGTCACTGCACGTCGGGCTGAACCGGATCGACCCGGCGCATTACGGCGACGATGGCGAACTGTTCGGCTGCGAGAACGACGCCCGCGCGATGGAACGCCTGGCGCGCCAGCAGGGCTACGAGACGCGGATGCTGCTGACCGAAAAGGCCACCCGTACCGCCGTCATCACCGAGATCGCCGCCGCCGCCGAACGGTTGCAACCGGGCGACAGCTTCCTGTTCACCATCGCAGCGCATGGCAGCTTCCTGCCCGACTGGAACGGCGACGAGGCCACGACGCGAGAGGGCGATCTCTTCGACGAGACGCTTTGCCTCTACGACAGCCAGATCGTCGACGACGAGCTGTCGATATTGTGGACCCTGTTCCGAGAGGGGGTCCGCATCGTCATGGTCGGCGATACCTGCCATTCGGGTAGCCCGGTGCGCGCCTCGCCCTTCGCGCCGCAGCCGGTTCCGGCCGACCCCACCCTGCGACCCCGACATCTGCCCTTCAACGTCTCGATGCGCACCTTCCGCCAGCACGAGCAGGAATACCGCGCCCGCACGCTGTCGCTCGCCGGGATTGACGAGCGCGTGCTCGAACGCCCGCTGCCCGGCGCCCCGAAGGCCACCGTTCTGGGTCTCGGCGCCTGCCAGGACGAACAGGTGGCCATGGACGGGCCCTTCAACGGCGCCTTCACCACCGCGCTGCTGAAGGTCTGGGACGACGGGCGTTTCGACGGTGACTGGCGCAGCTTCCGCCACCTGATCACGGGCGAAATCAACTCGCCCAGCCAGATCCCCTCGCTCGACACGCAGCTTGTGCCCCAACACGACCGAGGTTTCCTGGCGCAGGTCCCGTTCTCGCCCTGGCCGCGCGACGCCGGGCCAGCGCCGGAGTCGGCGGTGGCGGCCCCCGCCGTCGCCCGCATGCTGGCCAGCGATACGGCACAGGAAACTGGCACCGGAGCCGAAATCGACGAACCCGACGACGACACCGGTGTCGAGGCAGCGCAGGCGCGCACCCTCTGGACCCATCGCGCGGCCTTCGAGAGCTTCCATGCCGGCTTGGGCCTGCGCCACTTCTCGGCGGCCGAACTGCTGGTGCTGGGCGCTGGCCACGGCAACCCGCAGAGTCCTGGCTTCGGGCTGAACGGCTACGCGCCCCCGGACTTGTGGCCCAACATCGTGCCCGCGATCCGGGCGCTGGACGAGCTGCGCGCGCGTCTCGGGAGGCCGGTCCGGATCACCAGCGCCTTCAGGACCGACGCCTACAACGCGACGCTGCCCGGCGCGGCGACGGAAAGCCACCATCGGAACTTCCGTGCGCTGGACTTCGGTGTGGACGGCATTTCGCCGTCCGAGGCCGGAAACGCGCTGCGCTGGCTTCGTGACGAAAGAGCGCTGTTCAAAGGTGGCATCGGTTTCTACGCAAGTTTCGTGCACATCGATGCGCGCGGAAGCAACGTAGTCTTCAGGGGCAAGGACATCGCAATCCCTGCACCCCTGACGGCAAGCCCGTTCCCCTGACCCTTACGATGATGAGGCGCGACGACCAAACCGCGAGCGCTCCTCTTTGGAAATGATCGCGAGTTCGCTGGAGGCATCCATGGATACGTTCAAGCTTTGCGCATGGAACATCGAAAACAGTGATCGAATCGTCCAAGAGGACGGCGGCCAGCGGCCTCAGGATGAGCATCGGCTTGATGCCATCGCGGAGGAACTACGCGAGATCGATGCCGATATCCTGATGATCTCCGAGGGACCGAACGGCGAAGCGCGCGCCAAGGCCTTCTTTACTCGGGTTGCGCCCGAGTACGAACTGGTGATCCGGAATTCGGCCAATCGACGAGATTATGGCATTGTCAACGGTTCGCAATGGATCTGGTTCCTGATCCGCAGGAACATACCGATAACCGGGACTCTTCTGCACCTTGACCGTTGGCGCGCACTGACCGGTCCTGCCTGGGGGGATCAGCGGCGCGGCACCAAATGGGAAGTTTCTTACCCGGTCTTCAGCGCTGATGCATCGACCCTCCGGTTCCACGTGCCTGGTACGCACGAACACCACCGACATCCGCAGGTTCTGCAGGTTGCGATCGACCTTGGCGACAACCGGGTCCAGCACCTTGAAATCATCGGTTGCCACCTCAAGAGCAAGATCAACAGGATCAGCCCCAAAGGCGACCCCTATGCTCCCGATTTCTTCGACCAGCAACCCGAACTGGTCGCCAGTGTGATGACCTCACGCATCAAGCTGACGACCGAGGCGACCGACGTGCGCCATTACATCGACGGCCGCTTCCTGTCCGAGCCTGACGCGGCCATCATCGTCGTCGGCGATCTGAACGACGGGCCCGGCAAGGAACGGGTCGAGCGGCGCTTTCTTTACCATGACCTGGTCTCGAACCTGCAGGGCGATGTCTTCTTCGCCCGGCGGTTCCTGAACCACGCGCTGTTCGATTTCGACGACAGCGCGCGTTGGTCCTACGACCTGAAGCGCGACCGGCTGGACCCTGCGCGCAACCCCCGGATACTGCTTGACCATGTGATGTTCACCCAGAGCCTGACAGGCGCGGACAGGTCGGGTGCGGCCGCCTTTCGTGCGCGCAGCGGCGGCGGGAAGGTCGAGCATGAAGTTCACCACCGGGTCGCGGCCCGGCGCCCGCGTTCGGCCCGGACTTCGGATCACCGCGCTGTGTCGATGGTCTTCGACCGGCGGGGCGCGTCGATGTCCTGACGAACCGGATGGAAACCTCATCGACAAAAGCCGAACCTACCAAGCCTCCGATCGCCGACCCGGCGCCGGCAACCTCCGGGGTCGTGCGCAAGGTGCGGGCGGGGTTGTTCGCGCTGCTGGTCCTAGGCGCACTGGTCTGGGGCTTTTTCTGGCAGAAGCCCCCGATCATCGGGCCCCAGGTGCCGGGGCTGGCTGCCTCGTTCCTGTCACTGCTGCCGAACCCGACGATCAGCAGCGCCCCGGTGATGCGGGGTGGGCACGATGGCGGGTTCATCCCGCGCGGGCTGTGCAGCCCTGCCGGTAACGGGGATCCGGCGACCGTCTGCGAGGTGTTCCCAGACGGGCGCCTGTTCCTGCCCCGCACTAACCGCGGCCCGCTGTTCGCGCGGCAGATCATCCGGGACCCTGCGACCGGCCGCGCGGCGGCGCTGTCGCTCTACGGGGCGGTGTTCCGGCCGGTCGAAGACGAGGGCGGGGTGCAGTGGGTCGAGACGGTGCCGGGCCTTCGAGGCCGTAGTATCGACGAGACACCTGAGTTTCGACTGACAAGTGATGGCTCTGTGGTCACCAGCGTCGCCTTTTCCCCCGATGGCAGCCGCATCGTTAGCGGGGGCGGTGACGGCTCGCTGCGCCTGTGGGATGCCAACACGGGCGCGGCGCTGGGTGAACCCCTGCGCGGGCATGAGGACGGGGTCAGCAGCGTCGCCTTTTCACCCGATGGCAGCCGCATCGTCAGCGGGGGCGGTGACGGCTCGCTGCGACTGTGGGATTCCAACACGGGTGCTGCACTGGATGAACCCCTGCGCGGGCATGAGGACGGGGTCCTCAGCGTCGCCTTTTCGCCCGATGGCAGCCGCATCGTCAGCGGTGGCTGGGACGGCACGGTGCGCTTGTGGAATGCCGACACGGGTGCTGCAGTGGGGGAGCCCCTGCGCGGGCACGAGGGCTGGGTCCTCAGCGTCGCCTTTTCGCCCGATGGCAGCCGTATCGTCAGCGGCGGCAGCTATGACCGCACGGTGCGCTTGTGGGATGCCGACACGGGTGGCGCACTGGGCGAGCCCCTGCGCGGGCGGGAGGGCGATGTCATTAGCGTCGCCTTTTCGCCCGATGGCAGCCGCATCATCAGCGGCAGCGATGACGGGACGCTGAGCCTATGGGATGCCGCCACGGGTGCGACGATGGACGAGCCCCTGCGCGGGCATCAGGGCTTGGTCCACAGCGTCGCCTTCTCGCCTGATGGCAGCCGCATCGTCAGCGGTTCGGTAGACGTCGCAATCTGGTCCATCTTGGGCGAAATCCACCCTCTCGGCGCCGTCCGGGCGATCGCGTTTCACGGTGCGGACGAGGTTCTCGGCGTCGGGGATCAGGGTTTCCTGGCCACTTCGGTGCCGGAAGCCGAAGGCTGGCAGCAGTCTTCGCCGGAGGATCTGCGTAGCCTCGGCTTTCTGGCGGTAAGCAGCGTTGAAAGAACCGCCATTGCGGTCGGCTCAATCCGTCAGGTTTTCGCTCGTATCACCGGCAGCGACAGTTGGTCCGATGCCGACATCGGACCCATTCCGGGCGAGGATCCAGTGTCGCTGCATTCTGTCCATGTGGTCGACCAAGACCGAGCCTGGGTCGCGGGCGCGGAAGGGACTGTTTTCTTCACGGCGGACGGGACCACGACATGGACCCGCCAGCACGCCCTCCCCGGCCTGACCATCGACGCGCTGCATGTGGCCGAATATGGCACCGGCTGGGCCTCTGGCCTGGCGGATGGCCGGGTCGTCTGGCTGCATGCCAACGACGCGACACAAGGCAACTGGCGGCAGCTCCATCCCCTGCCTGCGCCCTGGTGGTTTGCGCTGCTGATCCTCGGCACTCCACTGGCGCTGCGTGCCAATGCCCGCGCCTGGGTCGATACCGGGCCGCGGGTCGAGCAATCCATCGCTGACCGCGCGGTCAACGACCTGCCGCTAGACTGGAGCGGGGTCGACGCTCTCGGCCTCAAATCCATCGCGCGGTCGCTATCGCGCTTCCTGCGCAACACCGACACGAAGCCGCCCCTGACCATTGCCGTCACCGGCCGCTGGGGCAGCGGCAAGAGTTCGCTGATGAACCTGCTGCATCTGGACCTGCAACGCCGCGGGGCCAATACCGTCTGGTTCAACGCCTGGCACCATCGCAGCGAGGACCACCTCTTCGCGGCGCTGATGGAGGCGATCCGGACCGAAGGCGTGCCCTCCGCCTGGTCGGCTCGCGGGTTCGGTTTCCGCCTGCGCCTGCTGCGGCACCGAAACCGGCAGTTTGTTGCCGGCGCCAGCATCCTCGCAACGGTAGCGGCGATGGCCCTTGGTTTCTTCTTGGCCGGAACCTGGCTTCTCGGGCTGAACCTTACTGAACAGATTGAAATTTTCGCGGAACTGGAACTGCTTATTCCGGACTTCGAGGGTCTGCGGAATTGGCTGGGGCGCTTACCCTCTCCGCCAGATCAGTTGTTTGGCCCGATCCTTGGTTTCTTCGCTGCCGGAGTCGCGCTCTGGCTTTGGGTCAAGGCAACGCTGCCCTTTCCGGTCAAGCCCGCCGCGCTGCTGACCGAGTTCGCTTCGCGCACATCGGTGACCGGGTTCAGCGATCGGTTGGGCTTCCGGCATCTGTTCGGCAGGGCGCTGGGCGAGGTAGCGACGGTCTTGCGCCGTCCGACCTCGGCCGGTCTGGTGATCTTCATCGACGACCTCGACCGCTGCCACCCCGAACACGTGCTCAACGTCCTTGAGGCGGTCAATTTTGTCGTCAACGCCGGTCCCTGCATTGTCGTTCTGGGCATGGATCGCCAGCAGGTGGAACACGCCGTCGGACTAGCCTTCGCCAAGATGGCCGAGGGTCTACCTGAAGCGGAACTCGGCTTATCCGAGATCGACGACGACGCCGACGAGGAACCGAAAGCGCGGGAAAACCGGCGCAACGCCCTTAAACGCGCGGCCTATGCGCGCCGTTACATGGAGAAGCTGGTCAACCTTGAGGTGGTGATCCCCACCATGCAGCGCACAGCGGTGGGGCTGATGGTCTCGGGCCCGCAGCCCGGTTCGGACGCGCAGCAGACAGCAGCGGTCCATGATCCGGGCAAGCTGCATCGCAGACTTCTGCCGTTCTGGAACGGGCTGGGGTGGGTACTACCCCGCGCCGGGTTGGCCTTTCTTGCAGCCGCAGCCCTGGTATTTGTCACGGTTTCCGACCCGACCCGCGTCATAACCGAATCCGCAATGCCATCGTTGTCGCCGACGGGTCCCGCATCCGGTCCGGGATTGCTCGCTCCCGATCCTGGTGAGACCGATCCCGAGGCGGAGCCGGTTGCCGACCCGCTCGAACCCGCACCGCCATCGACGCGCGGCGAGCCGATCCCCTTGCAGCTTGCCGCCGACCCCGAGGCACAGCCTGTCCCGGCCTGGGGGATATGGTTGACGGCATTCGTCGCGATGGCGCTTCTGCTCCTTCTTGTCCTGTCCCGGTTGATGGCCAGCCGAGCGACCATCAGGCGGGATTCGCCGGAGTTCAGGCGCGCCCTCGCCATTGTTGAGCCCTTGCTCGCGCGGGCGGGTGTAACTCCAAGGGATATCCGTCGCTGGGAAAACCGGATGCGCTTCCTTGCCGAACGTCAGCGGGTCGATCTGCAAAAGACCGATTCGCTCGAGATGGTCCTCGAGCGCATGGGACGTCTGCTTGGCATTGCATTGGTCACCTCGAGAAAGGCTCAGGACGAAGCAGTCGTTCCAGAACCCACATTGATTGCGCTTGGGGCAATAGAGTTCTCGTTTCCGGACCTGATTGGCGGAGAGAATGACAAGCCATTCTCGGAAAGACTGAGCGGCTTGGAAAGAGAAGGTGGCAATCAGATTATTCAGAGATCCAGAGTGGCGTTCGAGCTCGAGTTCACCGAGCAACCCCTGAACTACTGGCCAGACGACAGAGCGGCCGCGAAATACCAGCAGACCAGAAATGGGGCTTGAGAGACATACAGAGGTCCTGAGAATTTCGCTGACTAGCGGCAGATACAAACGGCGGCTATCAAGCGTTGCCCATCAAGGATAGACCGGCAGTTAAGGGCCGGACACGATGCTGGACTTGCGAAGGGGCCTTCTATGTTGCGGGGTGCCTGAATGTCGCTGAAGGAGCTCCGAGCGGTCAACGCGCCGAACGTAGTGCCCGACTGGATAACCACGCGGTCGGAATACATTCACGCTATTTCCGTTCGCCCCCGCCCCTTCTGGCCTTCGCAAACCCGCGATCCGTGGCGATGAACCGCTCCAGCATGGGCACGATCAGCCGCGCGGGCGGGGTTGGTGGCTGCCCCGCCTCGCGGCCGAGGATCTCGCCATAGGCGATCAGGTCACGGTGGAGGGCGGCGGGTAGGTCCACGGTGAGTTTCACCGGCTTGTCGTCGGCCAGGGGGCCAAGTT
>CAZOHN010000122.1:0-7091 GCA_964579325.1 uncultured Rhodobacterales bacterium
GGCAAGCAGGGGCGGAACGCCCCTGCGCCGTCCCGGGGGCGGGAGGGCCTCCGGGGACCCTCGCGCCGCACGGGCGCAGGCGATAGGATGCCCCGCGAACGTCACGCTGGCGATACCAGGCAAGGCCAGGATCGCCGCTACCCGGCACAGCGGAGAACGAGGCGAAAGGGAATGGGCATGCACGACACCTTCACCGCGCCGGGGCGGTTCTTCCGCGGCAACCTCCATACCCACTCCGACCGGTCCGACGGCGTCCTGTCGCCCGAGGAGGTCTGTCGCCGCTACCGGGCCGAGGGCTACGATTTCCTCTGCCTCTCGGACCATTTCATCGGCAAGTACGGCTATCCGATCACCGACACGCGGCCCTTCAACGCGCCGGGGTTCGTCACGCTCCCCGGGGCCGAGCTGCACTCGGGTGCGATGGCCAATGGCGAATTGTGGCACATCCTCGCGGTCGGTCTGCCGGCCGACTTCGCCCCGGGCAACGCCCCCGGGTTCCGCCCGGTCGAGGGGCAGGAGACCGGGCCCGAGATTGCCGCCCGAGCACGGGCGGCGGGGGCCTTCGTGGCCATCGCCCACCCGGAGTGGTCGGGGCTGACGCTCGAGGATGCGCGCGGAATCGAGGCGGCCCATGCCGTCGAGGTCTACAACCATGGCTGCGCCGTGGGGGCCGACCGGGCGCATGGCTTCCACGTGCTCGACCTTCTGTTGAGCGAGGGCCGTGACCTGACGCTCTGCGCCACGGACGATGCGCATTTCACCGAGCCGGACCATTTCGGCGGCTGGGTGATGGTCAAGGCCGAGGAGAACGACCCCGTTGCGCTCCTCGAGGCGCTGAAGGCCGGCCGCTACTATTCCTCGCAGGCGCCGGAGTTGCGCGCCGTGGCCCGTGAGGGCAACCGGATCGAGGTCGAATGCTCGCCGGTCGCAACCGTGATCGTGCAGGGCCACGGCAGTGCGGCGGTGGCGGTGCATGGCTCCAGCATGACGCGGGCTTCTGTCCCGCTCGACCGTTTCGCGGCCTCGCCTTGGGTCCGGGTCACGGTGATCGACCGGGCCGGGCGGCGGGCCTGGGCCAATGCGATGCGGCTCTGACGGCGTCCGGGCGGCGCTTCGGCCCGGCGTGACCTCACCCCAGCGTGACGACCGGCCCGCCCGCCGCCGCGGCGTCGGCGGCGTCATGGGTGACGAGGAGGCTGGGCAGCCCCCGCGCCCGCGCGAGGTCGAAGACCACGCGCCGGGTCTGGTCGCGCAGGTCGGCGTCGAGCCGGGAGAAGGGTTCGTCGAGCAGAAGCGCGCAGGGGTCCGACAGCAGCATCCGCATCAGCGCGACGCGGGCCTTCTGCCCGCCCGAGAGCGTGGCGGGATCGCGCGGGCCGAAGCCGGAAAGCCCCACCTCGGCGAGCGCCGCCTCGACCCGCGCGGGGCGGTTCCCGGCGTTGGCGGGCAGGCCGAAGGCGAGGTTGCCCGCGACCGAAAGGTGCGGGAACAGCAGGTCGTCCTGGAACAGGATGCCGACGTGGCGCGCCTCGGTCGGCAGGTCGGTGATGTCGCGGCCGTCGAGGCGGATGCGGCCCATCATCCGGAAGGCCGGGGCGAGGGTGCCGGTGATCGCGGCGAGGATCGTGGACTTGCCGATGCCCGAGGGACCCATGACGGTGAGCACCTCGCCGGGGCCGATGTGGGCGTCGATCTCGACGAGGCGGCGGCCTTCGCGCTCGATGCAGAGGCGGTCGAGGGAGAGGCCGCGGGGGAGAGAGGGCTCAGCCACGCAGCATCCCCCGGCGGTTGCGGAAGGCGAGGCGCGGGAGCGTCAGCGCCAGGGCGAAGGGCAGGAGGACCGCGGCGGTCTGGGCGAGCGCGGTCGCGCCGATCAGCCGGCGGTCCGCCCCGGAGGCGAGGGCCACGGCCTCGGTGGTGAGGGTGGCGACGCGGCCGCCGCCGACGAGCAGCGTGGGCAGGTATTGCCCGACCGAGACCGCGAAGCCCACCGCGAAGGCGGTGAGGAGTGCCGGCAGCAGCATCGGCAGGCGGACGCGCAGGAGCGTGCGGCCGGGCGAGGCGCCGAGCGCGCGGGCGGTGGTGGCGAGGCGCGCGTCCCAGGCGCGCCAGGGACCCGCGAGCGACAGGAAGGTGTAGGGCAGGACGAAGACGAGGTGTGCGGCGGTGACCGCGGCGGTGCGGTCGCCCGCACCGGCGGCGATGGCGAGGGTCTGAAGCCCCAGCAGGAAGGCCACCTGCGGCACCAGAAGCGGCAGGTAGAGGAGTGCCAGGCTGCGGCTGCCGGGGGTCAGGCCGTGGCGGTGTTCGGCTTCGAGGCAGGCGACCGTGAGGGCGATGGCCAGTGCGCTCGCCGTGGCCGCGATCGCGAGCGTTGTGGCGGTGGGGCCCAGCAGGGCCGGCCCGTGGCGTTCCCAGGTGCGCAGCGTGAGCGTGTCGGGCAGCGCGTCGGGGAAGGTCCAGGGCCCGGCGAGCGACCACAGGCCGAGGCCCGCGAGGCCGCCGAGCACAGTCGCGGCCGTGGCAGCGGCGAGGCCGAGGCCGAGGGCGCGGGCGATGAATTCGGGGCCGGGGTGGCCGCGGCCGCCAGCGGCGCACCAGCGGCGCCCGAGGTGGGCCACGAGGCGTTCGGCGGCGAGGCCTGCGGCGAGGGCGACGGCGACGAGGCCGAGTTGCAGAAGCGCAGCGGCGGCGGCGGTGAGGCGCAGCGCGAGATCGGGGTCGTTCATCAAGCGCACTACCTGCACCGCGAGCGGGGCGGGTGTGGTGGGCCCTAGGATCAGAGCCATGTCGACGTTTGCCGTTCCGTAGGCGAGGACGGCGGCGAGAGGCAGGCGCAGTTGCGGGTAGAGCGCGGGGAGGACGGTCTTGGCCCAGGCGGTCACGCGCCGGTATCCCAGAGCTTGCGCGACGGCGAGCCGCTGGGTGGCGCCGACCTGCGGCAGCGCGGCGAGCGCCATCAGGAGCAGGAAGGGGACTTCCTTGGCCGCGAGCCCGAGGGTCAGGGCCAGGCCGCCCTGGTCCTGCAGGATCAGGAGGTCGGGCGGCCGCTCCCAGCCGGTTGCCCAGGGTGAAAGCGCCCGGGCGATCCAGCCCGAGGGGGCGATGAGGAACGCGATGCCGAAGGCGGCGGCGGCGTGCGGGATGGACAGCAGCGGCGACAGCGCGCGTTCGAGGAGGCGGAAGGCGCGGGTGCCGTGCCAGCCGGCGAGGATCAGGCAGGTGGCGGCGAAGGCGATCACCGACGAGGCGATGCCGGTGCCCAGCGAAAGCCGCGCGCCGGTGGCGATGGCGGGGTCGTCCGCGAGCGTACGGAAGGCGTCGAGCGAAAGCTCGCGGGCGCCGAGGGCCGGGAGCCAGCCGAAGGCGGGCATGAGCGTGAAGATAAGCCCCGCAGCGACCGGGCCGAGCAGCAGCGCGAGTGTCAGGGCCGGGGCGAAGGGCAGCAGGCCGCGCGGCCGTGGCGGGGCCGGGCCTGCCACTGACCCCGTTCCCGGGCAGGCGTCGGGCGCCGCTGAGGGGGTCGCGGCGGGGCCGGTCATCGGGCCGCTATTGGCTTCGGCCGTAGCGGTCGGCCCAGTCGGCGGCGACGCGGGTCATCCACGAGGGGTGGGGTTCGGGGAGGGCCTTGCCGAGCGCGGCGGGCGAAAGCGTCGCGATCCCGAGATCGAGCGCGGCGAAGGCGGCGGCATCGGCGGGCGGGATGCGGTCCATCGACAGGACGGTGCCCCAGCCGAGATGGGCGGGGTCCTGCATGCGCAGCTGCGCCTCGGGCGACATCAGGAAATCGGCCAGCACCATCGCACCGGCCTTGGCGTTGGCGTTGTAGGGGATCGCCACGAAGCTCGCGTTGCCGATGGTGCCGCCGTCGAGGACGTAGGTGCGCACGGTACCCGGCAACTCGCCGTTCGCGATGGCTGCCGACGCGGCGCCGGGAGAGAACGAGATCGCCAGGTCGATCTCGCCATCGGCCATGAGCGGTTTCAGCGCCTCGCCGGTCTGCGGATAGGCCCGGCCCTGCCGCCAGAGGTTGGGCGTGAGGTCATCGAGGAAAGCCCAGAGTGGTTCGGTCGCCGGGCCATAGGTTTCATCGGTGACCGGGGCGAGGAGCACGGCGGGTTCGGGGGCGAGGTCGTAGAGCGCCTGCTTGAGGAAGGTCGCGCCGAGGAAATCGGGCGGCTGCGGGAAGGTGAAGCGGCCGGGGTTGGTTGCGGCCCATGCGCCAAGTGCTTCCATGCTGCGCGGAGGCTCGGGAACGCGGGCAGTGTCGTGCCAGAACACCACCTGCGCCATGGCCCAGGGTGCCTCGAGCCCTTCGGTCGGCACGGTGAAATCCGCGGTGAGCGCCGCATTGGCTGCAGGGTCGACGAAGGACCACGACGGCAGGTCCTCGGCCCATGGCCCGAACAGCAGGCCCCTTTCCTTCATCGAGGCAAAGTTCGGACCGTTGATCCAGATCAGGTCGACCGCCCCGCCCGAATCGCGCCCCGCTGCCTTCTCGGCGATCACACGGCTCACGGCGTCGGCGGTGTCGGAGAGCTTGACATGTTCGACCGTCACACCGTGCCGTTCGAGCACCTGCGCGCCGGCCCATGCGATGAAGTCGTTGGCCTGCGCCGAGCCGCCCCAGGCGTTGAAATACACCGTCTGGCCGCGGGCTTCGGACAGCACCGACTGCCAGTCCGAGGGCGTCGGGTCTGCGGTCGCAACTCCGGCGGCGAGCAGCAGGGCGGCTGCGAGGGCGGGGCTCTTCATTTCGGGGCCTTTCGATCGGGTCGACGGGTTAGGTCGCAGGAAATTCACGGGATGGAAACTCAATATCCCGAAAGCAAATGTTACAGATCGTGCTCGCGATGCTTGCGGCGCTGCTCGAAAATGCGGCAACTGCGGCTGGAAAGCTGCGCCAGTTCGGCGCAGTCGGGCGCTGTGCGATGATTGCGTCGGCGGGGACTGTTTGCGATAACACTCCTTCGCGTGGCAGACTGACCCCGGGGAGACGGTGGAGCTGGAATCGAACATGGAACACGTCGACCTCGAAGGCGCGATGCTGCGCTACCTCCGGTACGGACTGGGCAAGGATACCGAACACGCCAAGGCCTATGACTGGCGCATGGCGCTGTCGTTCGCGGTGCGCGAGAAGATCGTGGAGCCGTGGTTCGCCGCGACCAAGGAGACCTACGCGCGCAAGATGAAGCGCGTCTACTACCTGTCGATGGAGTTCCTGATCGGCAGGCTTCTCGAGGATGCAATCACCAACCTCGGGCTCGCCGATGCGGCGCACAAGGCGCTGGACCGGCATGGGCAGAGCTTTGACGCCATCGTCGACAACGAGCCCGACGCGGCGCTTGGCAACGGCGGGCTGGGGCGGCTTGCGGCCTGCTTTCTCGATTCACTCTCGACCATCGGTTGTCCCGCCTACGGCTATGGCATTCGCTACGAACATGGTCTGTTTCGGCAGCGCTTCGTCGAAGGCCGGCAGATCGAGGAGCCGGAGGACTGGCTCTTGCAGGCCCATGCCTGGGAATACGAGCGGCCCGAGGCCGCGTTCGAGATCGGCTTCGGCGGACAGGTGGCCGAGGCGGGCGGGCGCGCGGTCTGGCAGCCCGAGGAACGTGTGATCGCACAAGCGTGGGACACGCCGGTAATCGGCTGGGAGGGCAAGTGGGCGAACACGCTCCGGCTGTGGAGTGCCAAGCCGTTGAAGCTGTTCGATCTCGAGCGGTTCAACCGGGGCGAATATGCTGCCGCGGCCGAGCCCGAGGCGCTTGCACGGACGATCAGCCGCGTGCTCTATCCCGATGATACCACCGAGCAGGGCAAGGCACTGCGGTTGAAGCAGGAGTTCTTCTTCACCGCCGCGTCGCTGCGCGATATCCTGCGGCGGTTCCGTAGCGAGTACGACGACCTCAGGAAGCTGCCCGCGAAGGCGGCGATCCAGCTCAACGACACCCATCCCGCGATTGCCGGACCGGAGCTGGTGAGGCTACTGATGGACGAGGGCGGGATGGAATTCGAGGTGGCCGCCGACACCGCGCAGGCGACCCTGAGTTACACCAACCACACGTTGATGCCGGAGGCGCTGGAGCGGTGGTCGGAAGGGCTGATGGGAAGCCTGCTGCCGCGGCACATGCAGATCATCGCGCGGATCGACGAGTTGCATGCCCAACGTAACCCGACCCGGCGGATGGCCATCCGCGAGCACGGGCAAGTCAAGATGGGGGACCTGTCCTTCGTCATGGCACACCGGGTGAACGGGGTCTCGGCCCTGCACACCGAGCTGATGAAAAAGACGGTGTTCTCCGAGTTGCACCGGCTCCACCCCGAGCGGATCATCAACCAGACCAACGGCGTGACGCCGAGGCGCTGGATCCTGTCGGCCAACCCCGGGCTGTCGAGACTGATCGAGGACACGATCGGCCCAGGCTGGGAGGCTGACCTCGACAAGCTCGCAGACCTGGAAGCTCATGTCGAGGACGCAGGGTTCCTCGACCGTTTCGCGGCGGCCAAGCGGGCCAACAAGGTCGAGCTGGCGGACTGGGTCAAGGCGACCGCCGGTGTCAGCCTCGATCCCGACGCGATGTTCGACATCCAGATCAAGCGCATCCACGAATACAAGCGGCAGCACCTCAACATCCTCGAGGCGATCGCGCATTGGCAGGAGTTGAAGGATAATCCCGGCAAGGGCGGCGTCCCGCGGGTCAGGTTGTTCGCGGGCAAGGCCGCGCCGGGGTATCACCTGGCGAAGGAGATCATCCGTCTCATCAATGACGTGGCGCGGGTGGTGAATGCCGATCCCGACACGCGTGAGTTCCTGAAGATCGTCTACATGCCGAACTACAACGTCACGCTGGCCGAGCGGCTGATCCCGGCGGCGGACCTCAGCGAGCAGATCTCGACGGCCGGAAAGGAAGCGTCGGGCACCGGCAACATGAAATTCGCGCTGAACGGGGCGCCGACGATCGGCACGCTGGACGGAGCGAACGTCGAGATCCGCGAGCATGTCGGCGCGGAGAACTTCTTCCTGTTCGGGATGACTGCCACCGAGGCGATGGCCTGCCGGTCGATCCCGGGCCATGCCGAGCGGGCGATCA
>CAZOHN010000122.1:7191-9945 GCA_964579325.1 uncultured Rhodobacterales bacterium
GCCACCGAGGCGATGGCCTGCCGGTCGATCCCGGGCCATGCCGAGCGGGCGATCAACGCCTCGCCGCGACTGGCGCGGGCGATCGAGGCAATCGAGCAGGGCGTGTTCAGCCCCGGCGAACCGGGCCGCTATCACGGGATCGCGGGGAACCTGAGGCATCACGACTACTTCCTCGTCTGCTCGGATTTCGACGCCTATTCGGTGGCGCAGGGTGAAGCCGAAGCTGCCTATGGAGACCGTGCTCGCTGGCTGCGGATGGCGTCGCTCAACGTGGCGCGGTCCGGGTGGTTTTCGTCGGATCGCACCATCCGTGGATACATGGCGGATGTCTGGCGCGCCGAGGCGGCGCGCTGAGCGCAACCATTTGTTGCAACGCCTTGTGGCGCGGTTAGGGTGAGCGCATGGCACCGCGCGCACGTTCCCTTCCCGACTTCCTGCCCGCCGACGTGGCACGCCGCATTTCCTTAGGCGAGCACGACGATCCGTTTTCGGTGCTCGGTCCGCACAAGCAGGGCAATTCCACGGTCGTGACCGCCTTCGACCCGGGCGCCGAGCGCCTGTTCGCGGTGACGGCGAAGGAGGCCGTGCCGCTCAGCCACCACCCGGTGGTGTCCGGTCTGTTCCAGGGCAAGGTGCCTGCGGGTCCCTACAGGCTGCGCGGCGAGGCCGGGGGCGGCGCATGGGACTACCCGGACGCCTACCGGCACGGTCCGGTGCTGGGCGAGATCGACGAGTATCTGCTGGGCGAGGGCACGCACCGGCGGCTCTGGACCGTGCTGGGCGCGCATGTGCGCGAGCACGAAGGCACGCGGGGCACGCATTTCTCGGTCTGGGCGCCGAACGCCCGGCGGGTTTCTGTCGTGGGGCAGTTCAACTTCTGGGACGGCCGACGGCATGTGATGCGGCGTCGGGGCGCGACGGGGGTCTGGGAAATCTTCATCCCGGAGGTAGGCGAGGGTGCGGCCTACAAGTACGAGATTGTCGGTCCGTCCGGCGAGGTCCTGCCGCTCAAGGCCGATCCCGTGGGCTTCGGGTCCGAGCACCCGCCGGCGACGGCAAGCGTGGTGCGCGACATCACCGGCTATGGCTGGGTGGACGGCGGCTGGATGGAGAGCCGCGCGGGGCGCAACGCGCGCACGGCGCCGATCTCGATCTACGAGGTGCACCTGGGGTCCTGGCGGCGCAAGTGGGACCAGGGCGGGCGGCCGCTGTCGTACAAGGAAGCGGCGACCGACCTTGTGAACTATGCCGCCGACATGGGCTTCACGCACCTCGAGTTCCTGCCGCTCACCGAGCACCCCTTTGACGGCTCGTGGGGCTACCAGCCAATCGGCATGTTCGCGCCCACGGTCCGGCATGGCCCGCCCCACGAGTTCCGCGATCTTGTCGAGGCGGCGCACAATCGCGGCCTCGGCGTGATCCTCGACTGGGTGCCGGGGCACTTCCCGACAGACCAGCACGGGCTGGGCCGGTTCGACGGGACCTCGCTCTATGAGCACCAGGACCCCAAGGAAGGGTTCCACCAGGACTGGAACACGCTGATCTACAACTTCGGCCGGCGTGAGGTGGCCAACTACCTGATCTCGAACGCACTTTACTGGCTCGAGGAATTCCACGTCGACGGGCTGCGCGTGGATGCCGTGGCCTCGATGCTCTATCGCGACTATTCGCGGCGCGAGGGCGAGTGGGTGCCGAACATACACGGTGGGCGTGAGAACCTCGAGGCCATCGACCTGATGCGCCGGATGAACGAGATCGTCTACGGCGAAGTGCCCGGCATCCTGACGGCGGCGGAGGAGAGCACGAGCTTCCCGGCGGTCAGCCAGCCCGTCCATGCCGGTGGCCTCGGCTTCGGCTTCAAGTGGAACATGGGCTGGATGAACGACACGCTGGAGTTCATCAAGCGCGATCCGGTCTATCGCCGCCACCACCACAACCAGATGACCTTCGGGATGGTCTATGCCTTTTCGGAGAACTTCATCCTGCCGCTGAGCCACGACGAAGTGGTGCACGGCAAGGGGTCGCTGCTGGCCAAGATGCCGGGCGGGTCGGACGAGGAGAAGTTCGCCAACCTGCGCGCCTACTACGGATTCATGTGGGGCCATCCGGGCAAGAAGCTTCTGTTCATGGGCTGCGAGTTCGGACAGGCGGCGGAGTGGAACCACAGCGCAGACCTCGACTGGGCGGCGGCCGAGCGGCCCCTCAATGGCGGGATGCGGCGCTGGGTGCGCGACCTCAACACGCTCTACCGCGCGACGCCATCGCTCCATGTGAAGGACTGCGAGGGCGACGGGTTCCGCTGGATCGAGGCCGATGCGGCAGACATCTCGGTTCTGGCCTGGGCGCGGTTCGGGGCCGAAGGCGACCCGCCGGCGGTGGTGATCTGCAACTTCACCCCCATTGAACGCACGCTCTGGCGCTGCGGGCTTCCCCGGCAGGGGCGCTGGCGCGAGGCGGTGAACTCGGACTCGCGCATCTACGGCGGGATGGACCGGGGCAACATGGGCGGCGTCACCGCCGAACCGGTCGCATGGCACGGGATGGACCATTCGGCGGAAGTCACGCTGCCGCCACTCAGCACGCTTATCCTGATCCACGAACCATAACGGGCGCCACACGCCCGAGGGAGGGAAGTCACGATGCCGAACACGCGTTTGTCGAGCCGGGCGATGGCCTTCGTGCTGGCCGGAGGGAGGGGTAGCCGCCTGAAGGAACTGACCGACAACCGGGCGAAACCGGCGGTCTACTTCGGTG
>CAZOHN010000122.1:9955-10849 GCA_964579325.1 uncultured Rhodobacterales bacterium
GACATTGCCAGCGCGGCTGGAACTTCTTCCGCGCAGAGCGGAACGAATACCTCGATATCCTGCCCGCCTCGCAGCGGGTGGCCGAGAACCAGTGGTACCTCGGCACGGCAGATGCGGTGACGCAGAACATCGACATCGTGGACAGCTATGGCGTCGACTATGTGCTGATCCTGGCGGGCGACCACATCTACAAGATGGACTACGAGATCATGCTGCGCCACCACGTGGACAGCGGTGCGGACGTGACGGTGGGCTGCCTGACCGTTCCGCGCGAGGAGGCCACGGCCTTCGGTGTCATGGCGGTCGACGCGCACGACAGGATCACCTCGTTTCTTGAAAAGCCCAAGGACCCGCCCGGCACGCCCGACGACCCGACCGTGGCGCTTGCCTCGATGGGGATCTACGTCTTCACTTGGGCTTTCCTGCGCCAGCTTCTGCTTGCCGATGCCGACGACCCCAATTCGAGCCACGATTTCGGCAGCGACCTGATCCCGTCGATCGTCAAGAACGGCAAGGCCGTCGCGCACCGGTTCGACAAGAGCTGCGTCCGCGCGACCTCGGAGGCGACTGCCTACTGGCGCGACGTCGGCACCATTGACGCCTTCTGGAAGGCCAACATCGACCTCACCGACTTCACGCCAGAGCTGGACCTGTGGGACCGCAAGTGGCCGATCTGGACCTATTCGGAGAGCGTGCCGCCGGCGAAGTTCATCCATGACGAGGAGAACCGGCGCGGGTCTGCGGTAAGCTCGATGGTTTCGGGCGGCTGCATCGTCTCGGGCAGCGAGGTGCGCAATTCGCTGCTGTTCACGATGGTGCGGACCAATTCCTTCTCGGTCCTGGAGCACGCGGTTCTGCTGCCCTACGTCAACGTCGGGCGGCACGCGCGCCTGA
>CAZOHN010000123.1:0-10755 GCA_964579325.1 uncultured Rhodobacterales bacterium
GGCGGGTGTGCCCGCCGTCGCACGTCAACCGGCGCGGCCGACGACGGCGCGCCTTCTCGGGCAGGTAGGCTGCCGATGACCCTCATCAACTTTGTTACCCGGGTGCATTTTGCCGACCGTGTGCTCGAAGACGCGCTGGCAGAGGAGCTTGCACGCCTTTCGGTCCAGAGGCCGCTCGTTCTGGTGGAGCCGCTGTTTTGCGACGAGATCGAGCGCCTGTCTGATGCACTTCCCGTCAGTGCCGCACCGGCTCGCTTCGATGTCGACCCAGCCGCTTCGTCGGCCGCAACGCTGCGCGATGCGCGGGCCTTTCTTGTCGGGATGGGCTGCGATGGGATAATTGGCTGCGGCGGAGCGCGCACACTCGACCTGGCACGGCTTCTTGGGGGTTCGGGCGTGCCGGTTCTCGCAATCCCCACCGGGACAGAGAGTGTGGGGCTCGGACCGCTCGCTGTCGGGTTCGCAAGACATGAAGCGCGCCGGGCCTTCACGCCCTCGGCCATCTTCTGCGATGCGACCCTGACGCTGAGTTGCGGGCCCGAGGCGACGGCAGCAGCGGGGATGGACGCGCTCGTTCACTGCCTCGAGGCCTATCTCAGTACGGCCTACAATCCACCGGCGGACGGTATTGCGCTTGATGGTCTTCGTCGCGCAGCACTTCATCTCGAACGTGCGGTCCAGGACGGAGCCGACCTGACTGCGCGCCGGGAACTTCTTGCCGCGGCGCTGAACGGCGGCCTTGCGTCCCAGAAGGGGTTCGGTGGGATCGAGGCCGCGGCGCGCGGGCTGGAAGCGGAGGCCAGCGCGCGCCACGGGGAACTGCACGCGGCACTTCTGCCTGAAGTGCTGACCTTCAATCTGCCCGCCATTTCCGAGCGTTTCACCGCTATCCGCGCAGCCCTTGGGCTCGGTCCACGCGGGGATCTGTCCGAGATGCTGGCGCGGCTCGGCGAACGGGTCGGTCTGCCGTCCCGGTTGTCGGACGCCGGCATCGCCGCGGCCGTGCTTCCGAAGGCTGCACAGGGCGCTGCTGCCGATCCGGCCAACCGCACAAACCCGCGGCACGCGACGCATCGGGACTACGAGAAGATCATGGAGGCGGCGCTATGAGATCGACCGTCTCGGCCACAAAGGTTTTGTGCTGCGCGCATTTGCGGGTAACGTTTCCCGACGACAACAAGGGGGCAAACTGCCCGGACCAGAAGACCGCACGCATCGGGGGGAGACGATGAGTGATGCAGTTGCCGTGTTTCACGGCGAATTCGGGCGTGTGTGCCTGTATTCCATGGATCGCCGCATGGTGCCCCACGGGCATCGCGAAGGACATCTGATCTTTCATGTGCAGGGACCACCCGGTCAGGTTGTGGTGAATGGAACCGCATGGCCCATGTCGCCCGGACAGGCCGTTGCCGTCAGCCCCTGGCAGGCGCACTACTATGACCCGATCAGCCTGTCCGAGCCGACACTCGCGCTTGTGCTCTACATTCGGCCCGGCTGGTTTCTCGAGGCCGCGCGGCGCGCTTCGGCGTCATTGTCATTCGGTCGCCTCGGCATCGAGGTCACTGACTACCTAGCCCGGCTCGTCTTCGGGACGGCGCAGGCGATGCTTGACCCCGACCGCGAGGATCTTTTCATCGAGGATCGGCTCTGCGCGCTGACGCAAATGTCCTTCGACCAGTCGTGGCAGTGGACCGAACGGGGAAAGGAATTCACGGGGCCGTGCCTTCCGCGCCGGGACTTCCGGATTCGCAACGCCCTGAAGTTCATGCAGGAACGGGTAGGCGAGCCCATCGAACTCGACGCTGTCGCTCGGGAAGTGGGCCTTTCCCGGCCGCATTTCTTCAAGCTGTTCCGCATGCAGGTGGGGCTGACGCCGAACCTGTATGTCAACGCACTCCGGATGGAGCGCGCCATCGAACGGTTGGCCGTGTCGAGCGAAGCCGTGGCCGACATCGGTTTCGATCTCGGGTTCTCGAGCCAGGCAAGCTTCTCGCGGTTCTTCATCGCAAACGGTGTGGTAGCGCCCTCTGCCTACCGGCGGTCCGTGCATGTCGCCTGACGGGCCGGGATTACCGACAGCGGGCATAAGGATCAGACTTTCGGGTATCTGCCCACGCGATGCCCCAAGCTACGGTCAACCAGTTCAAAGGGAGGGCGCCTCCGGGCGCAGGGGATCGACAGCGTGCAGGATTTCGTCAGACGCCACCCGGTCTGGTCGCTGATCATTGCGATCCTCGTCGCGGTGCTGTTTTGGCTGGTGTTCGCGCCGTGGTCTGCTGCGATGGAGGGGGTTTTCGGCCGCAAACGCGTGTTTCTCAACGCGATCTTCGGGGGTATCACCCTTGGCGCGCTCTACTTCCTTGTGGCCTCAGGCTTCACGCTGATCTTCGGGCTGATGCGCAACGTGAACCTCGCGCACGGGTCGCTCTACCTGCTGGGGGGCTATCTCGGATTTGAGGTCTCAGAGGCCACGGGTTCGTGGCTTCTCGCCTTTCCGGTCGTCTTTGTCGTTGTCGCAGCCCTGGGGGTCGTTCTGCAAAACCAGGTGTTCCGCAGGATGGAAGGCCAGGAGCTGCGCCAGACCATGGTGACGATCGGCCTGTCGGTCGTTCTTGCCGACATCATGCTTTGGATATGGGGGGGGCAGTCCTTCACGATCCTGTCGCCCGACTGGCTGTCCGGACCGATGACCCTGCCCGTCATCGCAACAGTCCGCGACACCGGCGAGATAACCTACCTGCGATACCCGGCGGTCCGCATGGCGATCCTGCTCGTCGCCATCGTTGTCGGCATCGCCATGTGGCTCGTGCTGAACCGTACGCGGCTGGGGATGCTGATCCGTGCGGGCGTGGACGACCGCGAGATGCTTGCCGCATCGGGGGTGCGCATCCAGTACGTCTTCCTCGCCGTCTTTGCCTTCGGCGCGGGGCTTGCCGGCATCGGCGGGATCGTCGGAGGCACCTTCCAGTCCCTCTCGCCTGGCGAGGACACGCGGTTCCTGCTGGCAAGCCTTGTTGTCGTGATCGTGGGTGGCATGGGGTCGATCCCGGGCGCGGCGATCGGGGCGCTGGTGATCGGGCTGTCCGAACAACTGGGTCTTGTCTATGCCCCGACCTATTCGGTCGTCTTCACCTTTCTCATAATGGCTGTCGTGCTTGCCTTCCGGCCGCAGGGCCTGCTGGGGGCGTCGCGTTAGATGGCGCTCGTGGAACAGACGCGCAAGCCCACGGCAGTCGAGCCGATCTGGATCGAGCGTGTGCCGGCCGGATGGTGGGCCTTGATCCTTGTGCTGATCACGATGCCGGCCTGGGCGAACGGGTTCTTCCTGTTCCAGGTGATGGGCTGGACCTTCATCCTGGGGATCATCGCGCTGAGCCTGATGTTTCTTGCGGGCTACGGCGGCATGGTCAGCCTGATCCAGATGACGGTCGCCGCCTTGGCGGGCTACATGGTCGCCATCTTCGGCGCCTCGGGCATGACCGAAATCAGCATGGGCCTGCCGTGGTGGGTCAACATCCCCATTGCGATCCTTGTCGCGGCAATCTTCGGAACTCTCGTCGGCGCCTTGGCCGTACGGACCGAAGGCATCTACACGATCATGATCACGCTGGCGATCGCGTCGGCCTTCTTCTACTTTACCCGGCAAAACTACGAGATCTTCAACGGATACTCCGGCTTCAACCTCGTCGTTCCGCCGCGGCTCTTCGGCGTGGACTGGCGCCAGCCTCTTCCCTTCTACTACCTGACGCTCGGTTGCGCCGCGATCTGCTATGCCGCTGTTGTCTATGTGTCGCGCTCGCCCTTCGGATTGGCATTGCAGGGCGTCAGGGACAACCCGAGGCGCATGGCGGCGCTTGGCTTCAACGTGACCGCCCATCGCATCGCGGCCTACACCTTCGCGAGCGTGATCGCCGCCGTTGGCGGCATCCTTCTCGTCTGGCAGAACGCACAGATCTCTCCCGGGACGGCCGGCATCCCGGCGGTGATCGACATCCTCGTGATTGCGGTCGTGGGCGGCATCGTGCGGCCGATCGGGCCGTTCATCGGAGCGCTGATCTACGTGCTTCTGCGCACCTTCTCGCCCGACGTGCTGACGACCTTTGGGCTTTCGGGGGAGCGCTTCAAGCTGCTGATCGGGCTGGGCTTTCTTGCCATCGTCTTCTTCTCGCCCGACGGCGTGCTTGGCCTTTGGGAGCGATGGAAAGAGCGGCGGCAAAAGCAGCGCGATCCTCTTGCCAGGGGCAGCGAATGACGCTTGTCGAGACGCGCAGCGCTGCCGAGAGGCTGGGGTCCGTCAGTTCCGGGAATGCGCTGGAGTTGCGGGGCGTGACCAAGATGTTTGGCGCGCTGGCTGCGATCCGGGACGTGACATTGACGGTCGGCTCGGGCGAGCGGCGGGCGGTTCTGGGGTCGAACGGGGCAGGCAAGACCACGCTCTTCAATTGCGTGACGGGGGATTTCCTGCCGACGTCGGGCACCATACGCCTGTTCGGCGAGGACGTGACGGCGTTCCCGGCCTACGAGCGTATCCGGCGGGGGTTGCGCCGAACCTACCAGATCAGCCTGCTTTTCGGCGGGATGACGGTGGCGGACAACGTCTATCTTGCCTGTCGTGGCGTGTCGCGCGGCCGGTTCTCGTTCCTGCGACCGCGGGCGAACGACGCGCTGCGAACACGGACGGACGAACTGATCGAAGCGGTTCACCTGACACCCGCCAAGGACACGAAGGTGTCGTCGCTCAGCTACGGCCAGCAGCGGCAACTGGAGATCGCCTTGGCGCTTGCAGGCGCGCCGCGGTTCATCCTGTTCGACGAGCCCGCCGCGGGCCTGTCGCCGACCGAGCGGGGAGAGCTTGTATCTATTCTGAACGGGCTGCCGTCGCACATCGGCTACATCATCATCGAGCACGACATGGACGTGGCCCTGCGCGTCGCCGAAAGCGTGACGATGATGCACAACGGGCAGGTCTTCAAGGAAGGCACGCCGGAAGAGATCGAGAACGACGCCGAGGTGCAGGAACTCTATCTTGGCGGGGGCCACGGGCATGGCTGAGCGGGCGGTGAAGAAGGGCCCCGCCGCGCTCGATGTGCGCGGGCTCAACGTCTATTACGGCGCGTCCCATGCGCTTCAGGGCGTCAACCTGACCCTCGAAAGCGGCGTGCTCTCCGTTGTCGGCCGGAACGGCATGGGCAAGACCACGCTCTGCAAGGCAATCCTCGGGCTCGTGCCTGTCGCCTCGGGGTCGATCAGCTTCCTTGGCCAATCCCTGACGGGGCGAACCCCGGCCGAGATTTCGCGGATGGGTATCGGCTACGTCCCGCAGGGGCGGCGGCTCTGGCGGTCGCTTACCGTCGACGAGCATCTGAAGATGGTCGAGAAAAAGGGTGGCGCCTGGACCATCGAGCGCATTTATTCAACCTTCCCCCGGCTGGGCGAGCGGAAGTCGAATGGCGGAGCCCAGTTGTCGGGCGGCGAGCAGCAGATGCTTGCCATCTCGCGCGCGCTGCTGGCCAATCCCCGACTTCTGGTTATGGACGAGCCGACCGAAGGCCTGGCCCCGGTCATCGTCACGCAGGTGGAGGAAATGCTCCTGCGTCTGGCCGACGAAGGCGACATGGACGTGCTCGTGATCGAGCAGAACATCGGTGTCGCCTGTGCCATTGCCGACCGTGTGGCGATCATGGTGAACGGGCGAATCAACCGGATCGTGCCCGCGGGCGAACTCGCGGCCGACCGGGATCTGCAGCAACGGCTCCTGGGCGTCGGCCGACATGCGCATGACGACACACCCGTCGCGGTCGCCGCGCCAGAGGCCGCTGCTGGAGAGGCGCGCCCTGACGGGCCAAAGCCCGTGAAGATCTACACATCGAACCCGAAGCTGCCGACACGCTGGTCGCAGCCGGTTCCGGTGCCGCAGATCGAGCGCCTTGCGCGGGTCGTGACGACGGGCACGCCCACCTCATCGGGTGTGCAGGCCGAAATCCGGCCGTTGGCTGCGCCGGGCGAGAACGTGATCCTGATCGCAGGCACGCTCGACACGAAGGGACAGGAGTTGCGCTACATGCGCGACCTGATCCGCAAGGCCGGGCTTGCGGTGCGGATGGTCGACCTGTCGACAAGCGGCAAGCATTCCGGCGCCGAGATCCCGGCCCACCAGATCGCGGCCTTCCACCCGCGCGGGTCGGCGGGGGTCTTCACCGGCGACCGTGGGCAGTCGGTCGCAGGGATGACTCTGGCCTTCCAGCGGTGGATGGTGCGGCAAGAGGGGGTTGCAGGGATCTTGTCGGCGGGCGGATCGGGGGGCACGGCCATTGTCGCGCCGGCCATGCGCGCGCTTCCGGTGGGCGTGCCGAAGCTCATCGTCTCGACTGTCGCGTCGGGTGAGGTGTCGAAATACGTCGGTCCCGCCGACATCATGATGATGCACTCGGTCGCCGACGTGCAGGGGCTGAACGCGATCACCGAAGAGGTGTTGTCGAACGCTGCGCAGGCGATGGTGGGGATGGTCACGGCGCGACGGGCAGCGCCCGCCCGTCGCATCGGAAAGCCAGCGATCGGACTTACCATGTTCGGGGTGACGACGGCGTGCGTCAGCCAGATCACCGCCGCGCTCGAGGACGACTACGACTGCCTTGTCTTCCACGCGACCGGGATCGGCGGCCAGTCGATGGAGAAGCTGATCGACGGAGGCAAGATCACCGGTGTGATCGACATCACCACGACCGAGGTCTGCGACATGATGATGGGCGGGGTCTTTCCCGCCACCGAGGACCGCCTCGGTGCCATAATCCGCAGGCGGATGCCCTACATCGGGTCGGTCGGTGCGCTTGACATGGTGAACTTCGGACCGCCCGAGACGGTACCCGAAAAGTACCGGGGCCGCCTCTTCTACGAACACAATCCGCAGGTCACGCTGATGCGGACGACTGCGGAGGAATGCACACGGATGGGCCGCTGGATCGGCGGACGGCTGAACGAGATGGAAGGGCCGGTTCGGTTCTTCTTGCCGGAAGGCGGCGTTTCGGCGCTGGATGCCCCCGGCAAGCCCTTCCATGATCCGAAGGCGCGGCATGCGCTTTTCACCGCACTCGAGGATACCGTGCGCCCGACGGCACAGCGGCAGCTCATCCGCCTGCCGCAGAACGTCAACGACCCCGCCTTCGCCGCCGCCGCCGTTGCCGCCTTCCGCGAGCTTCACGGCAGCGGCCCCGCCCGCCGAAGAGAGGCCCGCCGATGATCGACCGCGATACTATCCTCGCCCGCTTCCACGACATGATCGCCCGTGGCGAGCCGATCGTCGGCGGAGGCGCGGGCACGGGGCTTTCGGCCAAGTGCGAAGAGGCCGGAGGTATCGACCTGATCGTCATCTACAATTCGGGCCGCTACCGGATGGCCGGGCGCGGCAGCCTTGCGGGCCTCATGCCTTACGGAGACGCGAACGCCATCGTGGTGGAAATGGCGGCCGAGGTGCTGCCGGTGGTGAAGAGAACGCCGGTGCTTGCAGGTGTCTGTGCGACCGACCCGTTCCGGCTGATGGACGTGTTCCTTGACGAGCTGAAGCGCATCGGATTCTCGGGCGTGCAGAACTTTCCCACGGTCGGCCTGATCGACGGGACGTTCCGCGCGAACCTCGAAGAAACCGGGATGTCCTACGGTCTGGAAGTCGACATGATAGCGAAGGCCCGCGCCAAGGGGATGCTGACGACACCCTATGTCTTTTGCGAGGACGACGCGGCGGCGATGGCGAAGGCCGGGGCCGACATCATCGTCTGCCACCTCGGGCTGACCACCGGCGGGTCGATCGGGGCCGAGACAGCGCTCAAGCTCGCTGACTGTCCGGCACTGGTCGATGCCTGGGCCGAGGCGGCGCTGAAGGTGAACCGCGACGCGATCATCCTTGTCCACGGTGGGCCGGTGGCCAAGCCCGGGGACGCAGAATTCGTACTCAAGAACACGTCGGCCTGCCACGGCTTCTACGGCGCCTCCTCGATGGAGCGCCTGCCGGCCGAGGTCGCGCTGACGGAACAGACACGAGCCTTCAAGGCCATCAAGGGCCGGTAGGGCGGGAACGCGGGGAGAGAGGGAACATGACCGGACAGTTCATAGGGCAGCTCATCCTGTGGCTCATCGTGGCGGTGGTGGTCATCGCCATAATCTACTGGGTCATGCAATGGCTCTACCGGCGCTCCACGAAGGAGGTCGCCTTCGTCCGCACCGGTTTTCTTGGCGAGAAGGTGGTGATCGACGGCGGCGCCTTCGTCTGGCCGATCGTCCACGACATCACGCCGGTCAACATGAACACGCTGCCGCTGGCCGTGAGCCGAACGAAGGACGCCGCGCTTATCACCAAGGACCGCATGCGGGTCGATGTGGAGGCAGAGTTCTACGTCCGCGTGCGGTCGGAGAAGTCGGCGGTCTCGATGGCGGCCTCGACGCTCGGGCGGCGAACGCTGGAGGCCGAGAACCTGCATGGCCTTCTGTCGGGCAAGTTCGAAAGCGCGATGCGGGCAGTCGCTGCCGAGATGGCGATGGGCGAGATGCACGAGAACCGCCAAGCCTACGTGGCGCGCGTGCGTGAGGTCGCGCAAGAGGATCTGGCGAAGAACGGACTGGAACTTGAAAGCGTCGCGATCATCGACATCGACCAGACCGCGCTTGAATACTTCAATCCCTCGAACCGTTTCGATGCCGAAGGCCTGACCGCGCTGATCAAGGAAATCGAGGAGCGGCGGAAGCTGCGCAACGACATCGAGCAGGACTCGATGATCCGGATCCGCGCGCGGAACCTCGAGGCAGAAAAACTTTCGCTCGACATCGAGCGTGAAAGCGAAGAGGCGCGGCTTTCCCAGGAGCGGGACGTCGAGTTCCGCCGCGCACAGCAGCGTTCGGAACTGGCCCGCGAGCGGGCCGAGCGCGAGACCGAGGCCGAGTCGGCCCAGATCACCGCACGCGAGACGATCGAGATGGCAAAGATCGCCAACGAGATGACCATCGCAGAGGCGCGGATCGCATCGGAGCGGTCGGTTCGAGCCCGCGAGATTGCCCGTCAAAAGGATGTCGAGGCCGAAGAGATCGCCGCGCGCCAGTCGACCGAGACTGCGCGCATCCTGCAGGAACGCGCCGTCAAGGAGGCCCGCATCCTGAACGAGCAGGAGACGCAATCGAAGGAAATCGTCCGCCAGAAGACGATCCAGGAGGCCGAGATCGCCGCGCGCGAGTCGACCGAGCGGGCGAGGATTGCGCAGGAGCGCGCCATCGCCGAGGCGCGCATCTCGAACGAGCAAGACACCCAGGCGCTGGAGATTGCGCGCTCAAAGGCCATCCGCGAGGCCGAGATCGAGGCCAACGAGACCAACGAAAGACGACGGATGGCGCAGGATCTTCTTCTCGCGCAAACCCGGATCAAGGGCGAGGAAGACATCCGCCAGCGCGAGATCGCGCGGCAGAAGTCGCTCGATGAGGCCGAGATCATGGCGCGCGAAGCCGTCGAGCGCCTGCGGATCCTGCAGGACGCCCATGTCAGCGAGGCGCGCATTGCCGAAGATCAGCGCATTCGCGGCCTCGAGATCGCGCGCAAGCAGGCCGTGGAGGCCGCAGAGATCGCGGCGGGCGAGGCCGTGGAGGCTGCCCGGATCGCCCGTGAAAAGCTGATCGCGGCCTCACGCATCGAAGCCGACGAGGACACCAAGTCGCGCGAGATCGCGCGCAACCGCGTGATCGACGAGGCCAGGGTCGCCGCGGACGAAGCGGTGGAGCAGGCCCGGATCGCCCAGAAACGCGCACTCGAAGCCGAACGAATTGCGGCCGAGCAGGATGTCCGGGTCCGGGAAATCGAAAAAGACCGCGAACTGGAAGGTGCCGTGATTGCCAGCCGCGAGACGGTGGAAAAGGCCCGTGTCGCGACCGAGCTTTCGCTGGAGCAGGAGCGGATCGCGAGCCAGAAGACCCGCGAGGTCACGGATATCGAGCGCAAGCGCGCGGTCGAAGAGGCCGAACAGAGCCGCATCGTGAACCTGTCGGAGTCCCGGCAGAAGCGGGTCGCGGCGGAGGCCATCGTCAGCCAGGCCGAGATTGCCGCGAAGCGGGATGTGGAAGCGGCCGAGGTCGAGCGGGAGCGCGTTGTCGAGGCGGCGCGGCTGGAACGTCGGCGGTCGCTCGAACAGCTTGAAATCGCGCGTGTCCAGGCCCTGCGAGAAGCCGAGATCGAAAGCCGCGAGGACATCGAGAGGGCGCGGATCGCCTCTGAGCGCGGACTGGACGAAATCCGGATCGATCATGAAACGATCCGTCGCCGGCTGGAAGTCGACCGCGAGCAGGCGGTCGAGACCGCGCAGATGGAAAAGGCCATCGCCCTTTACCAGAAATCCCTGGAGGAAAGTGCGGCGCGCGCCGAGGCCGATGCTGCCCGCGCGCATGCCGCCCATGCCGAGGAGAAGGTCAAGACCGTGCGCGAGACCGAGGTCGCGAACCGCAAGAAGTCCATCGACGTGCTGATGGCCGAGAAGGCGGCGGCCGAGGCGCGGCTGATGGCCGAGGCCGCGCAGGTGCGCGCGGTGGTGGAGGCCGAGGCCGCAAAACTGATCAACGAGGCCGAGAACATCCTGACCGACGAGGCGCGTCATTCGCTGTTCAAGCGCAAGATGCTGGAGCATGTGGAGGGGATCGTGGCAGCCTCGGTCAAGCCGCTCGAAAAGATCCAGGACATCCGGATCATGCAACTCGACGGCGTCACCGGGGGCGGGTCCCGCGAGGGCA
>CAZOHN010000124.1:0-10622 GCA_964579325.1 uncultured Rhodobacterales bacterium
CGGGCGCAGCGCCCAGCATCACGATCAGGATCCGCACGAGGTGATGCGCCGCGATGAGCGCCACCTCGGCATTGAGCGCGAGTGCCACGAGGCTCATCTCCGCGAGGCCCCCCGGCGAATAGGCCAGCAGAAGCGTCACGAAGTCGTGGCCCGTCAGCGCGGCCACCGCGCCCGCTGCCGCCACCGTGGCCAGAAGCAGGATCACCGTCATCCCGGCTGACAGGCCCAGCACCCGTAGAACCCGCCCCGGCGTCGCCGCACGGAACCGGCAGGCCAGCACCGCACCAAGCCCGATCTGCGCCGCCTGCACGATCTCGATGGGCGGCGTGAAGTCGGTGAGGCCGGTGACGTGAAACAGCGCCGAGACGAACATCGGCCCGGTCAGCTGGTGCGCCGGCAACCGCAAAAGCGCGCCCACACCCACACCCACCACCGCGCAGCCCGCGAGCCAGGCCCAGGTCGAAACCGGTGCCTCCCAGAGATGCACCCCCGGCGTGGCCCGCCCGCCCAGCTCGATCCCGTAGCCGAGTTGCAGCAGGAACGGCAGGCTGAACACCACGAGGAATATCCGTGAGGCATGGGTCAGCGCGATGATCATCTCGTCGCCGCCCTTCTGCGCGCCGACCTCGATCATCTCGTTCAGGCCACCCGGCATCCCGGCGAAGTAGGCGGTTACGCGGTCATAGCCCGCGACCTTCCACAGAAACAGCCAACACGCCGCGCCCGATATCGCCGTGAATGCGACAAGCCCCGCCAGCGTCGCGCCCCAGCCCGGCAACTGTCCCACCAGCGCAGGGGTGAAGCTCGCCCCCAGCATCACCCCGATCACCGCCACCAGCGGCGGGCGCATCGTCGGCGGGGCCTGCATCGGCGCGCGCAGGAGCACCGCGACGGTCACGAAGGTCATCGCGCCCAGCATCCACGGCAGCGGCAGCGCCAGCCGGTGGAACACCCAACCCCCCGCCGTGCCGAGCGCGAGCGTCAGCGCGAAGCGCAGCCAGCCTGCGGTGGTGTTTGATGCGCCCACCCCTCAGCCGCCCAGCGCCGCTTCCGCCGCCACCCCAAGCCGCAACAGGCGCGCCTCGGCCATCGGCGGGGCGAGGAACATGATCCCGCAGGACGGCGTGCCCGTGGGCAGCGTCAGCGCACAAAGGCCCAGCACGTTTCCGATCCTCGTGTTGCGCAGCGCCAGAAGGTTCTCGGTCACATAGTATTCGTTGTCAGTCATCAGGCGTTCGAGGTTCGGCGGCAGGTTCGGCGCGGTGGGCAGGATCACCGCATCGAATGCCGCGGTCGCCGCGGCGTAGGCGGCGCGCAGCGCGTAGAGCCGGCGCCAGGCCGCCACGAAGTCCACGGCGAGGATGCTCCCGCCGCTCCGGAAGCGGTCGAGGATGGGTGGGAACATCTTCTGCGGTGCGGCCTCGATGGTATCCTTCCATAGCCCGTAGGCTTCGGCGGTCGTCAGGATCGCCGAAAGCGGCATCGCATCGGCCACTTCAGGAACCTTTCCGCGGGCGATGGTTGCGCCTGCGGCCTCCAGCCTGCGGACGGCGCCCTCGAAAGCGGTGGCGGGCGCGTCGCGGAGGTCTTCCAGCGCGACAGTTTCGAGAACCAGCAGACGGGCGCCCTCAAGCGACGCGCCCGCAAGGTCGGCGGCCTTCGAACCTTCGAGAAGGGCGAGGATCAGCGCCGCATCCTCGACGGTCCGGGTCAGCGGACCGACCGTGTCGAACGAATCCGCCAGCGGGATCACGCCTTCGCCCGACAGCCGCCCGTGGGTCGTCTTGAGGCCCACAAGGTCGTTCCAGGCGGCCGGAATCCGCACCGATCCGTTGGTGTCCGACCCGATGGCGGCAGGGGCGAGCCCAGACGCGACCGACGCGGCTGCGCCCGATGACGATCCGCCCGGCACCGCAGCGGGGTCGTTCACGCAGGGAGACGTCGCCATGATCGGGTTCAGCCCCAGCCCGGAGAACGCCAGTTCCGACAGATGCGTCTTGCCCAGGCACACCGCGCCGCCCGCCGTGGCGTTCGCGAGCACCGGCGCATCCCGCTCCGGCACTCTTCCCGCCAGAAGCGCCGTCCCGCCCTCGGTCGCCACGCCCGCGCTGTCGATGTTGTCCTTCCAGCTCAGCGGCACCCCGTCGAGAGGCCCGCGCCGCAGCCCGCGCTTCGCCCGGTCAGCCGCCGCCTCGGCTTCTGCCCGCGCCCGCGCGGCGGTCGTGCGCGCATAGATCCGTGCCGCCTCGGGATGGTCGGCGATGGCGCCGAGGTATGTCTCGGTCAGCGCGACCGGGTCCACCGTGCCCGCGGCGATGCCGCGCCCCAACGCCGCCGCGCCCATGCCCAGCCACTCGTCCATGCCCGCCTCCATGATGTCGCAGGGCAGGCTTAGCGACCCCGGCGCGCATGGACAATCCCGGGCAGAGCGCCATAGTCCCGGGGCATGGACAGCACCTCCGATATCCTGATCGTCGGCGGCGGCCTGAATGGTCCCGCCCTCGCCCTTGCCGTCGCCCAGGCCGGCCTCACCGTCACCGTGATCGACGCCCTGCCCGAGGGCACCCGCGCCGACGCGGGCTTCGACGGCCGGTCCTACGCGCTGGCGCTGGCCTCGCAGCGGATGCTCGGGGCGCTGGGCGTCTGGGACACCGTGGCGGCCGAGGCCCAGCCGATCCTCGAGATCGTCGCCTCCGATGGCCGCGCGGGCGAAGGGGCATCGCCCCATTTCCTGCACTTCGACCATGCCGAGATCGAGGAAGGCCCGATGGGCTTCATGGTCGAGGACCGACACCTGCGCCCCGCACTCCTCGCCGCGCTCCGCGCCACGCCCGGCATCATCTTGAAATCCGGCGCCGCAGTTACCGCACAGGCCGCCGACGCCACCGGTGCGACCGTGACCCTCTCCACCGGCGAGATGCTGCGCGGCCGGCTCCTCGTCGGCGCCGACGGGCGCGGCAGCGGAACCGCCACCCGCGCCGGCATCACCCGCATGGGCTGGGACTACGACCAGACCGCGCTGGTCTGCGCCGTTGCGCACGAGCTTCCCCACAAAGGCGTCGCGCACCAGTTCTTCATGCCGCCCGGCCCGCTCGCCATCCTGCCGCTCGCCGGCAACCGCTCCTCCATCGTCTGGTCCGAGCGTACGGCCCGCGCCGCCGAAATCGCCGCATTGGACGAAGAGGGCTATCTTGAGGTCCTGCGCCCGCGCTTCGGCAGCTTCCTCGGCGATATCCGCCTTGCCGGAGACCGCTGGAACTATCCGCTCTCGCTCTCGCTCGCCCGGTCCTTCGTCGCGCCGCGCCTCGCGCTGGTGGGCGACGCCGCGCATGGCGTCCACCCGATCGCAGGGCAGGGCCTCAACCTCGGCTTCCGCGATGTCGGCGCTCTGGCCGAGGTGCTCACGCTTGCCGCGCGCCGGGGCGAGGACATCGGCGCGCCGGACGTCCTGGAACGCTACCAGCGCTGGCGGCGGTTCGACACCGCCACGCTCGCGCTCGCGACCGACACGTTCAACCGCCTCTTCTCGAACGACAACCCCATCCTCCGCGCGGGCCGTGATCTGGGCATGGGCCTTGTGAACGCGCTGCCCGGCCTGCGCCGCCGTTTCATCCGCGAGGCCGCGGGCCTCAGCGGCGATGTGCCGAAACTCCTGCGCGGTCAGCCGATCTGACCGCCACCCGTCCCAATCCGGCACTGGAAACGCCCCCGCCCGGCGGGTAAGAGGGGAAAGTTTCGCGAAGGCTCCCCGATGACCCAGGCGCTCCGCCCGCAACCCGGCATCCTCGACATCGCCCTCTACGTCGGCGGCGAAAGCCGGATTCCGGGGCAGGCCGAAGTGCTGAAACTCTCCTCCAACGAGAACCCCTTTGGTCCCTCTCCGAAGGCCATCGAGGCGTTCCACCGCGCGGCAACCGAACTCCACCGCTACCCTTCGACCGATCACCACTCCGCCCGCAAGGCGATCGGGGCGGTCCACGGCCTCGACCCTGACCGGATCATCATGGGCGTGGGTTCCGATGAGGTGCTCCAGTTCCTGACCCAGGCCTACACCGGCCCCGGTGACGAGGTCGTCCACACCGCCCACGGCTTTGCGATGTATCGCATTCTGGCGCTGGCGTCCGGCGCGACCCCGGTGGAAGTGCCCGAGCCCGAGCGGCGGGTGGACGTCGACGCGATCCTCGCGGGCGTGACGTCCCGCACCCGTCTGGTGTTCGTCGCGAACCCCTCGAACCCCACCGGCACCATGCTGATGGAGGCCGAGCTGACGCGCCTCGCCGACAGCCTGCCCGCCCATGTCATCCTCGTCATCGACAGCGCCTACGCCGAATTCGCGGCGGGCTACGACGGCGGCGCGCGGCTCGCCACCGAGCGGCCCAACGTCGTGATGACGCGCACCTTCTCCAAGCTCTACGGGCTGGGCGGGCTGCGGATCGGCTGGGGCTATGGCCCGCGCGCCATCGTCGACGTGCTGACCCGCATCCGACAGCCGTTCAACCTCTCGAACGCGCAACTCGACGCCGCCGTGGCCGCCGTGAACGACCGCGCCTTCGTCGACCTTTGCATCGCCGAGAACGCCCGGCTGCGGCCCTGGCTCGCGGCACGGCTGGCCGAAATCGGCGTGCCCTCGGACGAAAGCCACGCAAACTTCCTCCTCGCGCGCTTTGCGGATGCTGCCGAGGCCGAGGCGGCCGACGGCTTCCTGAAGGCGCGCGGGATCATCGTGCGCCGGGTCGCAAGCTACAAGCTGCCCCATTGCCTGCGCATCACCATCGGCGACGAGGCCGGCTGCATCCGCGTGGCCGGGGCCGTGGCCGCCTTCAGGGGTGCCGCATGATCCCGCTCTATGACCGCGTGGCCCTCATCGGACTTGGTCTCATCGCCGGGTCGATGTCGCTGGCGATGCGCCAGAAGGGGCTGGCGCGCGAGATCGTCGGCACTGCGCGCTCGCCCGAGACACGCGCCACCGCGCGCGAGATCGGCCTTGTCGACCGCGTGACCGACACCGCCGCCGAAGCGGTCCGCGACGCCGACCTCGTGGTGCTCGCCGTGCCAGTGGGCGCGATGGGCGCGGTTGCCGCCGAGATCGCGCCGCACCTGAAACCGGGCTGCACCGTGACCGACGTGGGTTCGGTCAAACAGGCCGTCATCGAGGCGCTGTCGCCGTACATCCCCGAGGGCGTGTCGCTCGTGCCCGGCCACCCCCTCGCGGGGACCGAACATTCCGGCCCGCTCTCGGGCTTCGCAACCCTGTTCCAGAACCGCTGGTTCCTGATCACGCCTGTCGAGCAGTCGACGCCCGAGGCCGTGGCGCGGCTGCGCGCGCTCTGGGAGGCGATGGGATCGAGCGTCGACGAAATGGACGCCGCGCACCACGACCTTGTCCTTGCGGTCGTGTCGCACACCCCGCACCTGATCGCCTACACGATGGTCGGCGTGGCCGAGCACCTGCGCCGTGTCTCGAACTCCGAGGTGATCAAGTATTCCGCAAGCGGCTTTCGCGACTTCACCCGGATCGCGGCATCCGACCCGATCATGTGGCGCGATGTGTTCCTGACCAACAAGGAGGCGACGCTGGATATCCTGGGCCGCTTCACCGAAGAGCTCTTCGTGCTCCAGAGGGCGATCCGCATGGGCGACGGCGAGGCGCTTCAGGCCTACTTCACCCGCACCCGCGCGATCCGCCGCGGCATCATCGAGGCCGGGCAGGACACCGCAGCGCCCGACTTCGGGCGCGTGGGGGCCAAGACATGAGGCCGGCAGCAGCGCTCCTCGCTGCGCTCCTCGCGCTCGCCGGCATGGTTTCCGCCGAAGCGCCCGCGACCTCGCTCGTGCCGAAGCCGCGATCCCTGCCGCAAGCGGACGCGGCCGAGCCCCCCGCGCCGCAGACGTCCGAAGCGACCGCGTCTGCAAACACGCCTCCGATTGCCGAGCCCGTCACCGAGCCCGTGCCCGCCGGTGTCGCCGCCTCGCTCGCCGGGATTATGCCAAGGGCCGTCCCGATGTCGCCGCCAACGTCTGCAGGCCTGCCCCCCGTCCCGCTGCGCGCCTTGCCTCCGCCCCCGGACCTCGCGCCTGCGGGGGCCGCGCCTCCTGTAGCCGCACAGGACGCTGCGCCGTCCGCTGTTGTCGCCACACTGCCCGCGATGCGTCCCAGGCCGCGCCCGCAGCCGGCCGGGGCCGACGACACGACGGCCGAAGTCGCACGCGCGCCGGCTGCGAACGCCATCGCTGCCGCCAGCCTCGTGGCGACCACCGGAGGCACGCCCGACGCCACATTGCGCCCCCGCGCCCGACCGGCCGCGCTCCTTCGCCCCTCGAACCCGGCGCGCGAGGTTGCCGTGGTGCAGGTCGCCAGTGCCGCGGCCGTACTGCGATCGCCCCGGCCCGAACCCCGCCCGCGCAACGTGACCCGCCGGTCGCTGGTCCTTGCCTCCGCAGCCGCCATCCAGACCCAGCCCGACCCCCGCGCGATCACCGGGCGGCGCGGATCGGTCTGCGGCGACCGGGCGATCAGGGGCGAGATCCTCGCTCCGATCGGTGCCCGGGTGAACGGCTGCGGCATCGAGGCGCCGGTACGCATCACCGAAGTCGACGGCGTGAAGCTGTCAATGGCCGCGACGGTCGACTGCACCACCGCCGTCGCGCTGCGCCGCTGGGTGTCGGACGTGGTCAAGCCTGAAGTCGGGCGGCTTGGCGGCGGTGTCGCACAGCTCGAGGTCATGGGCCACTACTCCTGCCGCACCCGCAACAACCAGCCCGGCGCACGGGTTTCCGAACACGGGCGCGGGCGCGCCATCGACATCGGCGGCATCCGCCTCGCGAACGGCGCGTCGATCAGCGTCCTGCGCGGTTGGCGTGACGCCCAGCACGGCCAGATCCTGAAGGCTCTGCACCGCGGCGCCTGCGGCATCTTCGGAACCGTCCTGGGCCCTGCCTCGGACCGGTTCCACCAGAACCACTTCCACTTCGACACCGCCCGCTACCGCTCGGGCGCCTTCTGCCGGTGAATCTCGCCCCGCCGCTCTGGGTTTTCGGCTACGGCTCGCTCCTGTGGGAGCCGGGCTTTGCCGTGGCCGAGCGGCGGCTGGCGCGGCTCGACGGCTGGCACCGCAGCTTCTGCATGCGCTCGATCCACCATCGCGGCACCCCCGAGGACCCGGGCCTTGTCCTCGCGCTCGACCGCGCCGACGGCGCCTCCTGCCATGGGCTCGCACTCCGCGCCGAACCTGGCACTGAGAGCGCGACGCTTGCCTACCTGCGCGACCGCGAACTGATCTCATCGGCCTACCTCGAGCAAGTGCTCGAGGTTGCCCTCCTCGATGGACCTTCCGTCGCCGCGCTTGCCTACGTGATCGACCCCGACCACGTGCAGTACTGCGGCGGCCTGCCGCTCGAGGAGCAGGCGCGGATCATTGCCCGCGCCATCGGAGGGCGCGGCCCGAACTGCGACTATCTTTGGAACACCGTGACACACTTGACCGACCTCGGCATCTCCGATGACGATCTTGTGTGGCTCGCGGGGCGCGTGCGCGAGCTATCCTGCGGCTGACCGGTTGGCAGCGCAGCGGCGCCCCCCTATGCTTCGCCAAATCCCAGGCCGGGCCGGAATCCTGATGAGCTTCAGCGAACGCAAGAGCGCACCGCACTTCACGCAGCCGGTGCGCCAGGTCGTGACGATGCTGATCATCGTCGGCCTCGTGGTCGCGGGCGCATGGTTCGCCTATCCCGCGCTCGAAGCGGTCGTCCTGTCGAACCCCTACCTCAACGGCGTGATCCTCGGCGTCTTCGTGATCGGCGTCGTCGCCTGCTTCTGGCAGCTTGCGCAACTGGTCAGCTCGGTCGGCTGGATCGAGGGCTTCGCCGGTGGCCGCTCGGGCGCCGACATCCCCAAGGCGCCGCCGCTTCTGGCGCCCCTCGCCGCCCTCCTGCGCGAGCGCAGTTCGCGGTCGCAGCTGTCGGCCTCCTCGACCCGTTCGATCCTCGACAGCGTCGCGACCCGCATCGAGGAAGCGCGCGACATCACGCGCTATATCGTCAACCTTCTGATCTTCCTGGGCCTTCTCGGCACCTTCTACGGCCTCGCCACCACCGTCCCCGCCGTGGTCGACACCATCCGCTCGCTCGCCCCGCAGGAGGGCGACAGCGGCGTCGCGGTCTTCGACAAACTGATGACCGGGCTGGAGGCACAGCTAGGCGGCATGGGCACGGCCTTCTCCTCCTCGCTCATCGGCCTTGCCGGCTCGCTCGTCGTCGGGCTCCTGGAACTCTTCGCCGGCCACGGGCAGAACCGCTTCTACCGTGAGCTAGAGGAATGGCTCTCCTCGATCACCCGGCTCGGCATGGCCTCGGGCGAAGGAGACTTCGGCAGCGAAAGCGGTGGTGCCGTCGCGGCCGATCTGGCCGACCAGGTCTTCGCCCTGCGCGACCTCTTCGAGCGCTCCGAGATCAGCCGCGCTCTGGCGGACGAACGCATCGCCGAACTGGCGGGCGGAATCGAGCGTCTGGTGGGCAAGCTTGAAGGCGAGGCCGAGGCAACGCACCTTCTGTCCCGGATCGCCGAAGGGCAGGAGCGTCTCGTCGCCGAGCTGACCGGGCAGGGCGCCGATCCCGGAACCGATCCCGAGAGCCGGATGCGCCTGCGGTCGATCGACGTTCAGCTTCTGCGCATCCTCGAGGAGATGTCGGTCGGCCGGCAGGAAAGCCTCGCCGACCTCCGGGCCGACCTCGCGCAGCTCACCCGTGCGATCCGGCAGCTTGGCGCCGAGGGGGCCGAGGGCGGCCGCCGGAGGCTCTGAGTCATGGCGCTCGGACGCCGCACTGGCGCACGCTTCCAGGGCTCGATCTGGCCGGGCTTCGTCGATGCGATGACGGCGCTGCTGCTGGTACTGATGTTCGTTCTGTCGATCTTCATGATCGTCCAGTTCGTCCTGCGCGAAACCATCACGGGCCAGGACGAGGAGCTCGATGCCCTCTCGGCCCAGCTGATCGATCTGGCCGACGCGCTCGGCCTCGAACGCAGGCGCACAGCCGAGCTGCAAGGCGACGTGGGCCAGCTTACCGCCTCGCTCGCCGCTGCGCGCGACCAGGGAGCCGCGCAGGCGGCGCTGATCGACACCCTCACCGCACAGATCGCCGCCGGAGAGGCGGAGCGCGCAGAGCTGGGCGCCCGGATCACCGATTTCGAGGCGCAGGTCGCGCGTCTCCTTACCGAACGCGACGCCGCGCTCGGGCAAGGGGCGGCGCTCGCCGCCGAGGTCAGTGCCCTCAGGGCCGAACAGGCCGACCTGATGGGCGAACGCGAACGGCTGAACCTCGCGCTCGCTGCCGCCCGCTCCGAGATCGACGCAGGCGTCGAGGCTGCCCGCCTCGACGCCGCCCGCCGCGAAGCCCTTGAGGCCCTGATCGCCGATCTGCGCCGTCGCGGCGAGGAGCGGGACGCCGAAGCCGGGCGTCTCTCCGCCGCCCTTGCCGAGACCGAAGCGCGCCTTTCCGACGAGGAAGCCGCCCGGCTCGCCGAGGCCGCCGCCGCCCAGGCGCTTCGCGACCGCCTCGCGAACGCCGACACGGAACTCACCGCGATGACACTTGCGCTGGAAGCCGAGCGCAAACGCGCCGAGGACACCCTCACCCTCCTCGCCGCCGCCGAGGCCGCGCGCACCGACCTCAACGACCGGCTCGCCCAGGCGATCCTTGCTCGCGAGGCCACCGAGGCCAACATCGCCGCACTGGAGGCCGCTGCCGGCGACGCCGAGACCCTGCGCGCCGACCTCGCTGCCGCGCTCGCCGCCAAGCTCGCCGCCGAGGAAGCCGCCCAACTGGCGCTCACCGAGGCCGAGACACGCGACGTGCTTCTGTCCGCCGCAAACACCCGCCTGTCCGAACAGGAGGCCGCCAGTGCCGAGGACGCCCGGCGACTCGCGCTTCTCAACGAACAGGTCGCCGCGCTCCGCACCCAGCTTGGCTCGCTCGAAGCCGTGCTCGACGAGGCCTCCGACCGCGACGCCGACGCGCAGGTGCAGATCGAGGCACTGGGCAACCGCCTCAACGCCGCGCTCGCGCAGGTCGCCTCCGAGCAGCGCCGGCGCGCCGCGCTGGAAGAGGCCGAGCGCATCCGCCTCGAAGCCGAAGCCGCTGCGCTCAAGGAAAGCGCCGCCGAACTCGAACGCTACCGCTCCGATTTCTTCGGCCGCCTGCGCGCGCTGCTCGAAGACCGCGAGGGCGTACGCGTCGTGGGCGACCGCTTCGCCTTCTCGTCGGAAGTCCTGTTCCAGCCCGCCTCGGCCGACCTCGCGCCCGAGGGCCAGAGCCAGATCGCAAGCGTCGGCCGGCTTCTCCTTGAACTCTCCGCCGAGATCCCGCCCGAGATCGACTGGATCCTGCGCGTCGACGGCCACACCGACAACGTACCGCTTACCGGCACCGGCCTCTACCGCGACAATTGGGAACTCAGCCAGGCCCGCGCGCTGTCGGTGGTGCGCTTCCTCACCGACCGGCTCGACTTCCCGCCGAACCGCCTCGCCGCCACCGGCTTCGGCGAGTATCAACCGGTCACGACCGGCACCAGCCCCGCAGACCTGGCGCAGAACCGCCGGATCGAGCTCAAGCTCACTGAACGCTAG
>CAZOHN010000125.1:0-10595 GCA_964579325.1 uncultured Rhodobacterales bacterium
TCATGCGGACGTTTCGGCCGTTCGCGCCGAAGCCTGCAATGACCGCAACCGACCGCCTTGCGGACGGTCCCTGTGAAGCCTGCCTCCATCGGCACCACCGTCACAATGAGCGGAAGGACCAAGCCGCTCTCTGCGGGAATGGCGAATGTCCGGTTGTGGGACAATCCGTGGGCGAGTTTGCAGGGGCATTTCCCGGCCGATCCGATGATCGCGTCACCAGCAGCAGAAGCCCCCGTCCACGAGAAGGTCGACGCCGGTGCAATACGAGGATGCGTCGGACAGGAGGAACACGGCCGGACCCACCATCTCGCCCACGGAGGCCATCCGCTGCATCGGCGTCTGGCTCTCGAACTCCTTCGTCTGATGGACCATCTCCGGGCGCGTGTTCATCGGCGTGGCCGTGTAGCCGGGCGAGATCGAGTTGACGCGGATACCCCGGCCGACCCATTCCATCGCCATCGACTTCGACATGTGGATCACGCCCGCCTTCGAGGCATTGTAGTGCACCTGCATCAGGCCCCGGTTCACGATCACGCCCGACATCGACGCGATGTTGACGATCGATCCGCCCAGCCCATGCGCCAGCATCGCCCGCGCCTCGGCCTGGCAGGACAGCCAGACGCCCTTCATGTTGATGTCCATGAGCGTCTGGTACTGCTCCTCGCTCATGTCCTCGCAGGGGTTGGCGTTGGCGATGCCCGCCGCGTTCAGGGCGAGCCGCAGGGGACCTAGCTCGGCCTCGGTGCGCGCCACCGCCTCGGCGAGCGCGCCTGCCGAGGTCACGTCGGCGGTGACCGAGATCGACCTGCGCCCGGTGCCGGCGATGGACGCGGCCGTCTGGGCGAGGCCGTCGTCGCTGCGCCGGTCGAGGAGCGCCACGTCCGCACCGCATTGCGCAAGCCCCAGCGCGATGTGCTGGCCGATCCCGCTTCCCGCGCCGGTTACGAGGGCTACCCTGCCCGTCATGTCGAAGAGCGCGGGGGCGTTCAGCGTCGTCTGTTCCATGAGTGTCTCCGTTCCCTCGGGCGGCTCCGGTCGGCCCTCACGACATGATGAGGCCGCCGTCCACGTTGATCGTCTGGCCGGTGATGTAGGCGGCATCCTCGCTCGCGAGGAAGGCGATGACGCCGGCCACGTCGCTCCCTTCGCCCGCGCGCTTCATCGGGATGTTCCGCACCCATTCGGCCATGAGTTCGCCAGGGGCGTAGTCGCCGAGGATGCTGCCCCAGACGCGGTCGTTGTAGTCCCACATGTCGGTGCGGATGATCCCGGGGCAGATCGCGTTCACGGTGATGCCGTCGAGCGCGACCTCCTTGGCGAGGCTCTGGGTCATGCCCATGACCCCGAACTTGGAGGCTGCATAGTGCGGCGTGTAGATGAAGCCGTCGCGCGCCTGGCCCGAGGCGATATTGACGAGCCGGCCGCCACGCCCTCCCTTGCGCATCCGCCGGATCGCCTCCTGGCAGCAGAGGAACGCGCCCTTCGTGTTGACCGCCATGGTGGCGTCCCATTCCTGTTCGGTCAGGTCCTCCACCTTCGCGATGGTGATGATGCCCGCATTCTGCACCGAGACATCGATCCCGCCGAACTCCGCCTCCGCCCGGTCGTAGAGCGCGGCCACCGCCGCCCGGTCGGTCACGTCGCAGAGAACGCCGAGGGCGGCGGCGCCCTCCTCGCGCAGCGCGCGCGCCGCCTCCTCGACTTGGGGCTCCACCGAGGCGATCGCCACGTTGGCGCCTTCGGAGGCGAAGCGCCGCGCGATGGCGAGCCCGATCCCCTTGTTCCCGCCGGTGACGACGACCGTCTTCCCGGAAAAGCGTCCCATGTCGTTCTCCCTGCCCCTGTCAGGCTGTTGCGAGTTCCATGATGCGGACGTCGTTGGCCTCGGCCCGGTCGAGGATGCCCGTCTGCCGCCCTGCCGCCATGACGAGGATGCGGTTCGACACGCCGAGGACCTCCTCGAGATCCGAACTCACGACGATCACGGCCACCCCCTCCCGGGCGAGGCCGTGGATGATTTCGTAGATCGAGGACCTCGCGCCCACGTCGATCCCCCGCGTCGGCTCGTCGAGCAGCACCACGCGCGGGTTCCGGGCGAGCCACTTGGCGAGCACCACCTTCTGCTGGTTTCCGCCCGACATCTGGCTCGCCATCTGGCGCTCCCTGCCCTTCACGCCGAAGCGGCGGATGTTCGTCCCGGCGAACTCGCGGACGCGGCGGGAGACGACCCAGCCCGACCGGCTGACGGACTCGAAGTTGGAATAGGCGATGTTTTCGGCGATGCTGTGATCGAGGATCATGCCCTGCTGCTTGCGGTCTTCGGGAACGAGCACGATGCCGTTGCGGATCGCCGCGCGCGGCGAGGCGGGCGTCACGTCGCGACCATCGAGGAGGACGCGGCCCGACCGGATCGGGTCGGCCCCGGCGATCGCGCGGACGAGTTCGGTTCGCCCTGCCCCCACGAGCCCCGCGATGCCGAAGATCTCCCCCTTGCGGACGGAGAAGCTCACGTCCCGGAAGCGTCCGGCGGGCGAGGTCAGGCCCTCGACCTCGAGCACCGTCTCGGGCGCGGGCACAGCCAGCGGCGGGAACATCTGTTCCATGCTCCGGCCCACCATCGCCTCGACGATCGTGCGGACGGGAACGTCGGCGCTGTCGAATTCGCGCACCTTCTCGCCGTCGCGCATCACGACGACGCGGTCCGCGATCTGGCGAATCTCCTCGAGCCGGTGGGAGATGTAGACGATGCCCACACCCGCCGCCTTCAGCCGCTCGATCTGCCGAAAGAGGAGCTGGGTCTCTTCGCCGCCGAGTGCCGCGGTCGGCTCGTCGAGGATCAGGAGCTTCGCGTCGAGCGTCAGCGCCTTGGCGATCTCGATGAGCTGCTGGTTGGCGGTCGACAGACCCGCTACCGGCCGCCATGGCGAGACCCGCAGCCCGAGCCTCTCGAGACCGCCCTGCGCGCGCCGGGCCATTTCCGCCCGGTCGACCATGCCGCGCCGCATGGGATAGCGGCCGACGAAGATGTTCTCGGCGATGGAGAGATGCGGAAGCAGGAGGAGTTCCTGGTGGATCATGGCGACGCCCGCATCTATGGCAGCGCGGGGGTTGGAGGGCGCGTAGTCCGCGCCCTGCCAGGTCATCTGTCCCGAGGAAGCCGAGATCCTCCCCGAGACGATGTTCGAAACGGTCGACTTGCCGGCACCGTTCTCGCCAAGAAGCGCCACGACCTCCCCGGCATGGATGTCGAGATCCATGCCGTGCAGAACCTCGATCGGTCCGAACGACTTCCGGATGCCCCGCAAGGTCAGGATCGGAGGTCTGCCCGGGTTCGTCATGGGTCACGCAAGGTGCGTTCGGGTGCCGGCAGCCGCATCACGGGTGGTTGTCGACGAACTGCTGCGCGTTCTCGCAGGTGGTGAGCACGGCGTTCGGGATCTGCCGCACGGGGACGCGCGCGCCGTTCGCCACCGCGATGGCGGAGTTCACGGCAAGGACGCCCATCGCCTGCGTGCTCTGCGTCGCGGTCACGACGAAGGGCGTGTCGCAGCGGGCGAGCGACTCGAGCGCCGCGACATCGCCGTCATAGCCGCCGACGATGACCTGATCGGCAAGGCCCGCGCCCATGACCGCCTGCGCCGCGCCCATCGCAAGACCATCGGCCTGTCCGAAGACCATCCGCAGGTCGGGATGCGCCTGGAGCATGTTCTGGCCGATGGAGAAGCCTTCGTCGGGCGACCACATCTGGCTCCACTGCTGGGCCACGAGTTCGACGCCCGGGTTCTCGTCGATGGCCATCTGGCAGCCTTCGAAGCGCTGCACTTCGGGCGTGGTTCCCTTCTGGCCGTGGATAATCGCGATCTTGCCCGAGCCTCCGGCAAGCCCGATGATATGCGAGCAGACCTCGTAGGCGGACATCACGTTCTCGCCGTAGATCACGGTATCGCCGGGCTCACCTTCGGGCTCCCGGTCGACGTTGATCACCGGGATGCCTTCCGCCCGCGCGAGGCGCGTCGGCACCGCGGCGGCCGCGGCGCCCGCGGGGATGTAGATGAAGGCGTCGATACCCTGGGTGATGAGGTCCTGGACCTGGCTCACCTGGGTCGCGGTGTCGCCCTTGGCGTCGACCACGACGACCTCGATTCCCAGCTTGGTGGCATAGTTCTCGACGCCGAGCTTGATCTGGTTGAAGAAGTCGGCCTGCAGGTTCGGCACGGCGAGGCCGATCTTGCTGATGCCCACTCCCTCGGCCGACGCCGGCCCGGCAATGGCGGAGATCGCGGTCGTCGCGATCAGGGCCCTCAGTGCGGATGTCATGTCTTCTCCTCCTCTGTGGTGGTCCGAAGTTGCCGGACCGATTGAGGCCCGTTGTGGACCCGTCCTGATGGCGCGGCGGAACCCTCCGGGCGCCGTGATCAGCCTCTCCTGTGCTTGATGGTCTCGGCCGCGACGGCCATGACGATCACAAGGCCGATGATGACGGCCTGCAGGAAGGGCGAGACGCCGAGCAGGTTCAGCCCGTTGCGCAGCACGCCGATGATGAGGACCCCGATGATGGTGCCGCCCACCCCGCCGGTGCCGCCCGACAGGCTGGTGCCGCCGATGACGACGGCGGCGATGGCGTCGAGTTCGTAGGCAACGCCGATCGAGGGCTGCACCGCGTCGAGACGGGCGGCGAGCAGGATGCCCGCGAGGCCCGACAGAGCGGCGCAGGCCATGTAGACAAGAACCGTCGTCCGCTTGACGTTGATGCCGGCGAGCCGCGCGACCTCCGGATTGCCGCCGATGGCGTAGAGGATGCGCCCGCCCTCGCGATAGCGCTGGAACAGGAGCGCGAGCACGAAGACCGTCAGCATCATCGCCACGGTCATCGTGATGAAGCCTCCGTGCCGGATGATCGCGGCCATGTTGAACCACGGCTCGAACCCGATGATCTGCGAGCCGTTGGTGATCATGTTCGCCAGTCCCCGCGCGATCGACATCATCGCGAGCGTTGCGATGAAGGCGGGGACCATGAAGACGGTAACGAGCAGGCCCGACACGACCCCGCAGAGGGCCGAAGCGACGAGCGCGCCGGTGATGGCCAGCGCCATCGGCAGGTCCGCCTCCACGTGCAGAAAGCCCAGGACCATCATCGACAGCGCAAGGACCGATCCGACCGAAAGGTCTATCCCGCCGATCAGGATGACGAAGGTCATGCCCACCGCAATGATGCCGATGACCGTGATCTGGTCGAGGATGTTGAGGAAGTTCCGCACCGACAGGAAGGAATCGGTCGCGAAGGACAGGACGACGCAGAGCAGGATGAGCCCGATCAGCGGCCCCGTCGCGCCGCCGAACGAGAACATCTCGCGGATCGGCGGTCGTTCCCGGACCTCGGCCTGCGACATTCCACCTCCCCTTTGCGAATTTTTATTCATTGCTGATGGAAAATGCTATTCGACGCACGGACGCCATGTCAAGCCTCGCCTTTGGCAGCGACTTCATCTTTTCCGGCGGCGGAGCGCTTGACAAGACGACGTTTGGAATGTTTAGCTAATAGGGAATAAATATTCATCACGAAGGGTCATGATGCATCCCCGCGACCTGAGCGCCCTGGCGAACCGTATCCGGAGACGCGACCTGCAGGCCGTGTTCGAGGCAGGAGCGGGTCACGTGGGCGGGGAGATGTCGGTGATCGACATCCTCACCGCCCTGTATTTCCACGTGCTCTCGGTCGACCCCGACAAGCCCGAGGACCCCGGGCGCGACCGGATGGTCCTGAGCAAGGGGCATTCCGCGCTCGCGCTCTACATCGTGCTGTCGGAGCGCGGGTTCATTCCGAGGGAGGAGATCGCGACCTTCCTCAAGCCGCATTCGCGCCTGAACGGCCACCCCAACCGGCTCAAGGTCCCGGGCGTGGAGACCAACACCGGCCCGCTCGGACACGGGCTTCCGGTCGCGGTGGGCATGGCCAAGGCCGCCCAGCTCGACGGTGCGGACTGGCGCACCTTCGTGATCACCGGCGACGGCGAGATGCAGGAGGGCTCCAACTGGGAGGCCATCATGGCCGCCGCGCAGTTCCGGCTCGACAACCTGACCCTGATCATCGACCACAACCGCCTCCAGCAGGGCGCGCGCCTGTCGGAAACCAACGATCTCGCGCCCTTCGCCCCCAAGCTCGCCGCCTTCGGCTGGGAGGTCGAGGAGATCGACGGCCACGACATGGCGCAGATCTGCCGGGCTCTGTCGCGGGAGACGGCGGCGAAGGGACGGCCGAAATGCGTGGTCGCCCACACGAACAAGGGTCACGGCATCTCGTTCATGTCGGACGACGTGGCCTGGCATCACAAGGTGCCGAACGAGGCGCAGTACCGGCAGGCGATGGCCGAACTGGAGGAGGCCGCCGGATGAACGCGCCCTTCGAGTCGGCCACGCTCCACGATTGCCGCGACGCCTTCGTCGGCGTTCTCGAGGCGCTCGGGGCGGAGAACCCCGACATCGTCGCCGTCTGCAACGATTCGGTCGGCTCCTCCAAGCTCGGCACGTTCCGCGAGAAGTTCCCCGAGCGGCTGATCAACGTCGGCATCGCCGAACAGAACATGGTGGGCGTGGGCGCGGGGCTTGCGAACGGAGGAAAGCTCCCCTTCGTCTGCGGCGCCTCGCCCTTCCTGACGGGCCGCGCGCTCGAACAGATCAAGGCGGACGTGGCCTATTCGCTCACCAACGTGAAGCTCGTGGGAATTAGCTCCGGGATGGCCTATGGCGAACTCGGTCCGACGCATCACTCGATCGAGGACTTCGCTTGGATCCGGGCGCTTCCCAACATCCCCGTCATCGCGCCCGCCGACAGGATCGAGACCGCCGCCGCGGTTCGCTGGGCGGCGGCCCATGTGGGGCCATGCTTCCTGCGGCTGAGCCGCGTGGGCGTGCCCGATCTGCTGCCCGAGGACCATGTCTTCGAACCGGGGCGCGCGAATGTCCTGCGCGACGGGGGTGATCTGACGATCGTCGCCAACGGCGTCCTCACCCACCGCGCGCTCCAGGCCGCACAGATCCTGGAGGCCCGCGGCGTTTCGGCCCGCGTGCTCAACATGGCCACCGTCCGCCCCATCGACCGCGACGCCCTTCGCGCCGCGGCCGAGGAAACGGGCGCGATCCTCACCTGCGAGGAACACACCGTCTTCGGCGGGCTCGGCAGCGCTGTGGCCGAAGTCGTGGTGGAGACACGGCCAGTGCCGATGAAGCTGCTCGGCGTGCCGGGGGTTTTCGCGCCGACCGGATCGGCGAATTTCCTGCTTGACGAATTCGGGATGTCGCCCGAGGCCATCGCGAAGAGCGCAGCGGACCTCTTGGCCCGGAAGGAGTAGCCATGCGGGAGCCCCTCGTCCTCGCCATCGACGAAGGAACCACGAACGCCAAGGCCATCCTCGTCTCCCGGGCGGGAGAGATCGTCGCGAGCGGCGCCGCCCCCGTCCCGATCGCGCATCCCCGGCCCGGATGGGTCGAACAGGACGCCGAAGCGATCTGGCAGGCGACGCTCGCCGCGATCGCCGACTGCCGGGCGAAGGCGCCGGAGGCCGACATCGCGGCGCTCGGCATCTCGAACCAGCGCGAGTCGATCCTGATCTGGGACCGCCGCAGCGGCGCGCCGCTCGGACCCGTCCTGTCCTGGCAATGCCGCCGGACCGCCGCCGCCTGCGAGGCGCTGCGCGCCGCGGGGCACGAGCCCGACGTGATCTCCCGCACCGGGCTGCCCCTCGATCCCATGTTTCCGCCCACCAAGGCCGCCTGGCTTCTCGGGCAGCACGCCGGCGCGGGCAAGGATGTCTGCATCGGGACCGTGGACAGCTGGCTGATCTGGCGCCTCACCGGCAACCGCGTCCATGTCACCGACAGGTCGAACGCGTCGCGCACGCAGCTTCTCGACCTGCGCTCGGGCCGCTGGGACCCGGACCTCTGCGCGCTCTTCGGGATCCCCGAGGCGGCGCTGCCCGAGGTGCGGGATTCCGCGCATCTCTTCGGAACGGTCGCCGGGGTCGCGCCCCTGCCCGACGGCGTGCCCATCGCCGCGGCCATCGGCGATTCCCACGCCGCACTCTTCGGGCACGGCGCCTTCGGCCCGGGCGATGCGAAGGTCACCTTCGGCACCGGCTCCTCGATCATGACGACGATCCCGGACTTCGTCGAGCCGCCCGCGGGCATCACCACGACGATCGCCTGGTCGATCGGCGGCCGGTCCACCTTCGGCTTCGAAGGCAACATCCTCGTCAGCGCCTCGATCCTGCCGTGGACGGCCAGGCTCCTCGGGCTCGACGGGCCCGAGGCGGTCGTGGCCCTCGCCGAAAGCACCGAGGGAAGCGGCGGCGTATCGCTCGTTCCCGCGCATGTCGGGCTTGGATCGCCCCACTGGAACACCGAGGCGCGCGGGCTGGTCTGCGGGCTGTCGTTCGGCTCCACCCCGGCTCATGTCGCCCGGGCGGCCGCGGACAGCATGGCGTTTCAGGTGGCCGACGTCTTCGACATCATGAAGATCGCGGCGGGCGGCATCGGGCGCATCTTCGTCGACGGAGGCCCCAGCCGAAACGCCTTCCTCATGCGGCTCGTCGCGGACGCCCTCGGCCACGCAGTGACCCCCTGCCGCCGCCCGGAGGCCTCGGCGCTCGGCGCGGCGCACCTCGCCGGGCTTGCCTCGGGCGTCTGGCCCGACCTCGAAACCATCGCCCGGCTTGCCGATCACGGCGCGCCTATCGCGGGAGACATGCCGGCGGAGCGGCGCGAGGCCCTTCGGTCGGAATGGCGCCGGGCTATTGCCCGAACATTGCTTTAGGGTGAAGAGGACGCCATCTGAAAGCCAGCAGGATCGGTCGAGTTGTCACGCCTCCACGAACTTCGCATGATTGCCCGCATCGCGCAGATGTACCATGTCGACGGTATGCGGCAGGCAGACATCGCCGGTCAAATGCGCATCTCGCAGGCGACCGTGTCCCGGATGCTCAAGCGAGCCGAGGAGGAGGAGATCGTCCGGACCACGGTCGTGGCTCCGCTGGGCACCTATGCCGAACTCGAACTCGCTCTGCGCCGCGAGTTCGGCCTCGTGGAGGCGATCGTCGTCGAATGCTCCGAGGACAGGAACGGCGCCATCATGGCCCGGATCGGCGAAGCCGCGGCGCATTTCCTCGAGACCACGCTCCAGACCGACGAGATCATCGGGGTGTCGAGCTGGTCCGAGACGATCCTCAAGATGGTGGACAACATCCATCCGATGAAGTCCGGCAAGGCGCGCTACGTGGTCCAGACGCTCGGCGGGATCGGGGACCCGACGGTGCAGATCCACGCCAACCAGCTCACCACCCGGCTCGCCCGGCTCACAGGGGCCGAGGCGCATCTTCTGAACGCGCCCGGCGTCGCGCAGTCGCGGGAAGGCAAGCTCGTGCTCCTCGGCGACCCCTTCGTGCGCGAGACCATGGACCTTTTCGGCCAGATCACGCTCGCCATCGTCGGAATCGGCGCCATGGAGCCGTCGAACATGCTTGCCCGGTCGGGCAACATCTTCACCTCGCGCGAGATTGCCGCAATCAAGGACGCGGGCGGGGTCGGCGACATCAGTCTCCGGTTCTTCGACAGGGAAGGAACCATCGTGAAGACGCCGCTCGACGACCGGGTGATCGGAATGTCGCTCGAGGAACTGCAGGGCGTCGATCGTGTGCTCGCGCTCGCCGGAGGACAAGCCAAGACGGAAGCGATCCGGGGCGCACTCAGGACCGGAGTGACCGACGTTCTCATCACGGACAAGTTCACGGCAGAACGTCTGGTCAACAGACATGCCTGATTGGCATGGGATTCGGCCGGACGGCGCCCGCGACGCGACGCTTTCGGGTCAGCCGCCCCCAGCACGAGATGGTCGAAGCTGCCGTTCGCCGCGCCGGCCACGAACGGCCGAGTTGGGCCGGGCGCGTCGCGAAGCGCAGTCTTAGTTCGCAAGCATGCAAAGTCCGCTACCTGCGCGTGTTCTGACAAGACGCCGCGTTGGGCGAGATGGGCCCCGCGGTAGGCCGTGCCGTCTCGCCGATCCCCCTTGCTATCATGGATGACCAACGTCGGGTTGGTGTCGTGGCAGGGCGTGGCGGATGGGAGGAACTGCCATGCCCACTGCCAACCTGCCTGCCATTCGCGCCTGCCATTCCCGCCTGCCGTCCCGCCTGGAACAAGGGCCGCGTCGTCGGTCAGATACGTCCACTGATGCCAAGACACGTCCAGGCCTTCCGCGTTCGGCTGGAGAGCGCCGAGAACCACCGCGTCCTAGCGCTCTTCATCCGCGCCATCGACGAGCCAGACTTTGCGGCTGTGACCTGGTGAAACTCAAGGTCGCGGACATCTGCGCAGCAGGCCAGGTCGAGGAACGCGCCTTCATCGTCCAGATCAAGACCTGGCGACCGGTCCGGTTCGAGATCACCAAAGGCACGCGCAGGTCGCTCGCGCGCCGGATGGGCAAGCCCCTGACGGACGGCTCCGAATTCCTCTGGCCCGGTGGAGTCCAGGAACGCCTGCACATCTCGACCCAGCAATACGCCCGCGTTGTGCGGGAGTGGGTGCGTTCCATCGGGCTGGACCCG